>CANBZV010000043.1 GCA_947373945.1 Moraxellaceae bacterium
TTGAGGACTTCAACAAAGGTATCGGCCGGATGTGGTGTACCAATTGCACGAAACTTCCATGCCCCGCCCTCACGCACGACCTCGGCAAAAGTCAATGAACACATATTGTTGTACGACGCATCGCCACTGATGTTATAGCGGCACAACTCCTTGCCTTTACCATCGACAGCACGAATATAGGCATTTTTGACCATGCCAAAATGCTGTTGACGTTGTATACCTTGATAAATAGACACGACAAACAGAATGCGTTGATATTGCGTGCCTAAACTGTTCAGTTTGACGATGATCTGTTCGTCATCACCCTCACCCGCGCCGGTGCGATTATCGCCCGTCAACCAAATATGGCCACTCGGGTGTTTTTGACTATTAAAGAAAATGACATCGCCTTTAATTAAATCTTGCTGCGGGCCAATGCTCGCGACTTTGCCATTGGCATCAAGCAAAAACGCCACCGCATCCAGATCAAACTCTGCTGGTTTGGCGGCAAATAATGACCCAAAGAAACCTTTTTTTTCCACAGGGTCAGCAATATCCCAACCCAAGCCAATCGTCACCTGCGTTAAATCGTTTTCTTCTTTGCGCAGTGATAGGCCTTCGCCTTTTTTTAAACTTAATGCCATGTTGTTATTCCCTGTTTATTCACATTGTGAGTTCAACGGCGCTACTGACTTCGCCTACATAGATGCCTGTTTTTACCTGCGGTGTCGGTAAGGAGTGATAACCACAAACCAAACCTTTTAACGCCATATACGGCAAATTTACACCGGCTAAACATGCCATAGCCATACCACCGGATGGTCTGGCATTGATTTCTAACAATCTAATGCCATTTTGACCGGCACGAAACTGAATATTAAATTGGCCGTTTAAGCGTAAATGCTGAACGAGGCGCTGACACATCGCCGCAATTTCTGCATTATTATCAATATATTGACTCGGCACGCCTTTGTTCGGCATCGCTTTGCGCCGTTGTACTGCGACCCACAACTGCCCTTGATCAGCCACACAATCAACACTCCATTCATCGCCATCCAAAAACTCCATCACCAACAAATTGCTGTAACTCGGCTGTTTAGTCATCGCCAATTGCAACTCGTCCAAACTGACAATGTATTCATCACCTTTGAGAATATGCTGCAAGCAACTATGACGCTCATCAACTACCCTAAAACCCAAACCAAATACCGAAATCGCTGGTTTGACCGCGACACGCCGATGACGGCTGCGTAACTCTTGATAGGCGTATTGAAACTCTTTGGCGGTGGTAACGGTAATAGTATCGGGCAACAATGCTATTTCTGCTGGCAATTGTTTCGCAAACTCGGCTTTATTTTCCATGAGCGCCAGTGTTGCGGCATCGGCGACTAGCATCAGGCGTGTGCCAATAGCCTGAAATCGAGGCTGATACGCCGCAATGCTTTGTGCTTCTTTACCGACGATAAACACATCAACTTGCTGTTGCTGGCAGAAAGACAAACACCAGTCGACATAGGCCTTTCCTGCCAAGCCCGCCGGCTCAAGATGGGCTTCGTCGGCGACCAACAACGCCCGCGCATGTGCTTGGCTATGACTGGCCAATAGGTAAAACTCTTGAGTACTATCTTGCTGTTTAATTAAGTTGATAACTGCATAAACAAAAGAAAAAGATTTGTTGTACCAGACACGGATCATGAGTTGGCCTTAAGGTGCAGAGAGGCAGAATCAAGAGCCCTCTCCCCCAACCCCTCTCCCTCAGGGCGAGGGGAGCAAAGCATTGGTCCTCTCTCCCTGATGGAGATGGTTAGAGAGAGGGCTGCCAATTATAAATAATTACGAATCTGCGGAATCAATTGCTCAAAGGTACGACCTTGGCCATTCTCGCCAATGGCGTGCATTTTCCATTCGCCATTGTGTTTATAAACCTTGGCCATGATTTGCGCTGAATGTTCACCTTGACAGGACAGGTTATAGCGCGCCACCTCTTGGTTATTGCCCGCATTGACGATACGGCAATAGGCATTTTCAACTTGGGCAAAGCTCTGACCGGTAAAGCTATTCACAGTAAAAACCAAACTTTTGACATTGGCTGGAATACGCGTCAAATCAACGACAATTTGTTCGTCGTCACCTTCACCGGCGCCAGTGCGATTGTCGCCACTGTGCTTGATACTGCCATCTTTACTTTGTAATTGACGAAACCAAACGATATCAACCATTTGTCCTTGTTCATCAAACAGCAAACACGAGGTGTCTAAATCAATATCCACTGACCCGCCACCAAAGCCTAAAAAGCCTTTCTTTTTCGCGACATCCCAACCCAAGCCCATCGTGACTTTGGTTAACCCTGATCCCGCTTCTTTTTCGAGGGAAATTTTTTGCCCTTTCTGTAAATTAACTGCCATTTTTGCTTCTCCTAGTTAAAAAATTAATCAACCATTGCCGCTAGTTGCTTTGCGTAACCATGAAATGAAATTGCCTTTGTTACGCGAACAGATGACAACCTTGCCTTTGCCGGAAAACTTCAACACCATGCCTTCGCCGCTAGTTAGACTATTCACCAAACGCCCCATCAAACCACCACTACTCGTCGTAACGGATACTTCGTGACGCAAGCTACTATCCCATGCGACAACATGGGCGTTATCAATGACAATATCTTTGCCTGGCTCAACATCCAATACAAAACTGGAACCCATACCTGATACCGCCAACTTGCCAAATCCTGTGGCTTCGCAAATAAAGAAACCACCAGTATCACCAAACAAGGCTGTGCCTAAACTCTGTGTTCGTACCTTTAAACTGACACCACTGTCGGCGGCGACAAAAGCACCATCGGTAATCAAATAACTGGTGGTGCCGACATCTAGCACTTCAATAGAACCTGGTAATACCGGTGCTAACAAGCAGTCACCACCACCTCGAACCGCCTCAATATGCTGTTGAAAAAACGACTCGCCGTTGGCAAAGGTACGCATCAAGGCACTGCCCAAACCGCCAGTCATTTTGCCTTTAAGCTCCAGATTACTTTCCATCATCACCATGGCGTTGGATTCGCAATAAATCTTTTCATTTGCTTGCAAGGTGACATGCAAAAACGGATCAACATCGCCCGTTACGGTAAATTGTGCCATTACGTTGTTTACTCTCTCTATTTGCTCAAACAAACCGATGTTGGGTTACAACCCAACCTACAAAACGCTAAGTACTGGGTTAAAACCCAGCCTACAAAATTATTTACTACCCGCTTTCCAGTTAAAGCCAAAACCAAACCATTTATCCATGTCGGGATGGCCGTGAAAATACTCAACCAGTTTAGTCACCGACAATTGGCCACGGACGTTTTCAATCATCGCGACTGCGCACATGCCTTTGCTGTCGCTACGATCTAAACGCACTTCGACAGGAGGTTGATTAGGCGCATGAATGGTAACGACGCCATCAGTGGCCGCCCAATTCGGCACGCCTTCATAGATAAAAGCAAAGACTAGAATTCGTTTGATGGTATCGAAATGATCGCCGTTAATGAGTAGGTTCTCGCCTTGTGTCGATGCCCCTGTACGGTCATCCGCTTCTAAACTGATATACGGCGGTTGTTGATAATTTCCGAAGGTATTACCTAATGCCTGTACGACACCTTTAGCGCCGTTCATCATTTCAAACATACAGCCGACATCAAGGTCAACTTTCTTGTTGCCGAAACTCAAAAAGCCACTTTTTTGCGTTTGCCGATTCCAATTCAAATTCACCCGCACTTTGCCAAAACCTTGAGCATCACGTTTTTCTAGCGATACTTTATCGCCCGATTTTTGCAAGGTTACTTTGGTGAGCGAGACTTTTTTCTCAGGTTGAGGTGGCTCAACTTTCGGGGCGTCTTTCGCAGGGGGGACGGCAGAAGGTGGTGCAACATCGCCGCCAAAATATTTGACTAATGCGTCAAGGCCACCATTAAACCCTTGAGCAACGGCGCAAAAACGCCACTCGCCATTTTTGCGGTATAACTCACCGAGCATCAAGGCTTTTTCGTCAGCAAAATCCTTGCCGCTAAAACTAAAACGGGAGCTTTCCTGACCATTGGCCAAGAAACGCAGATAACATCCATCGCGCAATTGACTCATCGTCCCTGTGCCATCAATGGCGGCAGTTATCACTAAACGATCAATACTGGCAGGTAAATCGGCTAATTTCAGTTGAAAAGTAGTGGCATCCGCACCCAAAGACTGGATTATTTCGACGCCGCCGCACGGCGTTTTCGGCTGATTAAAGAAGGTCATATAACGCTCGTCACTGAGCTTGCCTGCCCCATCAATACCAAAACAGGAAAAATCGACAATCACCGCGCCGACCGACTTAACCGCAACCTGAATGACTTGGCCGCTGACCAGATGCGAAACGGGTGTGCGTTGACCTTTGCTAATATCCATATTCCCACCTCTGTTCAGCTTGAGACGACTGCGGGTCATTCACTCGTTGGAAAAACAACAATTAAACCAAGGGCGAGAAATTCTCGCCCCAGTTAAAATGCCTAATGCTTAAACATTGACCCCGTAACTACCCGCCAATGGCCCTAAACCACCTTTAAAGCCTTGGCCAACCGCCTTAAATTTCCAGTCGCCACCATTACGATAGATCTCACCAAAAATCATCGCTGCTTCGGTTGAGCCATCTTCCGACAAGTCATAACGTGCAACTTCTTGCTGGTTAGCATTATTCAATACCCGCACATAAGCGCGTGAAACCTGACCAAAGTTTTGCTTGCGGCTATCAGCATCATAAATGGTCACACAAATGGCCACTTTTTCAATATCGGCAGGCATTTTATTCAAATGAATGACAATAGTTTCATCGTCGCCATCGCCTGCGCCAGTACGGTTATCGCCGCCATGCACAACTGAGCCTTCATTATTTTGCTTGTTGTTAAAAAAGATAAAATCGCTATCAGCACGGACTTTACCAGCAGCATTCAGGACAAAAGCCACGGCATCCAGATCAAATGCCGCGCCATCGGTAGCACGTGCATCCCAACCCAAACCTATGGTCATTTGTGTCATGGTTGGTGCTTCTTTACTTAAGTTGACGTTACCGCCTTTTTGTAGACTAATCGCCATGTTACTGCTCCTGTTCGCAGATTAAAAAACTAACCAATATTGACGCCATGCTGCATACATAACGCATATAAACCGCCGCTGTAGCCTTGGCCAACCGCTTTGAATTTCCACTCGCCACCATGACGATAGACTTCACCAAAAATCATTGCCGTTTCTGTTGAATAGTCTTCACTCAAATCAAAACGGGCAATTTCGCTATTATCCTGAGCGTTGACAATACGCATGAATGCACCACCGACCTGACCAAAACTCTGTTTGCGGGCTTCGGCATCATGAATAGTCACCGCCACCACCAAACGTTGCACATTGGCGGGCACATTCGGCAAATTCACCTTTATAGCTTCATCGTCACCATCACCTGCACCCGTGCGGTTGTCACCTGTATGCTCAATCGAACCACAGGCTGAACGTGCCTGATTGTAAAAAATAAAGTCGGCGTCCGAACGAACTTTGCCGGTATCAGCGACCATAAACAAACTGGCATCAAGGTCAAATGCCGCACCATCAGTTGAGCGTGCATCCCAACCCAAACCAATAACAATCTGCGCCAGATTAGGTGTTGTTTTGCTGAGGCTTAAATTACCGCCTTTTTGCAAGCTAAGGGCCATGGTGATACTCCTTGTATGTTGTTGTGACGAATATGGCGTTTTTATCTTTAGATTCAAACGCTGTTTTATAGCAGAATTGTTACTAGACGCATCTTTTAGACGTAAAAAAGGGTGCGCAATGGCACCCTTTTTTTGACTTGGCGAATGTTACGCCGCCGCATCTTTTTTGCTGTGCTGAATGGATGACAGTATCGACCAGCCAATAAAAGCCACGCCAATTAAACCAGTAACTAGTTCTGGCACTTCGTATTTCATACTCAACAGCATAATTACCGACAACGCACCAATCGCATAATGTGCGCCGTGCTCGAGGAAAATAAACTGATCAAGTGTGCCTTTTTCTACCAAGAAAATGGTCAATGAGCGCACAAACATTGCACCAATCGTTAAGCCCAACATAATGATAATGACATCATTGGTAATCGCAAACGCGCCAATAACGCCATCAAAACTAAACGACGCATCCAGAATTTCTAGGTACAAGAACGCACCAACACTACCTTTTTTGACCATGTCACCGATGGCTGGATCATGCTCTTCTTCATCTTCCAAGAACGCGCTGAGGACATTTACACCAACGTAAACAACCACGCCCCAAACCCCAGCCAATAACACTTTAACGGTTTCATGTTCAGGCACTAAGGATAACGAACCCAATAACGCGGCCAACGCGACAAAAATAGCAACGGCATCAACCTTACCCAGTGTCGCCAACTTCTCTTCAATCCAATGCAGCCAGTGAATATCTTTTTCCTGATCAAAGACAAAGCTTAAGAACACTAGCATCAAGAACATGCCGCCAAACGCCGCAACTTCGGCATGATGCGACAACAATAACTTGGAGTATTCCGTTGGATTATTTAACGCCAACACACCACTTTGATAAATACTCAAATCCGTAGTGAAAGCAACAATAGCCAACGGAAAGACCAAACGCATACCAAATACCGCAACCAGCATACCGACTGTTAAGAACAAAGTGCGCCAGTAATGGTTCCACTCTTTGAGTACCGACGCGTTAACCACGGCGTTATCAAACGACAAGGAAACTTCCATTACCGCCAAGATAGCGGCAATGGCCAAACCAGTAAATCCGCCCCACCAAAAGGCCAATCCCAGACAGATAAATGTCACAAAGAAAGAAATACGAAAATGTTGCAAGATGGTTATTCCCTATCAGCGAAAAGTTGGCGCATGATACCTCGAATTAGTGCAAATTTCGCTAGTTCATTCATTTCAAGGAGATCACCATTATGCCTATTAAACGCACAGCCCTGATTACCGGTGCTTCAGCTGGTATTGGGAAAACGTTTGCGGCGTACTTGGCTAAAGAAGGCTATCAATTGGTGCTTGTTGCCCGACGCATGGATCGGCTGAATGACCTCAAACACGCCCTAGAGCTGCAGTATCAGACCCGTGTCGAAGTCATTAGTGCCGACTTGTCTGACCCTCTGACACCTGCACATATTTTGGAGGAAATTGAACATCGAGGCATGAGTATTGATTTCTTGGTCAATAATGCTGGTTACTCAAAAAATCAACCCTTTGCCGAAGCCGCATGGATCGAACACGCCAATGAGATTCAGGTGATGATCACGGCTGTCACCGAATTAGCGTATCGCGTGTTACCGAATATGAAAGCGCGTAGTTGGGGACGCATTATTAACTTGTCGTCTTTGGCTGCTTTTGCTCCGCCAACCACCAGCATGCTGTACACGGGTATTAAAAGCTATGTTCTTAATTTTTCTCAAGCATTAGATATGGAACTTAAACCTCATGGTATTCATGTCACCGCTCTCTGCCCAGGCTTTACCTTTACTGAGTTTCACGATGTTATGGGTACGCGCGCGCAAGCAAACAAGCTGCCAAATGTCTTATGGATGCAATCTGAAGAAGTGGTAAAAGCTGGTTTTGATGCGGTAATGAAAGGCAAACCCGTCTGTATTCCTGGCCTTGTGAACAAAACCATTGCTAGTGGCAGTAAGATTTTACCCGAGGCGCTACGCTATCGCTTGGGGCGTGATAGCCATTTGTTTGATTAGAGCTTCGATCACGCTTACTCGGCCAGCGTAACCATGCTCCCTGAGTGGGTCGAAGGGCAATTCAAGTACACACGAAAACTAACTCATGCACAAAAAATCGACGGACTCAACTCACGTGACTTTACCTATCAGTATATGAGATCAGGCCGACAGATGGCGCGATTTACCCGTTAATCGCGTCTAAAACCACTCCCATAACGCTATTTATTCCCACAAAGTCACTTCCGAAATACTTTATTACTCGCTCGTCAATCAAACACAACCTAAAAGTGCCGAAAACAACCACTCATCAACAAATAAACACCACTTGTCGCCACGCAATATCCTTTTATCGGCATTTTTATACCACTCATCTTCGTGGCGCATTAGGTTAAGTTTTTGGCATATTCCATCAACCAAATGTCGATTTAATAACCTACTATTAACACACTTTATACAGAACCTCATTGTTCTGTTTACATTGCGAACAGTTGCCAATACTTAGGGGTCTTAGAATGAAAAAAACTATTCAACTTGCTTGTCTCGCAGCAGTATCCATGGGCGTAACCTTAGACGCTCAAGCTTTTGCACAAGAAACGCATCGTCGTATAGCAATGGATGCCGTTAGCTATATGAAAGCGAATCCAACGACAACCAACTACACCAAACTGTTGGCCGGTGCAACAAAAGCAGGCATGACCATTGATCAGTTTGCCACCGCATTGGGTCAAGGCGCATATGATGTGGATGACTTCTCTGATACCTTCATTTGCGGTGCAACTACTGGTAGCTGCCAACAAGCGCCAGTATGGGGCTTAGGCTCAGGCATTGTTAAATATACGTCTTACTGGCACTTTATGAACCGCACTCAAGGTGCTGACGTTCACGGCAATGACTACGGCGGCTATAACTACGCTAAATTGACTGTTTGGGGCGACATCGACAACATGGCCGCTACTTGGTTATACGGCGACTATTTAGATGACGGTTCAGGCGGTTTAACTGGCTGGTTTTGGTCTGATAGCTCCAAATACAATACTTATGGTATTACCGAGAAAAACTACCGTTTAGGCGGCTACTCAACCAACACCATGTATCAAGACTTTGAAACATCTCCGTTTCAACCAATTGATAACTTGGGTCAATACTGGTTCCAAAAATTCCTGACTACACCGACAGTACAAACATTAGGTTTTGTCATGCACACCACTGACTTGTTGCAACCGCATCACGTCTGGACTACCTCCGCGTTGAACCACTCGGGTTGGGAGTCTTGGGTAAATGACAACTACTACACACTAAATCTGAACAGCAACGCCAAAGTGACAGCGGCATTAAATGATTTGACACCATTGTCAGCTACCGCTGCTGATATTCGCCCTCTGTTGACTCAAGGCGCAGGCATTGCATACAGTCAAGGTGGCATTGTGCTGTCTAGCACCGATACCAATGACCGTACTAATGTTGCCAATATCGTGATTCCTCATGCGATTGCCATGGTGGTACGTGTCTTGAACCGTGCAGCTGAACGCTTCTAAATAAACAGTCTTGCTGTTGTAAAAACCCACTCTTCGTAGTGGGTTTTTTATTTTCAATAACAATATCTTACTCATTTCTAACAACCAAATTTACAACCATAAAAAAACAAAAATACTTTTCGATGACACTCATCCACATGGCGTGAGAAGTTAATTCTTTGTCACCGCACGTCAAATAAATGCCGATTTATTAATCTATTATCCGCTCACTAACTCAGCCATTAAGCAGCGCTCATGCTTTGGCCAAGCTCTTACTACGATCACAAATAAACTAAAGGTAGTACCATGAAAAAAATCGCTCAACTTGCATGTCTAGCAACACTTAGTATGGGCATAACTCTTGAAGCGCAAGCGTTTACTCAAGAAACTCATCGCCGTATCGCAATGGATGCTGTCAGTTATATGAAAGCCAATCCCAGCACCACCAACTACGCCAAACTATTATCTGGCGCGACTAAAGCAGGCATGACCATTGACCAGTTTGCGACGGCATTGGGCCAAGGCGCTTATGATGTCGATGATTTTGCTGACACTTATATTTGCGGCGCTACCACAGGTAACTGCCAAATAGCACCGGTATGGGGTTTGGGAGCAGGTATCGTAAAATATACATCGTACTGGCACTTTATGAATCGCACCCAAGGGGCAGATGTACACGGCAATGACTACGGCGGTTATAACTACGCGAAACTGACGGTCTGGGGCGATATCGACAATCTCGCTGCAACTTGGTTATATGGTGATTATCTTGATGATGGTTCGGGCGGCCTAAGCGCCTGGTTTGGCGACTCGTCCAAATACAACACCTTCGGTATCACTGAAAAGAACTACCGTTTGGGAGGCTATTCAACCAACAAAATGTATCAGGACTATGAAAGCTCCCCTTTTCAACCCATTGATAACTTGGGTCAATACTGGTTCCAAAAGTTCATGACTACGCCGACAGTACAATCGTTAGGTTTTGTACTCCATACCACGGACTTATTGCAGCCTCATCACACCTGGACAACCATTGCCCTCAATCACTCCGGTTGGGAAACGTGGGTTAATGATAACTACTACAGCCTCGGGTTTAATAGCCCCGCCAAAGTCACTGCGGCTCTGAATCACTTTACGCCACTGCCAGCAACCGCGACTGATATTCGACCTTTGCTGACTCAAGGTGCCACTATTTCCTATACTCAAGGCGGCATCGTGTTATCGAGTACCGACACCAATGACCGCACCAATGTCGGCAATATCGTCATCCCCCATGCGATTGCGATGGCGGTACGGGTATTAAATCGTGCGGCGGAACGTTTTTGATAGGTGAATCCCAGCGTTGTTTAATGTTTCGTTTTATGTTGTCATTACCGCGAAAGCAGGAATCTATTATTCATCAGCACCACATAGGACTCCCAGTCCAAGGAATGACGCTTTTAAACAACCCACAACTCACTCTTTGCAGTGAGTTATCTGTTTAAAATAGTGAAAAAACGACAATTTTAGCTGACTCGTTACTTGCTCGACAAATAACGCCACTCTTATCAAAAACTCGCACCGCTGATCGCCGAAAATGTACCGTTAATCGCCATGCAAGAGCCTTTTATCCGCACTTTTCTGCCGCTCATCTGCGTGGCGCGTTAGGTTAAGTTTTTGTCATTTTTCTACAAAGCAAAGCGCATTAATTAGTCTATTCTTAACACACTTTATACAGAACGGCTTTTTAGAACCTTCGCCATTTGCGCTCATTGCAGCGCCGGAAGTTCGTGTCGTACTGTTAACAACGAATAAACAAACACTCTAGGGGTCAACAATGAACAACTTCACCAAACTGGTTTGTGCCTCCACGTTAGCACTCGGTTTGGCAACGGAAGCCTCAGCATTTTCTCAGGAAACCCACCGCCGTATCGCTATGGATGCGGTTAGCTACATGAAAGCCAATCCAACAACAACAAACTATGCAAAACTGTTGGCTGGCGCAACAAAAGCAGGCATGACCATTGATCAATTCTCAACAGCATTAGGCCAAGGCGCTTACGATGTTGATGATTTTTCCGACACCTTTATTTGTGGTGCTACTACAGGTAACTGCCAACAAGCTCCTGTTTGGGGCGCAGGCTCTGGTATTGTTAAATATACATCTTACTGGCATTTCATGAACCGCACTCAAGGTGCAGACGTTCATGGTAACGACTACGGTGGCTACAACTACGCTAAACTGACTGTTTGGGGCGACATCGACAACATGGCTGCTAGCTGGTTGTACGGTGACTACTTGGATGATGGTTCAGGCGGCTTGAGCGCATGGTTTGGTGAAACATCCAAATACAACTCGTATGGCATTACTGAAGCGAACTACCGTTTAGGTGGCTATTCGAAAAACACCATGTATCAAGACTTTGAAACATCCCCGTTTCAACCAATTGATAACTTGGGTCAATACTGGTTCCAAAAATTCCTGACCACACCAACAGTGCAAACTTTAGGTTTCGTCATGCACACCACTGACCTATTGCAACCTCACCACGTTTGGACGACCTCTGCGTTGAACCATGCCGGCTGGGAAACATGGGTTAATGACAACTACTACACATTGGACTTGAACAACAACGCCAAAGTGACTGCGGCATTGAACGACTTGACACCGTTAGCACCTACAGCGACTGATATTCGTCCAGTGTTGACTCAAGGTGCAGGCATTGCTTACAGCCAAGGTGGTATCGTGTTGTCCAGCACTGATACAACTGACCGTACCAATGTTGCCAATATCGTGATTCCTCACGCCATTGCTATGGTTGTTCGTGTATTAAACCGCGCTGCTGAACGCTTCTAAGCCTTACCGCTCATTAGCGCAACGCTAAATCCCCCTAAGAATGTGTTTTTTAGGGGGATTTTTGTTTTCAGGGCTATACTTGCATTCACAAGAACTGATACATCTATACCAATAAACTCATCACTCCCACACAGATGGAAGTCTGGTAGCTGCCAGTAAAACTAAAGTAACAGCCACTAGACTCTGGACTGAGTGAGGAATGAGGTTTCAACAACCAAGATAACAATACTAGGCATTACGCAAGTAACGCCTAAAATAATAAATAAGAGGTTTTTATGTCCAAAGGTCTATGGCGTATGAGTTTATTAGCGACGCTCATTGGCATGTCATCTGCCCATGCCAAAATCAGCTACGATATAACCAACAATACCCAAGCAGCTACCGTGGCTGGCATTAGCATTAGCCCTGCCGTTCTTGACGTCATGTACAAAGTGTCGAGTGCTAAAAAACCCGAACTTTCACGCGCGACGGTACTTAACTCCTTGATTGAAAATCAATTAATGGGTCAGTACGGACTGAAGCGCTTTGGTAAAGAAAACATCGTTGAAGACAACAAAGTCAGCTTTAAACCGGCGATATTGGAAGAGCAAGAATTCCGAGCAATTATGCAAGTTGCGTTTGCGAAACCATTAAGTGAGGCATTAAAGAAATTCGGCGGTAAACTCGACAGCGTCTTGAGTGATGAAAGCCCAATTAAAGCCACCGAATGGGACACCTATCTGCCTAGTAATAAAATCATGCAGCTTGAGTTTGCCTTAAGTCCAACGGGCCGAGTGGCTGCGGCCAAGCGCGTTATGGTGAAATATCGTTTTGATGATAAAACATCAGGAGCTATTACCCTTGCCGAAGTGTATGACAGCCAAAATGTTCAGGGGCGCGATAAAATTCACAGCCGTGAAGGTGATTATGTCAGCGCCCAAGCGCGTGAACTAGTGGTCAATCGTTATATCGAGTATTGGGTCAAAACGGCATCAGGACTCACTGCCGCTGATATTGCCAGTATCAAACAAGCCATTACCAACAAGACATACCATGATGGTTTTGCTTCCTATATTGGCATTGCCGCCGACATCCATGACGATGTGCCTTATGTCAAAAGCCTAGCAGCCAAAGTCACTTTTCCAGAAATCAAAGACTACTACAACAAACACAAAAACGAATTCAAACGCATCGAAAAAGTTAATGCCAAACACATTACCGTAACCGATGAAAAAACCGCAAATATAGTCGCTGATGCCCTAAAAAAAGGTGGCAAGTTTGAGGATTTAGCCCGTCAATACTCTATCGCTAATGATAAAGACAAAGGCGGTGATTTAGGCTGGATTATTCACGACCTCAAAAACCCGACTTGGCTAACAACACTAGCCTTTGTCCAACCACCCAACATCCCTTCTCGCCCAGTACGGACACCGAATGATCAATGGGAAATACTGTTAGTCAGCGAAAAAGACGAAGGCTATCAAGCCGTTGATAGTGATAGCGTTCGGTATGTGGCTGGTCAAACCATCGCTCGCCAAAAAGCGGCAAATGAATATCGTCAAATTCGGATGGACTTGATTAAAAAAGCCGACATTCATATACAAAAGAGCTTCCAAGGCCAAAGTAACACATTAGAAGGCGATGTCGTTATTGCAGCTCCGAGTGAAGAAGACCATCACCATCATTAATAACAACGCATAGGTTTGATGTCAGTAAACGTCGACATCAAACCTGAAGAGAGTTAACAATGAAAAAACCTATTATTGGCTTTACCGTCGCCGTTGTTGTCTTGGCATCATTAGCATTTATCGCCCGCACTTGGCTCGTTGACGAAAAAGCGCAATCGTCAATCGCGGCTACATCGCAAAATACAACAGATACAGGCATTGGCCCTAGTTTAAACAGAGAGCAAGCCCCGACCAACCTCAAGCCTGCTGCACCCGTTTTATCAGGCACAGACAGTCCGTTGCTGCCCTTAGAACCTAGCAATGTGGATGCCGCCACTTCAATGGCTAATGCTATGAAAAACGGCGACCCGCGTGCGCCGACGATTATTCATGACACAGTACAAGAAGCCGCAACGCCTGAAGAAATTGCCGACCCTAAGCTTTATGCTCAATACGAAGCTCGGCAAAATATGCGTTTGTATAAAGGCTATGTGAAAGCGGCGGAAACCGAAATTCCGCGTTTACAGGCGGATATTGCCAAAGCCAAAGCAATGGGTTTAAAGCCAGAACAAATTGCCGAAGGTGAAGAAAAATTACGGCGCATTCAACAAATGCGCGATCAATTGGCGAGTGAACATCCTGAGGTGTTGAAGCAGTGA
>CANBZV010000044.1 GCA_947373945.1 Moraxellaceae bacterium
ATGGAAGCGCCCTTGCGTCAAATCGTGACTAATGCTGGCGAAGAAGCCTCCGTTATCGTCAATAAAGTCAAAGAAGGTACAGGTAACTTCGGTTACAACGCAGCTTCTGGTGAGTTTGGTGATATGTTGGCCATGGGTATTCTTGATCCAGCTAAAGTAGCTCGTTCAGCGTTAGAACATGCGGGTTCAGTTGCTGCGTTGATGTTGACCACTGAGTGCATGATTACTGATGCTCCGGAAGACAAACCTGCTGCTGGTGGCGGTATGCCTGATGGCGGTATGGGTGGTATGGGCGGCATGATGTAATTTCATCGTTCGTTCTGCTAGTCAAAAAGCCTACGATTATTCGTGGGCTTTTTCTTTTTTTTTAAACGTGTGAAGTGACATTTGGCAATGCACTTTATCGGAAAAATGTGCCTTTTGTAGTCAATGTGAGCCAATTCATTTACAATAACACCACAACGCAAACCCATAATTAGAAACTCAACAAAAAAAGACGGGGATGTATATGCGCTTAGTGCCATTACTCTTATTAGTGACAACTTCTGCTACTGCTTCTGTTCATGCGACTGCTGACACCTGTGGCGATTTAGCTTCAAAGTTTTCTGATGAAGACAAACGCGACACTATGACTATTGGCGATATGGATGAATTGCGCCTGTGTGTAGGGGAGTGGATGCGTGATCAAGTATTGCAAAGAAGTCGCATTAATAATAAACAGCTCAGTGACGCCGCCGCTAATTTACCGACGGCACAAACAATTCAAAAGTAAAACGCTTAAAAGAGAGTTGGCAAATGCCATAACTCTCGTTATAGTCAAACTATTATTACTTTAGTTTGACTGTACATCTTTCATGAACAGCACACCCATTATATATACAACATCCTACCTGCTGCTTCTGCTGCCCTAATGGGCATCCATCGCTATTGGCTTCGTGCTTGTTATTCATTTCTTTTTTTCGTCTTTAAACAGAATTTTGTGAGTTTTTATCATGAACAAAGATAAATTGGTTATTTTTGATACAACCATGCGTGATGGTGAGCAAAGCCCAGGCGCATCGATGACTCTAGAAGAAAAAGTCCGTATTGGTAAAGCGCTGGAGCGGATGAAAGTCGATGTCATTGAAGCGGGTTTTGCGATTGCCAGTCAGGGTGACTTTTTAGCTGTTAAAGCGGTTGCCGAAGCGGTAAAGGACTCGCGTATTTGTTCGTTGGCGCGTGCGCGCGCGGAAGATATTGATCGTGCTGCCGAAGCCTTAAAAAATGCCAATGCTGCGCGTATCCATACTTTTATCGCCACTAGCCCCATCCACATGAAATACAAGTTGCGCCTAGAGCCTGATGCGGTGTTGGAAAATGCTGTGCGTGCGGTGAAATATGCGCGCAACTTGGTCGAAGATGTCGAGTTTTCCTGTGAAGATGCTGGCCGTTCTGAATTGGATTTCTTGTGCCGCATTATTGAAGCCGCGATTGATGCCGGTGCTCGTACTATCAATATTCCTGATACCGTTGGTTATGCCATTCCCGAACAGTTTGGCAATTTGATTCATAACCTGTTGAATCGCATTCCTAATGCCGACAAGGCTATTTTCTCCGTTCATTGCCATAACGATTTAGGTTTGGCGGTGTCCAACTCCTTGGCTGCTGTTTTAAATGGCGCGCGTCAGGTTGAGTGTACAATCAATGGCTTAGGTGAGCGTGCGGGTAATGCCGCATTAGAAGAAGTGGTGATGGCGATTCGCACCCGTGGCGATTTGTTTACCGTGGAAACAGGCATTTATACCCCTGAGATTGTGCCGACATCGCGTTTGGTCTCTGGTATTACCGGTTTCCCTGTACAGCCCAATAAAGCCATCGTTGGTGCTAATGCCTTTGCGCACGAATCCGGTATTCATCAAGATGGTGTGTTAAAGCATCGCGAAACCTATGAAATCATGCGTGCCGAAGATGTAGGCTGGAACGCCAATCGTATGGTGTTGGGCAAACATTCAGGCCGTGCCGCATTCCGTGCGCGTTTGGATCAGTTGGGTATAGTTGCGGGTAGCGATAACTCGTTAAATACCTTGTTTATGCGCTTCAAGGAATTGGCTGATAAAAAGCACGATATTTTTGATGAAGATCTACATGCCTTGGTCAGTGATACCCAAACCGAAGTGCCGGAGTTGTATAAATTGGGCAATTTGGAAGTGACCTCAAAAACGGGCACCAAACCGGAAGCCAAATTGACGCTGATTGTTAATGGTCAAGATAAAATCGTCACCGCCATTGGTTCTGGCCCTGTGGATGCCACGTTTCGTGCCATTGAAGCCGTGGCTAACTCAGGTACGACGTTGGAGTTGTATTCAGTGAATTCCATCACTAGCGGTACGGATTCGCAAGGTGAAGTGACGGTACGTTTGAATCAGGCGGGGCGAATTATCAATGGTCATGGTGCTGATACCGATATCGTGATCGCCAGTGCTAAAGCCTATGTCAATGCGCTGAATTTGATGAACGCCAATATTGATCGTGCGCATCCGCAAGAAGAAACAATTTAAAGAGGCGGTAGGGGCGATTCGCGAATCGTCCCTACAAAGACGATGATATGTAGGCTGGGTTTAAACCCCGCAACCCTGTCGATAGCAAGCGACCTATAGGTAGCTAACTCATGATTGCTTCTTCTATGCATTCCGAAGGCCGCCGCCAAGCTTACTTAGCTGCATTAGGTATTCCTTTGTGGACAGTACGTCATGAGCTGCCTTACGCCGCCGCTGCCGCACATACACAGTTTGTTGCTTATGAAGATGAATCTTTAGACGCAGACAGTTTTACTGTGGATTCTGCTCCAGTAATGGAAGAGCAAGTCGTCGTTGCGCCGCCAGCCCGTGTAGCGAGTCCGCAAGTCGCAGAACCACCGATATATGATGATGAGCCGCCGTTAGAAGCCTATTTTGATGATCCTGAATATCAACAAGCGGCGGTCATTGATGGTTTCAAAAAGGTCTTAGCGCCAGCGCCGGTTGTTGTCGAAAGCGCATCCCCGGTGCCGAGCTTGGTCAAGCCCGCAGCGAGTGCTGATCAACCGATTAACTTCAAATTTGGCGTTTATGCTTGTGGTCAATGGCAGTTAATTGTGCCGCGCTCGCAGTTACTTAGCCCCAGTGAAGCTCTGTTGTTAACCAACATTCAGCGCGCGATGCGTTCTGAGCACATTCCTCCGATTTTATTTACGTGGCCGATGGTTAATAACTATGCCATTCCTCGCCATAAACAAGCGGCACAAGAAGCATTAATGGCCTTCTTTCATAATCAAGCTATTGGCGAAAAAGGCTATATTTTATTAGCCGATTATGATGATGACTTAGCGGCATTATTGGCGAGTAGCACGATGAAAACGGTGAGTGTGCAAGCCAGTCTCAGTATGCTGCTCCAACAACCTCAACAGAAAAAGGCGTTATGGCTAGCTCTCAATCAATAACTCTACGCCCAATGACCACGGCAGATTTACCTGCGGTATGCGTTATCGAAAAACAAGTGCAATACGCGCCGTGGACTGAGCAATTGTTCAGCGATGGTTTAGAGCGTCATTTGTGTTTGGTGGCGGAAAATGCCCAGCAAATCGTCGGTTTTGCTGTAGTGCAATTTATTGTTGATGAAGCCAGTTTATTAAATATCGCTGTTGACCCGAAACAGCAAAAGCAGGGTATTGGGCGATTATTATTAGATGAAGTGATAACGCAAGCCACAATTGAGAAGATGACAACGGTATTCTTGGAAGTGCGCGCCAGTAATCAGCGTGCAATTACCATGTATCAGCAAGCGGGCTTTAACGAGATGGGCTTGCGTAAAAATTATTACCCGAGTGCCAATGGTAAAGAGCATGCGGTGATGATGGCATTGATGGTGTTCTAAATGCGTTTTACGACAGGGATGTTAGTGTGTTTGACACTTGGTACCAGCAGTTGTGCGGTGCCTAATCCCTATTATGATGCCAGTAAAGCACATCATACGCCTACAGGCTTTAAAGCAAACTATCGTGCCCCATGTACTGATTTAACAGGCAGCTTTCTTAAGTGGCAATGGCAACGGCTGTGGCAAGGTTTTCCGCCGAAAAAACCGCAACAGCCTATTGTTGGGGTCACGCCACAAATAGCTTTTTTGCAGCACAATATTACGCAGCCCAGTGTGACATGGATTGGTCATGCCAGTTTATTAGTACAAGTGAACGGCCTGAATATTCTCACCGACCCTGTGTTTTCTGAGCGCGTATCACCTTTTGCATTTATGGGTATGGGGGCAAAGCGCCAGCAAGCTGTGGGGCTGCCGTTTAAGCAACTGCCGCATATTGATGTCGTGGTGATTTCTCACGACCATTATGACCACTTAGACTTGCCGACAGTGAAAGCACTCTATGCCCAGCAGGGTGGTGCGCCGCAATTTTTTGTGCCTTTAGGGATTAATGATTGGCTAAAGAGCAATGTCACTCACGGTCATGATGAGCACATTACGGCGCTTGATTGGTGGCAAACGGTAAGTTATCGTGGTCTGGAGTTGCAGTTTTTACCGGTGCAGCATTGGGGCGCACGCGGATTATCCGACCGTTATCGGCGGTTATGGGGCGCTTGGGCAATCTATCATCCTAGTTTGCGTTTTTTCTTTGGGGGGGATTTTGGCTGGTCAAAAGATTTGGCGGATATCGGTCAACGAACCGGTGGTTTTGATTTAGCAGCAATACCTATTGGTGCGTATGCGCCACGCTGGTTTATGCAACCGCAACACATCGACCCTGAGCAAGCGGTGCAAGCACAACAAGCGCTTGGTGCTCGCCAAGCGCTTGCGATGCATTGGGGCACATTTCCGTTATCTGATGAGCCGTTAGACGAGCCACCCAGGTTATTGGCAGAAGCAGTGCAGCATGCTCACCTGTCTATCGACAACTTTTGGGTCATGAAACACGGCGAAACACGCGTCAAAGAAGGTGATGTTTGGCGCGTAGTTCACGAGTAATGGTTTGGATGTTTAACTGAGTTGCGGTTTAAGAATAGCCACGGCTTCGTTAACATCAATCACATGAAGTTTACCGATGCGGCGTTTGGCAAAAGCTAACTCTATCGCACCTTTTAGTCCATGACGCTCAATGGAAAAACCAAACATCCGTTGGTTGCCATCTTTGTCTTTCCAACTGCCGCTGATGTAGGGATAGACGTTTTCGCCGCCGTTATAACAACGCCATTGAATATGAATGCCAACTACGCCGGATGTATTACGTTTAGTGAGTTGATCGTGTTTGCGTTCGCCACTGTGTTTAAGGCCTAGCGCGTCAAGGATTTCACGTTCAGCGGCTTTGGCCAACTTGAGTGTTGCGCGCTTACCACCATGTTTTTTAATGGAAAAATAACGACTTTGACCTTTAACTCGAACTTGGTAACCATATTCGCCAGTTTTGGTGTTGATGATTTCTTGAATAGCCATAATGAACAGTCTCGCGTGATGCCTATCAGTTTCCTTACTCCGATATTAAGAGGGCGTTAAATAAAAGTATGTACGTTAGTATACACTCAAAATATTTGCTTACGTAGGGCAGTGGCTGACAGTTAAGGCCACATAGGGTGGTTTTAGAGGCTCTCTCTGTTGCTCTTTTGTTGTCTGCGCCTGACAATGTTATAATCTGCGCAGAGTCCAGATCGCCTATGTTTTCTTGCATAGGCACATTATCAATGTGTACAACGTCCGTACAAACTAGCAGATTTTACCAAATGACAAATGAGCAGTTGCATACCGAGGTAAGCATTAGACGAACTTTTGCTATCATCTCCCACCCTGACGCGGGTAAAACCACGATCACCGAAAAACTGTTGTTGTGGGGGAAGGCGATTCAAATTGCAGGCACGGTAAAATCGCGCAAATCTGACCGTCATGCGACGTCTGACTGGATGGAAATGGAAAAACAACGGGGTATTTCGATTACCACGTCGGTCATGCAGTTCCCCTATCGTGATCATATTATCAACTTGCTGGATACCCCAGGCCACGAAGATTTCTCTGAAGATACCTATCGCACCTTAACCGCGGTGGATTCAGCGTTAATGGTCATTGACGGTGCAAAAGGGGTTGAAGACCGCACCATCAAACTGATGGAAGTTTGTCGGATGCGTGATACACCCATCATCACCTTTATCAATAAATTAGACCGTGAAAACCGCGAGCCGATTGATCTACTTGATGAAGTGGAAAGTGTATTGAAAATCCAGTGCGCGCCAATTACGTGGCCAATTGGTATGGGACGAGATTTTAAAGGTGTTTATAACCTGCTCGAAGACCGCGTCTATTTATATCAACCGGGTCATGGCAGTACGATTGCCGAAGAAAAAACCATTCAAGGCTTGGATAATCCTGCCCTTGATGAACTGATGGGCGATCAAATTCAAGCCTTGCGTGAGTCGTTAGAGTTGATTCAAGGGGCCAGCCATCCCTTTAATCTAGACGCTTTTTTAGCAGGGAAATTGACGCCGGTATTTTTTGGTACGGCCTTAGGTAACTTCGGTGTTGACCATATTCTCAACGGTTTTGTTGATTGGGCGCCAAAACCGAAAGTGCATGAAGCGGCAGAGCGCCTCGTTGAGCCTGTCGAAGAAGCATTCTCTGGCTTTGTCTTTAAAATTCAAGCGAATATGGATCCAAAACACCGTGACCGTATTGCCTTCTTGCGTGTGTGTTCAGGCAAATACGAAAAAGGTTTGAAGATGAATCATGTGCGTTTGGGCAAAGAAGTGCGTGTTGCTGATGCGCTGACCTTCTTGGCTGGTGAACGGGCGCATTTAGAGGAAGCATGGCCAGGCGATATTATTGGTTTGCATAATCATGGCACCATTCAAATTGGCGATACCTTTACCGAGAGCGAAAATCTGCACTTCTTGGGCATTCCCCACTTCGCACCAGAAATGTTTCGTCGTGTGCGTCTCAAGGATCCACTGAAAAGCAAGCAATTGCAAAAAGGCTTAAAGGAGTTGTCCGAAGAAGGGGCAACGCAGGTGTTTATGCCAATGATTAATAACGATTTAATCTTGGGTGCGGTGGGTGTGTTGCAGTTTGATGTGGTTGCCTTCCGTTTGAAAGAAGAATACAAAGTCGATTGTGTTTACGAGCCGATCAGCGTTAATACTGTACGTTGGATTGATTGTGCCGATGAGCGTAAATTGGCCGAATTCAAGAAAAAAGCCAATGACCAATTGTCGGTTGATGGTGGTGGTTATTTAACCTATCTCGCGCCATCACGGGTCAATTTACAATTAATGCAGGAGCGTTATCCTGATATTAATTTCAGGCCGACGCGCGAGCATTAATATCGAGTTTATGAGCAAGTTCGCCCTTATTCCGTAGGGGCGAATTCATTCGCCCAAACAATAAAAATAACCGCGATGGAGGACACAATGCGCTACTTCTATAGCTTATGCCTGACTCTATCTCTCATTGCCTGCAACAAACCTGAAGCACCGAAAGTGCCAGCACCTAAACCACAAGTGGTTGCGCCTTTTAAAACAATCACTCCTTTGGCTTTTACCGTCGAAAAAATAAAAACATCCAAACCTAAATGCAAAGGCGAAGACTGTCCCTACATCGAAGTCGAAATAAACCGTTTTACGGATGATCAAGAGCTGTCAGCCCTCGTTGAACACGAATTAGTGAATCTAGCGGCTAGTCCAAATGAAATAAAGCCAACCTATGTCGGTCTGACTGATTTAACTAAAGATTTTTGGCCAAAAAGCGAAGGGCAATGGAATCTCTTTCTGCAAAGTCAGGTTGTCTACCAAAAAAATAATGTCATCGTAATCGAGTTGAACAGTGATGCTTATTTAGGTGGCGCTCATGGGATTCTTAATACACGCTATTTGATGATTGATCGCAATACTCATCTTCCTATTTCCTTAGCTGATGTGCTGATGTCAGGTAAAGATGCTGATTTCTGGGCCTTGGTGCAAGCACAACATCAAGCATGGATTAAGCAATATGAGTTGGACGATGCCGATACCATCAAAGTCTGGCCGTTTATGACCACAGATAATGTGGCGCTAACTGATCAAGGACTAAGCGTAAAATATCAAGCCTATGACATCGGCCCTTATGCTTTAGGTCAGCCTGAGTTTGTTGTGCCTTATTCGCAACTGAAGGGTATGATCAAACCAGCATTCTTGTAGAGGCGGTAATCACCGCAGCAAATTATGTGGATAGATACCCATTGCCACTTTGATGTCAGCGAATTTGATCTAGATCGACAACAAGTCGCGGCGCAAGCGAGTGCGGTGGGGGTCGAAGCTATCGCGGTGATTGGCTATTTAGCACAACATTGGCCTAACTTACTCGCAGTTTGCGCGAGTATTGATGCACCTAAATTATTGCCGGTCTTGGGCTTGCATCCTTGTTATATTGCCGAGCATCAAAGCGAACACTTACAACAATTAGAGCAATATCTTCAGCAATCAGCGTGTATTGCTGTCGGTGAAATTGGGTTGGATACCTATGTCGCCGAGATCAAAGGCCAAGCGCTATATCAAAAACAGCAAGATTTTTTTAGCGCGCAACTGCAATTAGCCAAGCACTATCAAAAGCCCGCCATTCTTCATGTTCGTAAAGCCCACGCCGATGTTTTTCGTCTTTTACGGGCGCAAAAGTTTAGTCAGGGTGGTATCGTCCATGCGTTTTCTGGCGGTATCGAAGAAGCGAAAATGTATGCCAAATTAGGCTTTAAATTGGGCATTGGCGGTAGCTTGACCTATCCGCAAGCTAAGCGTTTGCATAACGTGGTTGCCGCAATGCCAATAGAGTCCTTGGTGATCGAAACCGATGCGCCGGATATGATTCCTCAGCCCTTCCGTAATCTCGATGCCCATCACACGCGTAACTCGCCTGCCTATTTGCCTTGTATTGCACAGGCTCTGGCAGACAGTAAACAACTATCTTTAGCCGAATTAGCGCCAATATTATGGCAAAACAGTTGCCAAGCGCTGCATTTGTCGTTAAAAAGCGAGCGCGTAAATTTGGCTAGTCATTTGCTCTAAAAGCACTATTGCTAGTCGTTATCGCATATACCCATTCTCGCCACAGGAGAATGTTGAGTAGTTTTTTATTTAGGGTGAACCCATGCAAGGTCTTTTTGAACGTACCCACATCCTACTTGGGGATGACAAACTACAGCGTCTGCAAAATGCACGCGTATTTATTGCCGGTTTAGGCGGTGTGGGCTCTTTTGCTGCCGAAGCTTTGGCGCGGATGGGCGTTGGTAATATGACACTCGTCGATTGTGATGTTGTGGCTGCCAGCAACATTAATCGCCAATTAGTCGCGCTCAATTCAACGGTTGGCCAAAACAAGGCCGATATCATGGCCGAACGGGTGCGCGATATTAATCCTGATGTCAAACTGACGATTCTTAGGGAGTTTATGAATCGTGAGCATTTCGAAGCGCATTTTGCTGAGAATCAATATGACTATGTGCTGGATTGTATCGACTCGCTGAACTGCAAAGTGGCTCTAGTGGAAGTGGCCTATAAACTTGGTTTTAATGTCGCTTCCAGCATGGGCGCGGGTGGCAAAACCGATCCATCGCAAATCAAAGTCAGTGATATTTACGACACCAATGTTTGCCATTTAGCGAGCAAAATGCGACAACGCTTAAAGCGTATCGGTGTCGGCACAGGTATTCGTACCGTTTATTCGACAGAGCCACCATTGCCGCCGTTGCCGCCAGCACCGACATCATCTGGTCGGCCACGCGCTGTCAACGGCACCGTCAGTTATATGCCGCCACTATTTGGCTTTACCTTGGCTGGTTTGGTAGTGCGTGATTTAACGGGCATTACCGAGCCGCTGAAACGTAAAACCATCCGTAAAGGCTACAAACCTAAAGGCATGACCTAACGTTTAAGAATCCAGCCGAAGCTTAAGACATAGCGTGTGCCTTGCTCAACGCGGGTGACGCTATGTTCACATTGGTCGGGGCGGAAAAACTTGATACGGCTAGATGAGTAAATAGGTGTTTTGCAGATAAATTCGCCGCCTTTTTGGGCGTGTTTAATGACAATGTTCAACCGGTAATGTTGGCCAATAGCGACGGGGTCTGTGTGTGCAGGAATCTCGGCCTGTTCAGGATAGCGTAATAAATAGCTGTCAAAAGCAAGTGGCCATTGTCCTTGTGCCAATAGCATTTTGTCATAGCCAGACTGTTGCCGACCTTTTTGCCATTGGAAAAAGGGGCGTGATAGTGTGGTTGCCATGTTTTTGTTCGTGTTAAAGACAATGAAAAGTAAAGGGCTATCTGTGTAGATAGCCCTTTAACTAAACGATTAAATCAACTCAATCGCCATTGCTGTCGCTTCACCACCACCAATACACAACGACGCAACACCGCGTTTGCCACCGTATTGTTTCAGGGCATGAATCAAACTCAAAATAATACGTGAGCCTGTTGAACCCACTGGATGACCTAAAGCACAAGCACCGCCATGAACGTTGACTTTTTCATGAGGAATGTTGTGTTTGATCATCGCTGCCATCGTTACCATCGCAAAGGCTTCGTTGATTTCAAACAAGTCGATATCGGCAATCGTCCAGCCTGTTTTCGCCAATAATTTTTCCATCGCGCCAATTGGCGCAATAGTGAACTCACTTGGATGCTGCGATTGTGTACTATGAGCAACAATACGCGCCAAAGGACTTAAGCCCCGCGCTTTAGCGGTGCTTTCACGCATTAATACCAATGCCGAAGCACCATCAGAAATCGAGCTGGCGTTGGCCGCTGTAATGGTTCCGGTTTTCGAGAAAGCAGGTTTTAGACTCGGGATTTTTTCTGGTTTAGCATTGCCTGGCTGCTCATCGATTTTGACCAGTGTTTCACCGCCACGGGAAGCAATAGGCACACCAACGATCTCCGCTTCAAAACGGCCTTCATTAATCGCTTTTTGCGCACGTACTAAAGACGTAATCGCAAATTCGTCCATCGACTCCCGACTTAAGCCTAATTTATCGGCCATGTCCTGAGCAAAAGAGCCCATCAAACGACCCGTTTCGGCGTCTTCCAAACCATCTAAAAACATATGGTCTTTAATCTCGCCATGGCCCATACGGAAACCACCACGGGCTTTTTGCAAAATATACGGAGCATTGGTCATCGACTCCATGCCGCCAGAAACAGCGATATCAATGCTGCCAGCCACTAATAAGTCATGAGCAAACATCGTTGCTTTCATGCCTGAACCACAGAGTTTATTAATAGTGGTTGCACCAGTAGATGCAGGTAAACCTGCCTTTAGCGCGGCTTGACGGGCAGGGCCTTGTTTTAAACCAGCAGGTAATACGCAGCCCATAATCACTTCTTGAATATCTTCAGGTTGTAATCCGGCACGAGCCACCGCTTCTTTAATAGCAACAGCGCCTAATTCAGGAGCGCTGACACTGGCCAAGCTACCTTGAAAGCCACCCATGGGGGTACGTGCGCCGTTAACAATCACAATAGGGTCATGACTCATGATGAGTTACTCCGTTGAATAAATAAATGTGGGGGCGATTATAGGACTATTTTAGCCTTTTGAGCAGGATGTGCGTGAATAATGACCTTTCTTGTAGGAAATATCCTACAAGCATTGACGAATTTTCCCATAGCGGCGCGATATCTGCTTTTGCCATAATACACACACGGCGCAGGGATACAGCAAAGGATGGCAAATAAGGAAGATCAGGAACAAATGCCGTAGGGAATACAAGATGTATGACTAGGATAGTCAAAAATCATCAAGATTTTCAGGATGAAAAAACCTTGGTGGGTTGCAGCAAAGGGAGAGTACAGGGAGTTTAAGGGAAGGACAAGCTGCGGGATGCCATGATGGCGTGACAGGATGTTGAAAAGAAAAAGCCCAAGTTTTCAGGATGAAAATACTTGGGCTTTCTCATTCTTAGACAACAGACAACCCATGCCAGCGCTTAAGCCAAGCCTGTTGCTTTATTCGCCACACCTCAATGACTCTTAAACGCACAAATCTGCGTTAAGAGAACATCAAACATATAAAATCAATTTGCTTCTGGGTGGCTAAACAGCCTAACTCGCAACCAATAATTAATCTTCTAAATCGTCGTGGTCATGATGTTGATGAATGACTTTTTCACGTTGAATTCGTTGATAAATTTCTTCGCGATGTACAGCAATTTCTTTAGGTGCATTAACACCGATACGAACTTGATTACCTTTTACGCCTAATACAGTGACGCTAACTTCGTCGCCGACCATTAATGTTTCGCCGACACGACGGGTAAGAATTAACATAGTAAAACTCCTTGAGTGAAATTATTCCCACAACGAACTAGATAGGACTAATGCGTATACTATGTAAATAGTGGCAATGTGCACTAAAGTCAAGCTAACGGCGTTAGTCCTATAAAAACAAATCAAGGTATGCCGATTTCTAACACGCCTTAATTAGCTTTTTAAGCGTTGGGAGCGTCTAAGTCAAATGCTGTATGTAGAGCGCGAACCGCCAACTCCATATATTTCTCTTCTACCACCACAGAAATTTTAATTTCGGAAGTAGAAATCATCTGAATGTTGATGTTTTCTTTGGCTAGTGTACCAAACATTTTGCTGGCAACACCGGCATGTGAGCGCATACCCACACCAACCAACGATACTTTGGCGATTTTTTCATCACCAATGACTTCGCGTGCACCGATGTCTTGGGCAATTTGCTGCAAAATCGGTAAGGCTTTACGGAAGTCGTTACGATGAACAGTAAAAGTAAAGTCAGTGGTATTGTCAGCGCCGACATTTTGCAAAATCATGTCGATTTCAATATTGGCATCACCGATAGGACCAAGAATGCGGAACGCAATACCAGGGGTATCAGGTACGCCGCGGACAGTGAGTTTGGCTTCGTCACGGTTAAAAGCGATACCAGAAATCACGGGTTGTTCCATTACTTCCTCCGAATCAGTCGTAATTAACGTGCCTTCGCCTTCTCCAAAGCTGGAAAGCACACGTAATGGCACTTGGTATTTGCCAGCAAACTCAACCGAGCGAATTTGTAAGACTTTAGAACCAAGACTAGCCATCTCTAACATTTCTTCAAATGTGATTTTGTTTAGGCGACGAGCTTGCGGCACCACACGCGGGTCGGTGGTGTAAACACCATCAACATCGGTATAGATTTGGCACTCATCCGCCTTTAACGCCGCCGCTAAAGCAACGCCTGTTGTATCAGAACCACCACGGCCAAGCGTCGTAATATTGCCTTGGCTATCAATGCCTTGGAAACCTGCAACCACAATGACTTTACGTTGCGCTAGGTCAGCACGCATTGCTGCGTCGTCAATGGCTTCAATACGGGCTTTGGTAAACGCACTATCGGTACGAATCGCGACTTGAGCGCCGGTGTATGATTTGGCGGCTAAGCCACGTTTTTGCAAGGCCATTGCTAACAGAGCAATGGTAACTTGCTCGCCAGTAGACACCATTTGATCAATTTCGCGTGGGTCTGGATCATCGGTAATCGCTTTAGCTAACGCCAATAAACGATTGGTTTCGCCACTCATCGCCGAGACCACGACAACAATATCGTGGCCTTGTTGATGCCAGCGTTGTACTCGCTCGGCAACCGCAGCAATACGTTCTGGAGTGCCGACCGATGTGCCGCCGTATTTTTGAACTATTAATGCCATAGTTTTGCCTTTGTAGTTAAATCCCCCTCGATCCCCCTTTGCTAAGGAAGAAGGCAGCATTCGCAGGCGGGGGAGAAGATTAAACTCGTTCTTTAATCCATGCCGAGACACTGGCCAATGCTTGTGGCAGGGCGGCGATATCAGTGCCGCCCCCTTGGGCCATGTCTGGCCGACCACCACCTTTACCGCCCAATTGCGCGGACACATTCTGTACCAAGTCGCCCGCTTTAAACTGCGCCGTTAAATCAGCGGTTACGCCAGCGATGATCGTGACTTTGTCACCTTCAATAGTAGCCAACAAGATGACGCCTGAGTTCATTTTGTTTTTTAACTGATCAAGTGTCGTACGCAGGGATTTGCTGTCAGCGCCATCCAGTTTCACAGCCAACACTTTAATGCCTTCAATCTCTTGTACTTGTGCTAAAACATCATTACCAGCACTAGACGCGAGCTTGGCTTTTAAGCGATCCAACTCTTTTTCTAGTTCGCGATTACGTTCGCTGAGTTGCTGCACTTTGTCGGTAATCGTTTGCCGAGAGCCTTTGACTAATTGGGCGATGGTGGCGATGGTGTTTTCACCATCCTTCAACCATGCCAATGCGCCTACGCCGGTTTTGGCTTCAATACGACGCACGCCAGCAGCTACACCTGCTTCACTGGTGATTTTCAGTAA
>CANBZV010000045.1 GCA_947373945.1 Moraxellaceae bacterium
AATTGATTAACCCACGCGCCTGTCGCATTAACCACAACTTTTGTTTTTAGCTCAGCCGTTTGCCCAGTAACTTCATCCTTGACAACTAAGGTTGTGACCACATCATTTGCCATGACAGTTTTTTGTGCTTTGACATAATTTAACGTCACCGCACCATCTTTACGCGCTTCGTCCAGCACACGCATAACAAGACGAGTATCATCGGTCACGGCGTCGGTATAACGCGAAGCACCGAGTAATTTATCCGATCGGTAATTAGGCACACGCGCCAAGAATTTTTTGGCATTGAAGTAGCTACGGTCTTTAATACCAGCAAAAAAATCATATGCCATCAATAAAATGCCAAATGCCCAACGATTCGGCCAAACACCGCGATAGTGGGCATAAAAATAGCTGATACGGTCTACTAACCCTGGTGCTTCGGCAAGTAAACGTTCGCGCTCAACCAATGAGTGCCTTGTCAGTTTGAAATCACCCATACCTAAGTAGCGTAAGCCACCATGCACCATCTTTGACGAACGACTTGATGTGCCAAAAGCGTAATCTTTTTGGTCAAGCAATAATACTTTTGCGCCAGTTCGCGCTGCTTCACGAGCAACACCTGCACCAGTAATACCCCCCCCAACGACCACAATATCCCATTCCGTTTGTGGTAACTGTTGCCACAACACTTCACGATTCAACGCCATCTTAATACCTTTGAGAACCCGTGACGTCCAATACGCAACGGGTTTTGTCTTG
This sequence comes from Moraxellaceae bacterium, assembly GCA_947373945.1. GTDB lineage: Bacteria > Pseudomonadota > Gammaproteobacteria > Pseudomonadales > Moraxellaceae > Agitococcus. Next base: position 742 of record CANBZV010000045.1, read on the forward strand.
AATAGTTAAACATTATTAGCACTTTGCCCATTAGCGCAACAATCGCACAAGGACAATACAAGCACTATAACTGTCTCAACTTTAGATCTAATCGACTAACAATTTGCCTGGATTCAAACGCTTATCAACATCAAAATGTTGGGCTAAAGCCTGTAATGCTGCGATACCCAACGGGCCTTTTTCAGACACCAGATATGGCGCATGATCACGGCCAACACCATGTTGATGGCTAATGGTCCCGCCATGTTTGACAATAACCTGCGAAGCATCGGCCTTAAGCTTTTGCCAGCGCGCTAACGTGTGCTCATAGCTGTGAGCCGCCCGATAGACATAGGTGGTATAGATACTTGATCCCTGATTATAGACATGCGACAAGTGACTAAAGGCCAATACCTGCTCGCCTTCGGCAGCCAAGCCATTTTTCAACGCTTGTTCGACATCTATCATATATGGAGTGACTTTTTGCCAGTCAACTGCCGTTTCCAAAGTATCTACGGCATAGCCTAAATGCCACAATGCTTCACGCAAATACGGCGCTCGGAAACGATTTTGATGCCAACGTTTGCCCAGTATTTGTCCAGTGGCAACACTATCAAACGTTTTCAGGATACGACCTACTTCTGCTTGCGCAAATTTAATCCGCTGCTGGCTACCGGTAAAACCAATAGTCAACATACATTTTCCTGCACCAGCACCGCGCCAATTGAGCACTTTCTCTAAGCCTGCAATTGCTGCGGCATGACCCGCCAAAATCAGCTGTGTTCGAGTTTCTTCGGCATTGCTTAAACGCACCATCGATAGCGGTAATTTTTGCTGCACTAGCTCGCGTACGGCTGATTTAGCTTTTGCCCAATCGGGGACAAAATAAACGCAAAACTCTTCTTGCTCAGGACAGCGGCTAATACGCACTGTCGCTTCGGTGATGACACCAAAGCGTCCCTCTGAACCCATGATGATTTCACGAATATCAGGACCGGCACTTGATGCGGGAATAGTTGGAATATCTAATGTTCCAGCCAGTGTTTCAATACGACCACCCGCAAATAACTGCTCGATACGGCCATAATGCAGCGATTGCTGACCACTGGAACGGCTGGCGATCCATCCACCTAACGTTGATAATTCAAAAGACTGAGGATAATGACCTAGCGTATAGCCATGCGGCTTTAAAAGTGCTTCAACTTGCGGACCCGTTGCACCAGCCCCAATCGTTGCCAGTTGCGAGGACTCATCAAGCTTGATTAAATCATTCAACCGCGTGAGTGCAAGCGTCAGAATAGGACGTTCATCCGCGATAGGATTGATATGACCAACCACCGATGTACCGCCGCCATAAGGAATAACGACCCAGTTTTGTTCTTTAGCTAACGCCAATAACTCTGCAACTTGGGCACTTGTGCTAGGCACAGCCACACCATCGGGGAATACTTCTAATTCGCCGGAACGCCACGCTAACCAATCAGGCAGGCTTTGGCCTCGCGCATGACGCACGCGAGTTTCGGCATCGGTTAAAATCAAAGGATGTTCGGGTAAACGAGAGGCTGGAACTTTAGCCATCACTTCAGATAAAGTGGCATCACGCAGAGCCGCTCCTTTACCTAATAGGCCTTCTAAAAAAACACGCGCTTTAGCATTAACAGTCATCTGAATACGACTGTCACCCCAGCTATTCCACTGACGCATAATTGCCTCATGGGTTGTTAAATGATGACTTAATAAATGGCCTGTCTTGCGCTGCTGTGACCAACAAAACCGTAAGACACGTTATTTATTAAGTCATAAACAGTTAGACAACTGGCCTGCTGGTTGTTCGACGCACACTCATGACATTAGCGAGATTACGTTCACCTAATGCAGTGAGCTGCCACCACATACGTTGATCATTGTCACGATTGACTTTCTGGATCAAAGCAAGGGTACGAAACTGCATTTTGATGACATTAAAACACATTGGCGTAAGCTGAACCTCAACTACCGCATGGGTTTTGGGATAATCGCGCTGTACTTCGCTCAAAGCGTTTTGCTGTAGACGTTCGCTTATTTTTGCAGCCATGAAGTCTTCAGTTTGAGGCTGAAGTAAATGTGGACCAAAGCTCACCAGTAACTCGTTCCATGATAGGCGGCTCTTGACATTAACATCTTGACAATTCCCGCCAGCATACGCTTTACAACGATATTGAATCTCAAAAATCTCTTCGCCCTTAGCGAGATTTTCCAAACTAGATGCCGTATTTGATAACCACTTTTCGCGCTCTTGCTCAAGCTCTTGCACGCGCTTTTTCAAGGCATTACATTCTTTTTCTAAATTAATGGCTGCATTATTATTGCCGACACGCACCCAACCAATAGCTGGATGGCGCTTCACTAGGGCTGGAACAGCATTTTGGAGCACATAAGCCAAATCTTTGGCATCACGCCAATAAATAATCTGCTCGCGCTCGCGCTGCAATAATTTGCGGAAATCACCAAACTTTAACTTACCCTCAACCCCTTGCTCTTGTAACTCAGCCGCACGGCTTTCAGGAGATTCGTGCATTAATATCAGCATGGGTTTTTGTTTGGTTGCCGCATACACATACTCCATATGCGTATAGCTAACACCTGATGGCATCAACGAACCGTAACGACTACCGACTAATAAAATATAATAATCACTTTCATCAATCCGTCGACGAATATTAACCATCGTGCTCAAATTCTGGCCATGAGCTTCTAGAGTTGTTGGTAGACAACCTAAGGTTGGCAATGTTTGCAGCAACACCCCACGCTCGTCACGCAAGTCCAGATAGGTTGCACTGATAAAAACTTGATAGCGTTTATCGGTCACTGTTTGTTATTCCTAATAGTCAGAGAACCAGCCGTAGTCATTGGATGGCTTAAAATTATTTTTTGCCTACACATAGATGATGTTCTTTGGCTTAGACAATAACATTAAAGCTCATAAATTGACTAGCCTAGCAAATGTAAGCAACACAGTTTCGCATACTGTATTTTATGGCGAGAGCCGCCCTAAAAGCATCAAAAATCCAAATAAAATTTTATATACTGTTCAATTGGTTACAACATTTTCTTTCATTGAAACATTACACTTACAGTATAGGCTAAAAAAAACTTATCACACGGAAAACTATAGAACTTTATGCCACAGAAAGTCTCCAGTCCGCTCACCGAAACGTTAGTCATATTTCCTATCCGATTAAACGCTTCAAGCGCACTACGATCAAGACCCCAAAAAGTTTTGTACCAAGATAAAATATTATTATTTTCAGTTAGTTGAAGACAAACTATCTGGCACATAATTACGCATGTTTATTTAATATTTGGTCATGAATTGGCATAACACACACCTGAGTTGATTTTAGTTTGTCGCCAAAAAAAACCGCTGCATGCTGATCGAAAATATCTACATTATCCGTCGTTAAAAATGTACGCCGGCGACTCTTAGAACAGTTAATGTCTATTTCGGGATGACGCTTCAAGTAGTCGGCCAAGCTTTGCGCGACAAGCTCCCCTTGAGATAAAATACGGACATGCTCAGGCAAATACTGGCGTATTTTGGGCAACAATAACGGGTAATGAGTACAGCCCAATATCACCGTATCAATAGCCGGATGCTGCATTAGAAGGTGTTTGATATTCTCTTGCACAAAATAATCGGCACCAGGACTGTCATGCTGGCCATTTTCTACCAGCGGAACCCACATCGGACAAGCTTCTTGAAACACACTGATATGTGGAAACAACTTATTGATTTCGATAACATAAGACGCTGAGTTCACAGTGCCAGTTGTACCCAATATACCCACAGCATTACTGTGCGTGAGCGCGCCAACGGCTTCTGCACTGGGCCTGATAACCCCCAACACTCGCCTATTGATATCAATCAACGGCAAATCATGTTGCTGAATAGTTCGCAATGCTTTCGCTGAGGCGGTATTACAAGCCAGAATGACCAACTGACAGCCCGCGTCAAACAAGTAGCGCACACACTCCAACGTAAATTTATACACCGTGTCATACGACCGAGTTCCGTACGGTGTCCGTGCATTATCACCCAAATATAAATAATCGTACTCAGGTAGCGTTTTGACTAATTCACGCAAGACGGTTAAGCCACCGTAACCTGAATCAAAAACCCCAATTGGCGACGCTTTCTGTACTGACATGGATGGCTCCTTTGAGCCGTGAAGAATACACTTAACTATCACCACTGCAAATATCGCTAGGTCAACCCCGCAGTAGCAAATGCTAAACGACACCAAAATTCGGGCATAAAAAAAGCCGATCTATAAAATCGGCTTTTTGAATTTGGAGCGGGAAACGAGACTCGAACTCGCGACCCCGACCTTGGCAAGGTCGTGCTCTACCAACTGAGCTATTCCCGCAATCGTTACGCACTTAACAACACTAAGTCATTAAGTAGGCGCGCATTATATGTCGATTAAAATTATCGTCAAGTGCTTGTTTAACAAAACTTTCTACAACACGAATTGTTTGCTTAAAATATCAACACTCAACGACACTCTTGGCATTTTTCACTCGCGCCGCCATGTCGTTCCTTGGCGACTGTCTTCCAAAACAATGCCTTGCGCTAATAACCCAGCGCGGATTTTGTCTGCTCCGGCAAAATCCTTATTCTTTTTGGACTCCTGACGGGCTCGAATTTGCGCATCAATATCCGCATCGCTTAAACCATCCTGAGCAAAGCCTTGCAAAAACCTCTCAGGATTATCTTGCAGCAAACCTAAAACCGCACCTAACTCGCGTAAACGCCCCGCCAACCCCGCAGCCACCTCTGCTTCACCTGTTTTATCAGCACGATTCACTTCTCGAGCCAGCTCGTACAATACCGCCATAGCTTCTGGGGTATTAAAGTCGTCGTCCATCGCTTCATTAAAACGAGCAATAAAACTTTCGCCCCCCTGAGCAGCAGCAATTGGTAAGCCTTTTAAAGTGTGATAAAAACGCTCAAGCGCGCTTTTGGCTTGCGTCAACGCTTCGTCAGAAAAATTCAACGGGCTACGATAATGACTAGCAGTAATAAAATAACGCAGCACTTCGGGAGCAAACAGCTTTAACACTTCACGAATGGTGAAGAAGTTATTCAGCGACTTCGACATTTTCTCATCGTTAATTTGCACAAAACCGACGTGCATCCAAGTATTGACATACTTCTCGCCTGTTGCACCTTCGGACTGGGCAATTTCATTTTCGTGATGAGGGAACTGTAAGTCACCACCGCCACCGTGAATATCAAAATGATTGCCTAAGCAGCACGTCGACATCGCCGAACACTCAATATGCCAGCCTGGTCGACCATTACCCCACGGTGAAACCCAAAAAGGTTCATTAGGCTTAGCGGCTTTCCACAGCACAAAATCCATGGGATTTTTTTTGGCTTCATCCACATCAACCCGCGCACCAGCTTGCAAATCATCGGTATTTTTATGCGACAAGCGGCCATAACTGGCAAATTTATTCACCGCGTAATAGACATCGCCATTAGCCGCAGGATACGCCAACCCGTTATCAATCAGTTTTTGCACCATCGCGACAATTTCAGGGACAAACTCCGTCGCTTTTGGCTCTTTATTGGGCTTAATCACGCCCAGGGCCGCAGCATCTTCATCCATCGCTGCGATATAACGTGTCGTTAACGCCTCAATCGTTTCGTTATTCTCATTGGCACGTTTAATAATTTTATCGTCAATATCGGTGATATTACGCACATAATCGACGCTATAACCACGCGAGCGCAGGTAACGGGTAATGACATCAAACGACACTAAGACACGCGCGTGGCCAATATGACAATAATCGTAAACAGTCATACCACAAACATACATCTGTATATGACCATCATGAATAGGCCGAAATTGTTCTTTTTGACGTGTTTCAGTATTAAAAATCATTAACATGCTGTGTTTTCCTAGCATTACGTTACATCAAGCGTCGGGATTATAGAGATTGACTGACTAAAGCTCTACCATCGCTTGTCAGAGTCAGCGATAATTCATCGATTACGAGTTAAGGAATATACCATGTCAGCGTTTGATTTTATTGCCGCAGGACAACAGGTGATCGCCACCGAACAAGCTGCACTTGAGACCCTAAAACCATTCATTAATGACAACTTTCAGCAAGCTTGCAGTTTAATTTTGGCTTGTTCTGGTCGGGTTGTTGTCATGGGAATGGGAAAATCTGGGCATATCGGCAATAAAATCGCAGCAACATTGGCATCTACAGGCACTCCTGCTTTTTTTGTTCACCCAGGCGAAGCAAGTCACGGTGATTTGGGCATGATTACGTCACAAGACGTTGTTATTGCTATTTCCAACTCGGGCGAAGCACACGAAATCTTGACGATCTTGCCCGTCATTAAACGTATGCACATCAAACTAATTAGCATTACTGCAAACGGCCAGTCGAGTTTAGCGCAATTTGCCGATGTCAGTTTAGAGATTGGTAAAAGTGAAGAAGCGTGTCCATTAGGTCTTGCCCCCACCTCCAGTACGACAGCTACGCTTGTTTTAGGCGACGCACTAGCCGTTGCCTTATTGGCTGCCCGTGGCTTTACAGCTGAAGATTTTGCCCTCTCTCATCCCGGTGGTGCGCTGGGTCGCAAATTATTGTTAAGGGTTTCTGACTTAATGCACAAGGATGATGGTGTTCCTGTCGTATCGGAAAACACCTTAATTCGCGACGCGCTACTGGAAATCACTCGTAAAGGCTTGGGCATGACTGCCGTTGTAAATACCAGCAATCAATTGGTCGGCGTGTACACTGACGGTGACTTACGCCGCACCTTGGACTTGGGGCTGGATATTCGCACTACCACCATCACCAGCGTCATGAACAAAACGCCAAAAACCATTCGTCCACAGCTGTTAGCCGCTGAAGCGGTCGCGTTAATGGAAGAAAAGAAAATCAACGGCATCATTGTCGTCGATAATGCCAATCATCCCGTGGGTGCATTAAATATGCATGACTTATTAAAAGCTGGAGTCGTCTGATGCAAGCTGTTCGTATCACCGAAAAAGCCCGAGCTGTACGCCTGTTGGTATTGGATGTTGATGGCGTATTAACAGACGGTCGTTTGTATTTTAGTGAAGATGGCCAAGAGCTAAAAACTTTTGATACACAAGATGGTCACGGCATAAAAATGCTCCAACAAGCAGGAATAGCCTGCGCCATTATTACGGGACGTAATACCCAATTAGTTGCCCGACGAGCAGCAAATCTCGGCATTCAACATCTGTTACAAGGGCGCGAAGATAAAGCCGTAGCGATGCAAGCCTTGTGTTTAGAATTAAATATCCCATTAGATGAAGTGGCTTATGTCGGTGATGACTGGCCGGATTTACCTGCCATTCGTGCGGCCGGTTTAGGGGTTGCCGTCGCCAATGCTCATCGCGAATGCCGGCGTTATGCCGACTTTGTCACCACCGCCACCGGAGGTCGGGGCGCAGTGCGTGAAGTATGCGATTTACTGCTTGAGGCGCAAGGGCGTTATGACGAAGCTCTCGCCCCTTACTTGGACTAAATCATGGATGTACGCAGTACACTTAGTCTGGCCGGCGGCTTACTCGTAATCGGCGCTGTTGGCTATTATTGGGGAGGAATGGGTAAAACCAATATCCCCTTACTTAACACCGATACGAATCACTTGCCTGATTACCAAGTGACGAATATCCAAGGCTTACAAACCAACGATACCGGCCAGATCGAGCGCACAATGAAAGCCGATAGCTTAGAACACTTTCCTCAGCCCGATAAAAGCATTGTTCGGCAACCCTTGGTCACACTGTATCAACAAGGTGTTATGACATGGTCTATTTCTGCTCAGCAAGCTCTGAGCCTAAATAACAATCGTGACCTACAATTATCCCAACAAGTGATTGGCCGGCGCTTACAAGGCCCGTCATTGAGCCTTGAAACAGAGTCGCTCAACGCTAATCAAGAATCGCAAACGCTGGACACTGCTGCTGCCGTTGTCATTCGCTCACCGCAAGGACAAATCAATAGCTTAGGTCTTAATGCCAAACTGCAAGAAGGCATCCTGACCCTGCCTGCGCAAGTTAGAGGAACTTATGTTTTATCGCCACGTTAATGTTTTTCTGTTGTGTCTATTCCCATTGACAGCAGCAGCCTTACCGACAGACCGCGAACAGCCGGTCAATGTTGCTGCCGATAGCGCCACATTTAATGAAAAAACGGGCATTGCCACTTACACCGGCAATATTGATATTCAACAAGGTAGTTTGCACATCACCGCCGATGAGTTAGTTATTACTACAGACAGCAAAGGCACCGTATTAACCGGTGTCGCTAAAGGCAATCCTGCTCACTTTCAGCAACAGCCCAATGCCGATAAAGGTATCGCCAGTGCTGAAGCCAGCGAAGTCACCTATTTGGCACGCGACGGCATTGTTACACTTAAAGGTAACGCCAAGCTGCAACAGGATGGCTCCAGCTTCAAAAGTCGTGAAATCAACTACAATCTTGACAGGGGTGAAATTGAAGCCAAAGGTGACAGTAAAAATCGCGTGCAATTAGTCTTCCCACCACCCAGTAAAGAAAACCGCCAAAGCAAACGTTTAGGCCAACCTCCCCAAACAGAGCCACAACCATGACCCTGCGCGCTGAAAATCTAGCCAAAAGCTATAAAGGTCGAACCGTTGTTAAAGATGTCGGCTTAACTGTTGAAAAAGCGCAAATTGTTGGCTTATTAGGACCGAATGGCGCAGGCAAAACCACTAGCTTTTATATGATTGTTGGCTTGGTACCTATGGATAAAGGCCGCATTTCGTTAAATGGCGAAGATATTTCTTTTTTATCTATGCACGGTCGAGCGCGGCGCGGCATTGGCTATTTGCCACAAGAAGCCTCTATTTTCCGCAAGCTAACTGTAGAACAAAACATTCTCGCCATATTGCAAACCCGTAAAGACCTTAACAAAGCTCAACGATTAGAAAAAATGGATGACTTACTTGAAGAATTTCATATTACCCACATTCGCAAAAGTTTAGGTATGAGCTTATCTGGTGGTGAACGTCGCCGTGTCGAGATCGCGCGGGCACTCGCGACCGAACCTGCGTTTATCCTGTTGGATGAGCCATTTGCCGGCGTCGACCCCATTTCAGTTGCCGACATCAAAGGTATTATCAGTCATCTTAAGAATCGCGGCATTGGTGTTTTGATTACTGACCACCATGTGCGCGAAACCTTGGATATTTGTGAAAAAGCCTATATCGTCAATAGCGGAATCATGATTGCTGAAGGAACCCCTGAAGAAGTGCTCGCCAATGATTTAGTTCGGCAAGTATATTTAGGGCACGAATTCACCCTTTAGCCTGCCGACGATTTAATCATTATTAGTCTTTCCGCCGAAAGGCAGCTATAGGCATTGTGAACGGCCTATTTTTTGCATGGCATGAACAACAATAGCGATATATACTGGAACCAATCATTCATCGTCTGAATTAGCATTGGTTATGAAAGTTTCGCTGAACGTACAACTTGGTCAACATCTCACAATGACCCCGCAATTGCAGCAAGCGATTCGTTTGTTGCAGTTGTCGACTATTGAATTACAACAAGAAATTCAAAGTGTGCTTGATTCTAACCCACTGTTAGAAGTGAGTGAAGATGCGGATGTTATTAGCAACTCTGATAGCGTCACTCCAGATAGCACCGACGAAAACCGCCAAGACGACTACGATAACGAAGTCAATGACAATACTCTCGACATTAATAACGCCAGCGATATTCCCGAAGATCTTCCTGTCGATAGCGCATGGGATGATGTGTTTACGGGTGGCAACACCACAGCGAGTGGCATGGACGAAGATGACGAAGGCTTTGAATCACGCTCTACTGTCGCTGAAACACTGTACGACCACTTATTATGGCAAGTAAATCTGACACACTTTTCGCTCAACGACCGTACGATTGCCGTGTGCATTATTGATTCACTCGATGAAAATGGCTATCTGACTGCAGAACTAGAAGAAATCCAGGAAGCCGCACAGAACATCCTGCCAGACGAAGATATTGAGCTTGATGAAGTTGTTGCTGTATTACATCGCTTGCAGCAATTTGAACCCGCTGGCGTTGCAGCACGCAATCTTCAAGAATGCCTACTCATCCAACTTAAACAACTTCCCGAGACAACAGCCCACCGCGCCAATGCGCTGACGATTATCAGCGAACACCTTGACCTATTGGGCGGCCAAGATCAAATTGCACTAATGAAAAAAACCAAACTCAGCGAGCAACAATTACTCGCAGCCGTCGGTTTGATTCAAACACTCAACCCCTATCCCGGCGGAGACATTGGCAGCCATGAGTCGAACTATGTTGTGCCTGATGTAGTGGTCAGCAAACAACGTGATCGCTGGCGCGTCGAATTAAACCCCGACACTGCCCCTAAACTACGTATCAATAACAGTTACGCCAGTATGGTACGGCGCGCGGACAATAGCGCCGATAACACATATTTACGTAATCACTTACAAGAAGCACGCTGGTTTTTAAAAAGCCTGCAAAGTCGGCATGAAACGTTGCTCAAAGTTGCCACTTGTATTGTTGAGCACCAACGTGCATTTCTGGACAAAGGGCCAGAAGCCATGAAAGCATTGGTATTACGCGATGTTGCCGAAGAAGTTGGTCTACATGAGTCAACAGTCTCACGCGTCACCAGCCAAAAATACATGCACACGCCGCGCGGCATTTTTGAACTGAAATATTTTTTCTCTAGCCATGTTGGTACCAGCTCCGGTGGTGAATGCTCATCAACCGCTATTCGCGCCATGATTAAAAAACTGGTTAGCCAAGAGGATACACGCAAACCGTTATCTGATAATAAAATTGCCGACCTCTTGCAAGAGCAAGGAATTGAAGTTGCACGACGGACAATTGCCAAATATCGTGAGTCGCTTAACATTCCATCATCTAGTGACAGAAAACGCTTGCTTTAACCTTTCGAACAGCGCTACATTCAGGTGACAGAACTGACATTTACTGTACATAACGTGGCATAAGCTACGACGCTTGGTACAGCAAAAATAGGTGATATTGGCTTTTAGCGGAGAACGCACTTCGTTAGGCCGAACGACCATTAACATGGCCGCCCGACCCCGAAATACGTTCTCCTTGTTTGTCACAACCAAAGAGGAATGGTCATTATGCAAATGATTATTAGTGGTCACCATGTGGAAGTTACCCAAGCCTTAAAAGAATACGTGCATAACAAACTCGCCAAAGTAGAACGTCACTTTGATCATATTACGAGTATGCAAGTGATTTTAAGCATTGAAAAACTAGCTCAAAAAGCTGAAGCCACCATTCGGATTTCGGGTGCAGAACTCTTCGCTAACGCTGAGTCGCCTGATATGTACGCCGCCATTGACTTATTGACCGACAAACTAGACCGCCAGATCGTTCGTCATAAAGAAAAGATAAAGAGCCATCATTGATATCCCCCTCAAACCCGACTTCTGTCGGGTTTGTTGTTTTAACGCACCCCAGATGAACAGCCTGTCACAGTTAACGTAATTTATGCGGTATTTAACACAAGTCTCACTCTTTTTGATTGCGACGATAACAATCACATGGCAATCTTCTGCCAAGTCGCTTTTATAAGCTTTTTCTGAACAATACAGCCTTATTCTATGATAACAATATGAAAAACTTACTGATTGTCAGTGGCCGCTCTGGTTCAGGAAAAAGCTCGGCGCTAAATATTCTAGAAGACCTCGGTTATTACTGTATTGATAATTTACCCCTGAGTCTGTTGCCTTCATTGGTTAACCACTTCCAGCAGCAATCACTCATCAAACGTATTGGAGTTGGGGTTGATGTTCGGAGCCTGCCTGATGACTTGAGTAAGTTTGACGACATTTTGAATGAGCTGGATGGCCTAGGCATACAAACAGATACCTTATTCTTAAATGCTCGCGACGACATTCTACTCGCCCGTTTTAGCTCTACCCGTCGTCGCCATCCGCTTAGCAATGCGCAAGTATCGTTAAATAATGCTATTGAGCAAGAAAAAGACTTACTGGAACCCATTTCTTCTAGGGCTAGTCTATATTTAGATACGAGCAACTTAAATGTTCATGAATTACAACAAACATTAGCCATTCGCTTAGCCGATAATACGCATATTACGATTTTGCTAGAATCATTTGGCTACAAGCATGGCGTACCTTTAGATGCTGACTTCGTCTTTGATGTCCGTTGTTTGCCAAATCCACACTGGCAAACATCATTAAGGGAACTTACGGGGGTCGATCAACCCATTAAAGACTTTTTGAATGGCCATGTTGAGGTTGAAGCTTTATATAATGACATTAGCCAATTCCTGCTTAAATGGACGCCTCGTATGACAGCCGATCATCGTCATTATTTGACTATCGCTATTGGCTGCACAGGAGGCCAGCATCGTTCGGTGTATATGGTTGAACGATTACGTGAAACACTCAGTACGGTGCTACCCCATATTCAAACACTGCATCGGGAACTTGTACGTAAAAAATGATAGATACTGAAATTTGTATTATTAACAAACTAGGCCTTCATGCACGTGCAACAGCCAAACTGATTGCGCTGACTAATTCCTATCGTTCATCAATCCGCATTTGCAAAGGCACCAAAACGGTCGATGCCAAAAACATGATGGGCGTGCTAATGCTTGGCGCAGGCAAAGGGACGACGCTTGGCCTAGTTATTGAAGGCGATGATGCCGAAGCTGCTCATCGCGCTATTGTTGACTTATTTAATCGGCGTTTTGATGAAGCGGAATAGCAGATCGCAGTCGCTGGTGCCAATAAATACACATTAAAGCGATCACTCCGTCACTCTACTAATTTGCTATAATAGATTTAACCCCATCATTACCCTTAGTTTGACCATGCACCCACCTTATCAAGAAGACGATTTTGACCCCACCTTTGTTAGCAAAAGCCAGCAAAAGAAAGCCATGGATCGCCTGCAAGCTATTGGGGAACAATTAGCGGAGATGTCTGCTAACCAATTGAAGAAGCTACCGATCAGTGAAAATTTGCGTGATGCGATTATCAAGTTGCAGTCATTAAAAAGTCATGAAGCAACACGCCGCCATAAACAATTCATTGGTAAACTGATGCGCCATGAAGACGAAGATACACTGCTCCAAGCACTGAACCAACGTCAGCAACCTAACCTAGAGCGTCAACTTAGCTTGTGGATTGACCGACTCATGAGTCAGGGAGAAACGGCTGTCAACGATGCCGTCAGACAGTTTCCCGCTGCCGATCGCCACACATTAAGACAATATTTACGTGCGGCACAGCACGAGCAAACCACTTTGCCCGATGAAACGAAAGCCAAACAAAAACTGTTTACTTACTTAAGAGAAACAGCGTTATTGTCGCAATAAC
>CANBZV010000046.1 GCA_947373945.1 Moraxellaceae bacterium
TCGCTTGTAAAGCTTGTGTCAATTCAGCCAAAGCTAAGCGTTTATCCGCTTTGTCCCCTTGTTTGAGCCAATAACTACCATTGGCTTTGATGCTAATAATGATCGGTTCGGCATTATCGACATTAATGCTGTCACTAGCGACTTCTGGCAGTTCGACTTTGACACCTTGGGTGAGCATGGGCGCGGTGACCATAAAAATCACCAGCAATACCAGCATGACGTCGATATAAGGAACGACGTTCATTTCGGCCATTAAGTTGCGGCGTTTGCGCTGAAAAGGACTATTTTCCATAGGGTTGGATGTCCTTAGTTATGACTTTCACGATGAAGAATACCGCTTAACTCGTCCGCAAACATCGTATAGCGATTATTGAGCGTGTCGCTGTTGGCGATAAAATGGTTATAGGCCAACACCGCAGGAATCGCGGCAAACAAGCCAATTGCAGTAGCAATCAGGGCTTCAGCAATACCAGGAGCAACGGTCGCTAAGGTCGCGTGTTGTACTTTAGCCAGACCAATAAACGACGTCATAATGCCCCAAACAGTGCCAAACAAACCAATATAAGGTGAACTGGACGCGATACTCGCTAACGCAGGCAGTTTGCCTTCAAGACGTGTTTGCTCTTGCATTAAGGTAATACGCATGGCGCGGGTAACACCCTGCATAATCGAATCGGGTGCAAGACCTTTTTGGCGCAAGCGCATGAACTCCTTAAAGCCAGCATAAAATAAGGCTTCGGCTCCTTGGCGGTCTGGATTTTGCTGGCTTTGTTGATACAGAGCGCCTAAATCAGCGCCTGACCAAAATGATTCTTCAAACACTTTTAGTGCCTGTTGAGCGGAACTATGAACAGAGCGGTATTTGGCAATCAACGTCCATGAGTAAATAGAGGCGCTAATTAACAGCAAAATCACCAATTTAACGGGGATGCTGGCGTGGCCGATAAGTCCTAAAATAGATAACGATTCATTCATAGTGGTGTCGCTAATAAGTCGGTTAAACGGCTAGGCAGAGCGCAAGGTTTCAGATGGTGTTTATCAACACAAGCAATATCAATCGTGGCTTCGCTTAATAATTGTCCATTGCGTTCAATGGTTTGGCGAAACTGTAGTGACGCTTTGCCTTGTTTGATTATCTGAGCGCTGACAGCTAACAAGTCGTCCATTTTAGCGGGTTGTTTATAGCGAATATCCGCTTTTCGTACGACAAATAGGTAATCTTCTGTTAATAGATAATGGCCAAAGCCAATATTGCGTAGGTATTCTGTACGCGCGCGTTCCATAAACTTCAAATAGTTGACGTAATAGACAATGCCAGCGGCATCGGTGTCTTCTATATAAACGCGCACCGCAAGCGTAAATATGGCACTCATTTAGCTTTGTCCCAATTGTGCTTTCAGAGATTCAGGCATCGTTAAACCAAAACGTAAATAGGCTTGGGCGGTTGCGATGCGGCCACGCGCTGTCCGCATAATCATGCCTTGTTGCGTCAAATAAGGCTCGACCACATCTTCCAGTGTGCCTGAGTCTTCGGCTATGGCCGCGGCGAGTGCTTCGACTCCAGCGGGGCCGCCACTAAATTTTTCCATCAATGCATCTAAATAGCGGCGATCTAGGCCATCAAAGCCATGGGTATCAACATCGAGCATATTTAACGCGGCAATGGCGATCTCTTTAGTGACAGCGCCATTGGCTTTAACTTCGGCATAATCACGGACACGACGTAATAAGCGATTAGCAATACGCGGTGTGCCGCGTGCGCGACGGGCGATTTCCATCGCGCCTTCTTCGTCCATAGGTACATTTAAGAGCCGTGCTGAACGATTAACGATGTAAGCTAAGTCCGTGACATTATAAAACTCAAGGCGTTGGACAATACCAAAACGGTCGCGTAGGGGTGAGGTGAGCAAGCCTGCCCGCGTCGTTGCGGCGACCAAGGTAAAGGGCGGTAATTCCAGTTTGATTGAACGTGCGCCCGGTCCTTCACCAATAACAATATCCAGTTGATAGTCTTCCATCGCGGGATAAAGAATTTCTTCGATAACTGGCGATAAGCGATGAATTTCGTCGATAAATAGCACATCGCCTGCTTCAAGATTGGTCAGCAACGCCGCTAAGTCACCCGCTTTTTCCAAGACGGGGCCGCTGGTAGATTTAATTTCGCTTTCCATTTCACGGGCAATAATGTTGGCTAAGGTGGTTTTGCCTAAACCCGGTGGGCCAAAAATTAACGTGTGATCAAGGGCTTCACCGCGCGTTTTGGCAGCATGGATGAAAATTTCCATTTGTTCGCGTACTTTGGGCTGACCAACATAGTCGGCCAAGCTGGTCGGGCGAATGGCACGGTCAATGACTTCTTCTTGGCGTTGTGCGTGTGGGGCAATAATGCGTTCGTGTGACATAAAATATTTCTAGTGTAGTCGTAGGTCGGGTTCCAAAACCCAACAAATCTTTGATTCTCGTCGCTTGTTGAGTGACAACCCAAGCTACAAAAATAGCGGCTTACTTTACCATCGCTTTTAGGGCGGCACGTATTAAGTTTGCAGTATCTTCATGCAGATTTTTTACGCCCGCGACCGCGCGTTGTGCTTCTAATGGTTTGTAGCCCAAGCTGATTAAGGCTTGCTCGGCTTCGGCAATTGGCGATAACTCGGTCATTAAATTCAGGCGTTCAGTTTGAGTGCTGGGCGTAGCGCTGGCGTAGGGGTTGAGTTCTTTAATTCGGTCACGTAGTTCGATCAATAAGCGTTCGGCAGTTTTTTTGCCCACGCCCGGAATTTTGGTCAACGTCGTAATGTCTTCTTTTTCGATACAGCGTAAAAATGCCATGGGCTCCATGCCCGACAATAGACCTAGCGCCATTTTTGGGCCAACACCACTGACTTTAAGTAATAAACGAAATAGTGCGCGCTCATCTTTATCGCTAAAACCATAGAGTAATTGGGCATCTTCACGGACAACGAGATGAGTCCACAACATGGCGGATTCGCCTAAAACGACTCGGCAAAAAGTAGGTAGGGGCGTTTCCACTTCATAACCAACGCCATTCACATCAATAACGATTTGCGGGGCGTTTTTGTCGACGATAGTCCCTTTCAGGCGGCCAATCATAAGGCTTTCCACAGGCAAATAAAGAAAATAAGCCGTCTATGGTAGGGCAAACCCGACTAAGTATCTATGTGAAAAATGCGTTGCAGTTGGGATTTTCGATTTGAGATGATTATCTGGCGAGCAAATAGCCGATTCAACACTATCAAGCCCTGCGACATGCACAGGGCAGAGATATTTATTCCTATAAACAGCATGTTAGGATGTCTTTACTCATTTCTAATGTCACGTCACGACGCTCACCTAAGGCGACCATTTTGTGGGCTTGCAACTGTGCAAGCACCGCGTCAATGGCCTCTATACCCACGCCATGACCCGATAGGCTGGTTTCTACGCCGACACTAGCAAAAAATTGGCGCGTGGCAGTAATTGCTTGGTCAATACGTTCGTCATCGGTACCTTCATTGATGTGCCAAACGCGTGTTGCATACTGTAAAAGTTTTTCCCGTTTGGCTTCTTTGCGAACCGTCAACATGGAGGGCAAGACGATGGCTAAGGTACGGGCATGGTCGATGTTATAAAGCGCGGTCAGTTCATGGCCGATCATGTGTGTGGCCCAATCTTGAGGTACGCCAGCACCAATCAAACCATTAAGCGCCATGGTCGCGACCCACATTAAATTGGCGCGAAGTTGGTAGTCTTCAGGATTAGCTAATGCTTTGGGGCCAATCTCAATCAGCGTCAGTAATAAACCTTCGGCAAAACGGTCTTGAACCATGCCACCGACAGGGTAGGTAAGATATTGTTCAATGGTATGAACAAAAGCATCGACGACGCCATTAGCAATTTGTCGTGGTGCCAGCGTGTAGGTTTTCGTCGGGTCTAATATCGCAAAAACAGGGAATAAACGTTCGTGAAAAAATGCCGACTTGGTGTGACTAGATAGCTGGGTGATGACCCCGCCGTTATTCATTTCGGAGCCGGTTGCAGACAATGTCAGTACCACGCCAATAGGCAGAGTGCTTTTAATTTTCATCCCGCGCGACGTTAAAATATCTTTGCAATCGCCGTCGTAATTGACTGCTGCGGCAACAAACTTAGTGCCATCAATCACCGAGCCGCCACCAACGGCCAATAAGAAATCAATATTTTCCCGTTTAGCTACTTCGACGGCTCGCATCATCGTTTCATAGGTGGGGTTAGGTTCAATGCCGCCAAATTCAACAACGACTCGTCCGCCCAAATTGGCTAAGACTTCATTTAAAGTGCCCGTAGTTTTGACGCTGCCACCACCATATAGCACTAAAACGCGGGCGTCTTTAGGTACACGTTTATTTAAGTCGGCAATACGGCCTTGGCCAAAGATCACACGCGTTGGATTGTAAAAATCGAAATTTAGCATAGTCGTGTCCTATTTTTTGTTCAGATAACTGGGGTGTTTGACAATTCGTTTAGGCGTGGTACTAGTAGTGTTGCTGGCGTCCACAGCACTGAGTTTTAGTAGTGTTTGTGATGTATGAGCATGGCAAATTGCGGCAGCGAGTGCGTCGGCGGCATCGGCTTGCGGAATGACAGGAATATTGAGTAAACGGGTTACCATTTGCTGAACCTGCTCTTTTTGTGCAGCGCCATAACCAACAACCGAAAGTTTAATTTGTCGAGCTGTATATTCATAAACAGCGACATCGTGGGTAACGAGAGCTGTTACTGCTGCGCCACGCGCCTGACCTAGCTTTAACGCTGTATCAACATTATGTGCAAGGAAAACTTGTTCAACCGACGCTTCAGTGGGCTGATAAAAATCAATAATGCGTTTTAAGCCTTCATAAATACGTTTTAAGCGAATGGGCATTTCATCGCTTTCAGTGCGAATTGTTCCCGCATCGATAAAGCGGCATTTACTGCCTGTTTTTTCAATGATGCCGTAGCCCGTGAGTCGAGAGCCGGGATCAATACCAATAATAATAGTCATGGATTAAGTGATTAATGTAGAAAAATTAGTGAAGTATAAATTAACAGAAAAAATCTCTTGATAGTGTAAGAACATCGTTTGTTGGTTTTCTGGGCGCAGTTAAATGCGTCGTTTGTCACGACGATCTACACTTATCGATAGGTATTACAGTAGTAGACTAGCCACATGGGGTTACGTGCGAAGTTTTCTTAATGATATAGACATAAGGAGATATCGCCATGTTGAGTATTCGTCTTATTCGCTTGTTGCAGCATTTGTGTCATGGGCTATTGGTTACTTCTTGCCTCATGATTCTGGTGCTGTTAGGAGCAATAGCGCATTTTTATACCTTAAAATTAGTCGTCGGCAATGCTATGACGTTATTGGCAGCTTATGGCATGCTGGGTAGTGGGGTTTTGTTACTATTGATACGATTTTTACCTTGCCCAGTGTGCGGTGCAACGTTTGTGGGCAAGAGTGAGCCAGAATTATTTACCGATAGTTGTAAAAATTGTGGGCGTCAATCGGGGGATGAGGGCTGAGTTTTGATTTTTTGGCCTCCTCGACAGGAATCGAACCTGTAACTGCCCCTTAGGAGGGGGCCGTTATATCCATTTAACTACGAGGAGCGTAAGGGCGGCGATTGTAGCAACCCTTAGCTCAACCATGAAAGTCTTTTACCATCATTTGATTATTAAATGTCGTCCAGCCCAGTCTTTGGCGAATTGTGCGGCACTACGACCAGAACGACTGCCGCGTCCCAACGCCCATTGCAATGCGGCAACACGCGCCGAGTCATTAAATTCTAATTGATAAGTACTTAGCCAATGAGTCACGATGTCCAAATACGTATCCTGGCTCATGGCGTAAAACGATAACCAGAGGCCAAAACGGTCAGATAATGAGATTTTATCTTCAATTGCTTCGCTAGGGTGTAGTTCGCCATCTTCGCCAACAGCCGTTTTCAGGTTGTCGGTCATGTATTCGGGCAACAAATGACGACGATTACTAGTGGCGTAAATTAAAACATTGTCGCTTCCTGCATGCAGGCTACCATCCAGAATGGTTTTTAATGCCCGATAGCTGGCATCATCAGCGGTAAATGACAGATCATCGCAATAAATGATAAAGCGTTCAGCACGATGAGCGAGCTGACTAACAATATCGGGTAGGTCAACGAGTAAGTCTTTATCCACTTCAATGACCCGCAAACCCTGTGCCGAAAACTCATTCACCAAGGCTTTGACCAACGACGATTTACCCGTGCCACGTGCTCCCGTTAACAGCACATTATTTGCGGGCAGGCCATTAACAAATTGGGCGGTATTACGGGCGATTTCAGCTTTTTGCCGATCAATGCCCTGTAGGTCGGCCAGTCGTATGGCACTTAAATCATGAATGGTTTCCAGATAGCGATGTTGTCCAGTGACTCGCCAGCGAAAGGCACGCCCTTGGTTCCAATCTGGAATAGGCGGTGGTGGCGGTAATAACGCCTGTACTTGCGCAGCCAGTTGTTGCAATTGGGCGATAAAATCATCAGGTAAAGGCATGAGTTGTACATCCAAGTGAAATCTAATTCGCTATAATACCCAAATCTTCAGCAGCGCTATCATCTACTATGAACATTCTCGTTAAGTTGGCTAGGTTATCGTCAGTGCTTTTGTTGTCATCGTTATTTTCGGTGAGTCATGCAGCGACATCGTATGACGATGCAGTACTGGCTTTTGAAAATCGTGATTATACGACTGCTTTAGAGTTAAGTTTGCCATTGGCGAAGCAGAATGATGTTGCCGCGATGACGTTATTGGGCCGAGTCTATGATGAAGGCTTTAATAAACCCAAAGAAGCTTTTCCGTGGTTTCTAAAGGCGGCCGAGCTAGGCAATGCTCAAGCACAAGTTGAATTGGCTGAATTGTATAACGCGGGTGAAGGCGTTGCCCAAGATACCCGTAAGGCTGTCGTTTGGTACGAAAAAGCGGCAGCTCAGGGGCATGAAGAAGCTCAGCTCGCATTGGGCTTGCACTATCTTGAAGATATGGACGATAACGTCACTGCCGCTGATTATTTTCAACAGGCTGCAGACCAAGGCAATGCAACCGCCCAATATAAGCTAGGCTTATTATATTTAGGTGATACAGGTATCAAGGCGGATACGTTAAAAGCATGGCTCTATTTTACATTAGCAGCCGATAAAATGCCTGAAGCGGCGCAAGCGCGCGATGTTTTAGAGTTGGAGATGTCAAATAGCCAACTGAAGCAAGCGACATTACAGTTAAAACAGTGGCAAAGTAGTCGTTAAGTAGCATCCATATTATGGTGCCGATAATTATTGCTGCGCATACTGCTTTGTATCCAACAGCAGCGTCCGATAAATGTAACCAAGTCACATGTTAGATGAAACACGGATATTGTCAGACAGAAAGACTATCGTGCCAGGTTTTTTATGATATAGAGTTAAATATTGTATGATCGTACTGTATTTATTTTTTATTAGGGCATGGTGACGGATTAAACAGGCGGGGCTTACGCATAAAATCGTAATTACTCAAGCATCCTGAGCAACGGAAGACTAAAAAACGAACCATGCCTTTCCCTTTGGAGTAAGCCCATGTTGTTAACCAACAAAGTCTCGTTGCTACGTCAAGCCTTGGATGAAGCCAATACTTACGCCGAATGGAAAGAAATAGCACTAGAACTCGATTCAGTGAGTGGCTTGGATCTGTGGAAACTTGACAATGCTTCTGAGCACTACAATCATGAGCTTATCCGTGACCGACTGATGCAGTTGCGTCAGTTAATGCGTCAAAAAGATAATCGTCAATTGATGCGAGCCTTACGGGAAGGTCTGTATCACGATATTGGCAACATTGGCAATCCGCTACTTTATACCTATGCCCATGTGGGTACTAAACGTCTGATTGAAGACTATATTGAGCAAGTTTGTTTGGCTCTGAACTATCTATGTGATAGCGATGTAGACTTTTTAAACCTCGACCAAAAACAACGTTTTTTTGAAGATACTTTCCATAGTTATGGCCAGCCTGCGCTCATGTTGTCAGGTGGCGCGACCTTAGGTCTATTCCACGTAGGTGTTTGTAAAGCCCTTCATGAGCAAAACCTGTTGCCAAAAGTGGTTTCAGGTTCTAGTGCCGGCTCTTTGGTGGCGGGTATGCTCGGGACGCATAATGATGAAGAACTCGTTAAAATGTATCAAGGTGAGGGTTTTTATCACCACGCATGGACGTGGAAGCGCTGGCGTGATGGCTTATTAGGCCAAGGTTTTGCCGATCAGCGTCAATTAGAAAGCTTTGTTCGCAATAATATTGGCGAATACACCTTCGAAGAGGCGTATGCCAAAACAGGTCGTCATATCAATGTCACGGTATCACCAATTCAAGATCATAAAGCGCGATTAATGAACGAGTTAACGTCGCCTTATTTATTGGTGTGGAGTGCGGCTTTAGCCTCATGCGCGGTGCCCGTATTATTTCCGGCAGTGACACTGACGACTAAAAACCATCATGGGGAATATCATCCTTATATGCCTGCGGAACAATGGGTAGATGGTTCAGTACGCAGCGACTTTCCTCGTCAGCGTTTGTCGCGTTTGTTCAATATCAATTATTTTATTGCCAGTCAGGTCAATCCTCATATTGTGCCTTTTATGCAAACAGACAAAGAGCGTTTGCAAAAAGGTAAAATTACCTCTTGGCCAAAAAAAGTGGCGCGTGCGCAATTACAAATGGTTGGCATGGGGGTCTTTGACTTCATGCGTGAGCGTACCAGTATTGAGACTATAAGACAGTTGATGGATCACGGTTATGGCATTATTGGTCAGCGTTATTATGGTGACGTGACAATTGTCGCGAAATATACTTGGCGACATTACGCTTGTATGTTACAAAACCCCACCGATGAGATGTTGATGTGGTTTAGGGTGCAAGGTGAACGTATCACTTGGCCAAAAATCTCTATGATTCAAACACATGCACGTATTGGGCAAACTCTGGATCAGTGTTTGCAGCGGTTAGGCAAGCAGCAGGCACAGCTAGCAGAGCAGCGGCGAGCGAATGTGATTCATTTACAAACCAGAAAGCGTCACACCGCACAGATAGGATAATAAGGGCTAACGTATCATTTGTATGATACGTACCCAACACTTCAGCAAGGTTATTAATTTTAAGATCATGAGTATTCAAATTCCTGGCTATACCATTGTAAGAGAGTTAGGGCGTGGCGGCATGGCCACGGTCTATTTAGCTATTCAAGAATCATTTGGCAGGCAGGTAGCTTTAAAAGTGATGGCGCCACATTTGGCGGCCGAGCCAGGATTTGCTGAGCGTTTTAGTAGTGAAGCTAAAATGGTTGCTGCGTTATCCCATCCTCATATTGTGACTGTTTATGATGTTGGTTCACACAACGACTATCATTATTTGGCGATGGAATATCATACAGGTGGTGATTTAAGTACGCGTATTGATCGCGAAGATTTGACGCCAACGGCAGCATTAAAGATTACCAAACAACTCGCCGATGCATTGGGTTTAGCGCATCAGCGAGGTGTTGTACATCGCGATATCAAGCCCGATAACGTATTGTTCCGCGCTCACAATGATGATGCGATTCTGACCGATTTTGGTATTGCCCGAAATATGCAAGCCGAGAGCAATTTAACGCAAATTGGCTCTACAGTCGGTACGCCTAAATACATGAGTCCTGAACAAGCACGCGGTATGAAGGTTGATGGTCGTGCAGACTTATATAGTCTTGGCGTTATGCTCTATGAAATGTTGACGGGTAAACCACCATTCAGTGCCGGCGACACCATTAGTTTGGCGATTAAACATTGCCAAGAACCTGTGCCGCCGTTACCGAGTCATTTGCATCGTTATCAAGGCTTATTGAGTCGTATGTTGGCGAAAGAAGTTAAAAATCGCTATCAAAATGGCTTGGAAGTCATGACGGCAATTGATGACTTGTTAAAGGCACCTGCACAGCAGCAAGCGGCACCAGCTCCTGTAGCGGCTAGTCCAAAACCTGCGCAGTCGCAAGGTAGTCACGGTGCAGCGCAACATATTCCTTCGGTGTCGTCTTATGATCGGCCATCGATTAGCTTTTCTTTAGATAATAATGAAGCCAATAAATCGTCATACCAGCCCTTTTTCCGTACTGACGAAGTGGTGGGCGGCAATTTCTTTTTCAAAAAATATGCCTTTAACGTGAGTTTTTCGTGTGATGACTATGAGGAGTTCAAGGAAAAGCGCGAGCAAATGCACGACATGTTGCAAGAGTGGCTTGATAAACGCGGTAAACGAGCCCTTGAATTGAATGTGTCAATACAGGCACATCCTTGGATTCACGGTCGAATTTGGGAAGTCCTGAATGATGATCAGCCATTTGATAGTCCGTTTGGCATGTTATTAGAGCAAGCAACGGTAGAATTGCATATTTACGATGATGTGGAGCCTGAAAAAGGCAAAAGAGCCATGATTCGTGATAAAGGGAAAAAGCCAGCGAAAAAAACAGCTTAATCCTTGCTGTAGTCGCTTATAAAAAACGCCCTTTATAAAGGGCGTTTTTTATTGGGCATTCATTATCTGATAGCGACTAACTACCTAGCCATTGCCGTACATGGCCGGTATCCACATGAACAAAATCTGATTGCGGGTAATAACCAACACCGCCTGCCTGTAATGCCAGAGCTTGCTGATGTAACGCTGACAATGGCACATTGGGAATGCGGATATCAATCGCGCGTCCCTCTATATGCATACTGTGTTTGGCGACACCGTTCGAGTTGGCGTGCAGCATATTGTTTGTTTCAGGCGAACGATAGGCCGAGATGATTTGAAACTCGCATGGCTGATTCAAACACGTTTGCAGTTGCACTAATTGATCCAGCAACGCGGTATCAATCGGGAGTTGTTTATCGTTGCGAAAGTCGCGTAATAGATAATTAATGTTGTTTAGTGAGTCAGGCAGAAAACTACCGTCGGCCCAATAGGTCACGTGTAGTTTTTCACCAGTATGTAAATGGTGAAATGACAGGCTACGCTCTGGAAGGGTAGACAATAAGGGAGTAGCCGTCGCCCAACGCGGTAACAATAATGCGCCCACGGTGGCTGTCGAGAGCACTTGTAGACATTGGCGACGGTTCATGTGTTACCTCATTTAGGGTTAGCAGCCATCAGCGTAATATCAACGGGCATACCACTTGCGGCTTTCAATGCACTTTGCGCACGAGTCCAGTCTATCTTGGCACTGGCTTTTTGGCTGTCCGCTAACTGTTGCAGCTCTGCGGTGCCATTGACGTGACGGTTGTAAACATCTGCATGTACTTCTAACAGTATGTGCCCATTTGCTTGAATTTCAAGCAATATCGGCCAATAGTTGTTCGAGCCTGTAACTCCTTTGTCGACTTTGGCAAAAAGCTCTTCAATGTAGTCAGCATACATGCGCATACAGCCGTGTGATTGAAAATGATAAATGCTGGAAGGGGCGACAGTGCCATGAATACCATAACCACTCAAACTCAAGCCGAGCCAATATTTGCCCAGAGGATTATCTGGGCCTGGTGGCACATGGGTTTTAACGGCTTTGCCTTCACGCGCCATTTCAGCTTGAATCGATTTAGGCACGATCCACGTTTTGCCCTCTTGTTTGTTGACAATTGTCCAAGTGCCTACAGGGGTAGGCCAGGAAGGTTTGCCTAAGCCAAGCGCATATACACCATTTAGTGCGCCTGCTTGCCGAAGAAATAATAGACGTTGGGGTAGGTTGACGGTAATGCCATCGGGCAGGTCAGCAGGAATTAGATGGGCATACTTAATGTGGATGGATTGCCCTAACTTTAATTTGCTCGTTGTTTTGATGTTATTGAGCATAGCGACTTCATCGGGGGTTGTGGCATAGCGACCCGCAAGACTGGATAAAGTATCCCCTTTGGTGACAGTTAATGTGGCTTCACCCTGCCACAGACCCTGTGCTAAATGAGCAAATGTTTGGGTTGTGGTTGTGGGCGATGTTGCTGGTACTGCTGCGAAAGCACTGCTACCAAGTAGCAATAATGTCAATATGGTAGTAGAAGAAGGCGACATAAGAATAGGGTATCTAATAAATAAAAGTAGCAAGAACAACTCAGTCATAGCACGGCTCTTGGATTGATACAAGAAGGCTGGTGTATTCCTTAGTCATTGTATGACAATGGTTTGCTTAACTGATGTGCGCTAGCAAACAGAGAGGCACATTCATGAAGAGGTGTATGCGCGCCAGCGCACCGACGCTTACTAGGTTAAGCATTAGTGTGTCTGGGACAGCGACACCAGTGTCTCGCAATATCGTGAGTCACGGAATGCGTCCAGAGTGTATTTATGAACAAATCCAATAAGCGTGTACTCGCATCGAGTATTGCCGCACTTGCCATTACATTAATCAGTGGTGGTGTATCTGCCGCTTCGACTACTCAAGATATTGTTGAAGCTCGGCAAGAAAGCCAAATTTGGACGACATTTGCCCTTAGTCCTTATTTGCGTGCCAATAATCTTTCCGTTTCTGTCCATGAAGGCAAAGCGACGATCACCGGTAAAGTCGAAGAAGATATTAATAAAGACTTAGCAAAACAAATTGCCCTAGGTGTGAGTGGCGTTAAAGAAGTAGACAATCAAATTGTTGTTGAGCCGGGTTATATTCATCCTGAGCGCACGGCTGAACGGAGTTATAGTGAAATTATTGATGATGCAACTATTACGTCAGCCGTTAAGTCCAAGTTGATGTGGAGTAAGCATGCCGATGGTTTGGCGACTAATGTTGATACGCGATTGGGTAAAGTGACTTTACAGGGTACGGCTAATAGTAATGAAGCCAAAGAATTGGCGGGTCGTTTGGCCATGAACACACGTGGTGTGATGTCAGTAGACAATCAATTAGTGGTTAATCCGAGCAAAACGACAGTAACTGAGAAAGCGAAAAGCTCGGCAACGGAAGTGGGTCAAGGCATTACTGATAGCTGGATTACGACTAAAGTGAAGTCGAGTTATTTGTACTCCAGCCATGTTGATGGCTCCGGTATCAAAGTTAATACTAGCAAAGGTGTGGTGACGTTGACCGGTAAAGTGGGTAGTAATAGTGAACGTAAATTAGCCGTTGATTTGGCGCGTAGCCTGCAAGGTGTTAAGAGTGTTGATGCCAAAGGACTGACATTATAATCTTACCAACAGAGCTGTAGCGTGAAGCGAAAGTGCACCTCAGCGATCATGTTCTGTGGAATCGTATCTCGTAGGTATACGGGATACGATGACCAAAAACCATTAAATAGCCGTATTAACAATTGTAAAATATAAAGCTTTGTCCTTTGACAAAGCCACCTGTACTATAAATAACCGAAAATTCCTAGCATTTATATTTGTGACATTAGGGCTATTGCGCTGATGAATATAACAAAAAAAAGCCAAACACTGGTTATTGTACCTTGTCTAATCCTGTTCACGGGTTGTAGCTACCTGCCGACCATTACCCCTGATATGTCACTTAAAAGGCACGCCCATACCGTTCAGATGGAAGGTGTACGTGGCCCATTAACGTCTACACAATCAAAAATTATTCTGACCAAACTGAAAAAAAATAGTTTGGATACCAATATCTTTGATAAGCATTTGGCGCTGGAAGAGGAGGTTGTGGGCAGTCCGCTGGTGGTAGGCAATGCCGTTAAATTGTTAGTAGATGGGCCAGCGACATATGAGGCCATGTTTACTGCTATAGAAAGTGCAAAACAGCATATTAATTTTGAAACCTATATCTTTGATGATGATGAAGTTGGGCGACGTTTTATCGATCTTTTAATCAATAAACAACGCAGTGGAGTTCAAGTAAATCTTATTTACGACAGCGTGGGCGCTTTAAATACGCCGCCAGCATTCTTTCAACCATTGAAAGAGTGTGGTGCGCATGTGTTGGAGTTTAATCCCATCAATCCGCT
>CANBZV010000047.1 GCA_947373945.1 Moraxellaceae bacterium
CTCAAATATGGGGCGTCTTCATTTCTACGACCATGGTCGATATTTTACCTCTGGATTGGGTTTGTAAAACGGCGTTCAGCGACGTGTGCCTCCTGTGACGCGGGTTTCCCTAGCGCTTAACAAGTCATCAATGCCAGCAAGGCCGGGACACCGAGAATATTGATCACCCGTTTCAGATTGAACACATGCACGGCTAAAGCCATCTCCGTCCCTGATCCTTCCAGTCCACGCATCAGCAGGCGGGCGTGACCCATGATCCCGTATATGAGTATGGCATAAGGGTGCTCCACGATAGACCGACGCTCCTGCATCTTTTCCGGAGCCAACGCCAGTCGGGTCTGCATCAGTTCACCCGCTGCCTCGTGCTCATGGCGGCTCACATATCGCTGTGTCACTTCCGTGCATTGCGGTTTTAACGGACAGGCCGCGCAATCAGCGGCGCGCGCGGCATAAATCCGGTTCCGATCATGAGCATTGACTTGCTTCAGAGCAAGACAACAGCCATTTGGACACCGGTATTCATCATGACCCGCGTCATAGTCAAAGCGCGAACGGTCAAACAGTTTGCTATCCCCTTGGGTATTCAGGGCGCGATTCGGGGGAACATAGGCCGTAATCCCAGCGTTCTCACACCCTTGGAACTGCGTCAGATTGGAGTAACCGGCATCCGCCACCACCGTTAGCGTCTCCTGCGCCAGCACCGACTTGGCGGCCTCCGCGATGGGCAATAGCTGACGGTTGTCTCCGCCCTCCGTCGTGACATCATGGTGCACGATCAACCCATGACGGGCATCCACCGCCGTTTGCACGTTGTAGGCAACACGAGCGCCTTGAGCGGTGCGCATGTCCCGCGCATCCGGCTCAGTTTGTACGAACTGGGTCAAGCCCATCGTTTTCAACAGCGCTCGGGCGCTTTGCACATCATCACGCTTGCTATTCAAGAGGCGCAGAGCATCCTGCATGGCCTGCTGGTCAATGTCGTTGTGGGCTTCGGCCTTGTCTGCCTCTTCCATCTGCTGCAGATAGCCAGCGATGCGATTTTCCAGCGCCTTGTCCTGTTTGGCTAGACGTGCCTCCGTGATTAACTGGCGACGTGAGGCGACCGCCTGAAACTTGCTGCCATCAATGGCGACAAGTTCACCAGCGATCAGTCCGGCCCGGCGACAAAATTGCACAAAGGCGCGGCACAGGGCGACAAACCCTTTGTGGTTGGTGCGCCGGAAGTTGGCGATAGTCTTATGGTCGGGCGCCAAGCGTCCGAGTAGCCACATGACTTCGACGTTACGCTGGCATTCGGCTTCAAGCCGACGGGAGGAGCGGAGACGGTGCAAATAACCGTACAGAAAAAGCTTGAGTAAATCGGCGGGATCGTAAGGCGGGCGGCCTGTGCTCTTGGTGATGGTCTGGGTAAATCCCAACGTGGCAAGATCCAGATGCGCCACGTAGGCGTTAATGACTCGAACCAAGTGATCGTCCGGAATCAATTCATCCAGTGATACTGGGAACAAGCTGCCCTGACCCGGAGCTTCGCCTTTAACATAGCTCATAAACGTCAATGCCCATACTTCTGTACGGGCATTGTCGCTAAGTGCAATTCAAACTGCCACTGTTTTTACACAGTCTGATATGCGCCTTTTTCTTTTGCCATTAACCAAATATCAGTTAGTGCAATATTCGTGGTGTTGCTGGTGCTTGCTTGCCAAACATCTGCAAACGATCATCATTAAACAGTTCCATATCGGGCGCTAAGATTTTGATATAGCGGTCAAAATAGAGAATCTGCTTAAATAGCAACGCAAAAGCACGCGGGAAGCGAATACCGTGTTTCTCACCTGTCGCAACAATTTCCAGCATTAACTGATTGATTTCATTGTCATTTACAGCCCCATTCAAGACATGTGTAGGATCAACGACAGTAAATGCCTGATACATGACTTTTAGGTCTTTTGCGAGCTCAACGGTATCCACTTTATGATGAGTCATACCAATATGAACCATCGCTTCCGCCATTTTTTCGAAGTCGCCTGCGCCAATGGACTCCATAAAACCCATGGTTGCTGTCCATACTGCTGGTTCAATACGGCCGACAATACCAAAATCAATAAAACCAATACGACCATCAGTCAGCACCATCAAATTGCCCGCGTGCAAATCAGCATGAAATGACTCACAAAACATCAAACTGGAAAACCAGGTATTCATCGCGCCAACTAGTGTGACTGCGGGGTCGCGGGCATACTTTTTAATCGTTTCCAAATCCGTCAAAGGCACGCCATAAAAGCGCTCCATCGTTAATACTCTTAAGCTAGATGCTTGAGGATATACTTGTGGAGCAACTGCCAATGGGTTGTTCGTCGTTTTCAAGAACTCATTAAACTGACGAATATTGTCGGCCTCTTTAAAGAAATCGACCTCTTCCATCATGCACGCTTGAATCTCTGACACAATCGCCGATAACGACGCAAATTTAATTTTGGGGAATAAACGCTCAAAAATACGCGCAGCCCAATAAATAAAATTCAAGTCTGTTAACAGGATGTTTTCGACACCCGGCTTTTGCACTTTAATGACCACAGATTCGCCAGTAACCAGCGTCGCAGCATGCACTTGGGCGATCGAAGCTGATGCTAAAGGCTCTTCATCAATAAACGAGAAAATGCTCTCTAACGGCTGTTTTAATTCACTTTCCAGCACTTGCCGAATATCGTGGTATGGCAAGGCCTTGGTTTTATCAAGGCAATGCTGAAACTCGTTAACGTATTCAGCAGGAAACAACGACGGCGAACTAGCGACAAACTGCCCTAGTTTCACATAAGTTGCACCAAGGCGTTCAAAGGTTTGACGAACTAAACGTGGTGTCGCAGGACGATTACCACGTAACCAACTAATGCCCGTACCAGCCAAAACAAAGCCAGTTTCACCGATTCTTAATACCCCTTTGAGGGCATTACCAAATGTTGCATAACGATTCATGGAGTTACCTCGTTGCTGACGTTGCCACAGACGGGACAGTTGGGGTCTTTGCTGAATTTGAGTGTGCGCCATGTCAGCATATCTGCTTCCCACAGTAGTAACTTTCCGTATAACACTTCGCCGACACCGCTTAAACATTTCAACGCCTCATGCGCTTGTAATGTACCCATCACGCCTACCACACTCGCCAACACGCCTGACTCACTACAGGTCGCAGCAACATCATCCGCTTGTGGGTACAAACAGCGATAACATGGCCACTGGCGACTACCATAAAAAACTGACAATTGGCCGCTAAGGCCAATCGCCGCTGCGGACACTAAAGGCTTATCCGCTCGAACACAAGCGCGATTCACCGCATCTCGTGTGCTAAAATTATCCGAACAATCCAATACCATATCGACTTGCTTAATCAAGGCCAGCAGGTTGTCATCATTTAATGCCTCAACCAGCGACTGAAGCTTAATATGCGGATTCACAACCTGTAAATGTTGGGCTGCCGCTACTGCTTTATACTGACCAATATCTGTATCACGATATAAAATTTGGCGTTGTAAATTACTTAATTCGACGGTATCGAAATCGGCCAGCCATAACTCGCCCACACCAGCACTCGCCAAATACAAGGCCACAGGACAACCTAAACCGCCCATACCAATAATGAGCACCTTGGCGTCTTTAATTCTTTCCTGCGCACCAATATCCCATTGTGGCAACATAATTTGACGATTGTAACGCAGCAATTCGGCATCCGTTAACATGGTTTTTGCCCATAGCTATAGCGAGGATTGCCACCATAATCATATTCGGTGGTGACCTGCTGAAAACCTGCTTGTGTCAGCAACGACCGAACCGCTTCGCCCTGTTCAAAGCCGTGTTCTAACACCAGCCAACCATTTTCATGTAAAAAATCGTTCGACAAAAACACTAAATGCGTCAAATCGGCCAGACCATTATCGGCAGCTACTAGCGCGTGCTGGGGTTCATGCTGTAAGTCTGACAAATGAGGATCATCGGCAGCAATATAAGGAGGGTTACTGACCAAACAATGAAATTTGCCCGTTAGCGGCTCAAACCAAGAGCCTTGGACAAAGGTCACATTGGTTAATTGATGTTTAGCCGCATTAAGTTGAGCTATAGCCAAACTCTCTGCGCTTAGATCCGTTGCCGTAATCTCCCATTCAGGGTGTTCTATTGCCAAACTGAGAGCAATAGCACCACTACCCGTACCTAAATCAGCAACACGCCATTGGTGGCCATCACCTAATTTAAGTACTGCTTCGACCATACATTCGGTGTCGGGGCGCGGAATCAGTACCTTGCTATTAACCTGTAACGATAACCGCCAAAAATCACGTACCTCTAAAATATACGCTAAGGGTTTACCTTCTAAACGCTGCTGTAGCAGTTGATGAAAATGGTCAAATTGGACATCCGTTAGCTCATGCTCAGGCCAAGTACGCAAAAACGTACGATTCTTGCCCAGCACATGCGCCAACAAGGTATCTATTTCTAATGCCGCGTCGTCACCCTTGAGCAGTTGACGGCTTTGTAATTGCAGATGTTGAACCGTTATCATAAATAAAAGGCGCTCACATTACTCATCTGTTGCCAACGCCGCCAACTGATCCGCTTGATGCTCACGCGCTAATGCCGACAACAATTCGGCTAAGTCGCCCTCCATAATGGCATCGAGACGATATAAAGTCAGGTTAATACGGTGATCTGTGACGCGGCCTTGTGAAAAGTTATAGGTACGAATACGTTCTGAACGATCACCAGAACCGACCAAATCGCGGCGCATCGTCGTTGTCGCCAGATGTTGGGCATCTCGCTGTTGCGACTCCAGTTTAGCCGCCAGCCAGTTCATCGCTTTGGCACGATTTTTATGTTGTGAGCGCTCTTCTTGGCACGACACAACAATGCCTGTTGGAATGTGCGTAATACGAATCGCTGAATCCGTTTTGTTAATGTGCTGACCACCAGCACCACTGGCACGATAGGTATCTACACGCAAATCGGCTGGATTAATATCAATAGCCGCCTGCTCTTCCGGTTCGGGCATTACCGCCACCGTACACGCTGAGGTATGAACACGTCCTTGGGCTTCGGTTGCAGGTACGCGCTGCACACGATGAGCACCTGATTCAAATTTTAATGTTCCATAAACGCCATCACCACTAACCCGACTAATGACTTCTTTATAGCCACCATGCTCGCCATCGCTACAAGAAATAACCTCTACTTGCCAACCCTGACGCTCGGCAAAACGCGAATACATCCGAAATAAATCACCCGCAAAAATCGCCGCTTCATCGCCACCTGTACCTGCCCGCACTTCTAAAAATACCGGGCAGGTATCATGAGGGTCTTTAGGAATCATCAATACGTTAAGCTTTTCAGTTAACTCAGCAATACGCTGTATTGCAGCTTGAATCTCTTCTTCAGCAATATCCTTGAATTCAGGATCGCTTTTCATTTCTTGAGCCGTAACAATATCGGCCTCGCTCTGACAGTAAGCATGCCAAACCTGAACAATATCGCCCAACTCCGCATGTTCTTGCGAGAGTTTACGAAACTTATCATTATCACTAATCACGCCACTATCTGATAACAGAGCCGTGACTTCTTCGTGCCGCTCGGATAATTGTTCCAAACGAGCGCGTATAGACGCTTTCATTGACTTTCCTCAGCAGTAGGATTGATATCATCAATCCTCAATATGAATACCTAATAAGTCCGCAGACCACGCTAATTTTTGATGCTGATTAGTCGCGGCGGCCTCTTTCAGTTGCACACACGGGGTGTGCATGAGTTTGTTGGTTAAATTGCGGGTGAGCTTCTCTAATACGTCATGGGGGTTTAAACCTTGTGCTAACCACTGTTGCGCTTTAATAATTTCGGCTTGGCGTAACTGCTCCACTTGTTGCCGATAGGCCAAGACCAGAGTCGTTGCCGCCTGAGCTCTTTGCTCTTGCAAAAACTGTTGGGCGCAATGCTCAATGAGTACTTCAGCCGCTGTCGCCGCTTGTTGCCGCGCCCGACGGTTCTCTTCAATGGCACTTTCCAGATCATCGACAGTGTAAAGATAAATATCATCCAGTTCGTCGACTTCAGGTTCAATATCACGCGGAACGGCAATATCCACCATAAACATGGGTTGATAACGACGCTTTTTTAACGCCCGCTCAACCATACCTTTGCCAATAATCGGCAACTGGCTGCCTGTACAACTGATGACAATATCCGCCTGCGGTAACACGTCTGCTAAATCTGATAATAAGACGACACGCGCGCCACCCAATTCGGCGGCTAGTGCTTCGGCACGCTCCAATGAACGATTGGCAATGGTCACATTTTTGACGCCCTGCTCTTTCAAATGTTTGGCAACTAAACCAATCATTTCGCCCGCACCAACTAATAACGCGTGTGCTGCTTCAAAATCGGTAAAAATCTGGCGCGCTAACTGTACGGCAGCAAAACCAATAGACACCGGATTAACACCAATGGCGGTCTCGGTACGTACCCGTTTAACCGCTGAAAATGCCTGTTGGAAAACACGATCCAGCTTTTGCCCCATCGTCCCTGCTTGTTGCGCATGTTGATACGCGACTTTTACTTGACCAAAAATTTGTGGCTCGCCCAACACCATAGAGTCCAAGCCAGAAGCAACACGCATTAAATGACGCAGTGCCTCTTTTTCTTCGAAAACATATAACGAGGTGGATAATTCATGGTCATGCAAATGACGTTGTTGGCACAACCAGTCAATTAATGCCTGTTTGTTATCACTCCACACATAAAATTCGGTGCGGTTACAGGTTGATAAAATGGCTAATTCAGACACACCAGAACCCGCACAAGCGGACTGCAACGCCTGCGGCAAAGACTCTGGCAAGAACGCAACTTTTTCGCGCAAATCCAAAGAGGCTGTTTTGTGATTGATACCGAGCGCGATAAGACCCATAAACGGGGACGACTACGATTGGCCAGGGTACGATATTGTGCGCGAAAATCGTTTTTTTTTCAATGAAGCCCAATGGGTAGCACCTAAACAGCTACAGAGTGAAAACGGAAATCTACTCGACAGCGTCACCAGACCTTGCCACACTTAACAATATCTCTCTTAGGCTTGTTGACTGCTATGCCATTACTACTCAGCCGTTATGCTATTGCTTTAGGCTTATGGACTGCTTTGTCTTGTGGGCAAACACAGGCCAATGCCTTGCCACCAGTTAATCAACCTGCGTTCAGTTACGACACCTTATATAGCTTGTTGTATGCCGAAATAGCCTTACAACGTAATCAACCGGACATTGCTCTTAAAGAATATGCGCAACAAGCAAAAGACGCCAAAGATGAGGGTGTTTCAGAACGCGCGATGCAAATTGCAAACTATCTACAAGATAGTAGTATTGGCCTACCACTTGCTGAACAATGGACGGCTATTAGCCCCAATACGCCCAAAGCCTATTATCAATTGGCCTATCATGCGCTAAAACAACAGCAGTATGACACGGCAATTAAAGCCATTGACAAGCTGTTAACTCTGGAACCTGAAGCAGAACTGGAGGCGCTTTTTTTGGGTGCGTATCCTGCCAACGCCGCTGGGCGCACTGAACTATTAGCCTCGCTGTCAGGTTTGGAAGCTAATTACCCCAATAACGCCCATCTCTTATTTGCTCATGGTTTATTAATTGGTGAAAACGGGGATTATGCAGGCGCATTAAAATATATTGAGCAGGCGTATCTCAAAAGTCCCAAAAGTGTACCCATTGTTTTGTTGGAAGCACGCTTGCTAAGCCTCAACAAACAAGACAAACAAGCCATTAAAGTGCTGGAGCAAGCCTTACAGACCAATCCAACCAGCCAACAAATCAACATTCATTATATTCGGGCCTTAATTGCCAACAAAGACTACAACAAAGCCGAAAACAAGCTTGCTCAACTGCTTACCGCCATGCCGACCAATGTTGAAGCATTATTGATGCACGCCTTACTTGCCTATGACAACAAACACGACGATATGGCGATATCCAGCTTCACCAAATTGATTGCATTGGAAAACAATCAAGATGAAGCACATTACTACCTTGCCATGATTGCCAAACGCCAAGGCAAACTGACTGAGGCCGAAAATTACTTAACCCAAATTAGCGACGGCGACCGCTTTTTAACAGCACAAGCTGAATTAGCCACTTTGCGCATCGACGACCATCGACTGGCACAAGCCCGCCAACAATTTGCTGAAGCGCGTCAGCAACAACCAGAATTAGCCAATACGTTATATGCCATCGAAGCTGAAGTGTTAAATAATCACAAGATGAGTGATGATGCCTATACATTGTTATCTGAAGGCATCAGTAAATTTCCCAACGATAATGTTCTATTGTTCAGTCGCGCGCTAATTGCAGACAAACAAGACAATCTCGCCCAATTTGAGATCGACATGCGCGAGTTATTAAGTCGAGACCCTGATAACCCCAGTTATATGAATGCCTTTGGCTACACCCTGGTCGATAAAACAACCCGTTTTACTGAAGCAGAGCCGTATTTGCGACATGCGTTCAAATTAAAACCCAATGACCCCGCTATAATCGACAGCATTGGCTGGTTGTTATACAAGCAAGGCCATTTATTCGAGGCATTAACGTATATTAAGCGCGCCTATGCTGCATCGATAGACGAAGAAATCGGTTTACACTTAGCCGAAATATTGTGGGTCAATGGCTATAAAGCAGAAGCCCAAAAAACATGGCAACAACTACTGGGTAAAAACCCGCATAGTGAACCTGTACTGAAACACCGCGCCTTATGGGAGAAAAAAGCGTGAGAATTATTTACACTGCAGCAGCGTTAGCCTTGCTAACAGGCTGTGTGAGTCAATCAGCCGTCCTGACACTTAAAAAGCCGTACCCCGTACCTACGCCTGTTACTGCACCTACGTCAACACCACAACTTTCTGAAATGGAAGTCAAAACAGAAGTTGATACCGCACAGTTCCCTGTCGCCAAACCGGTGAGTATATGGAAAGCTGCTGGTAAATTCTCTGTACGCATGCTGGATACAGATGGTCATAAAAAAGGGGGCAGCGCCTATTTTATCTGGGAGCAAAACGCCCAAGACTACCGCATTACACTCATGGGGCCCCTAGGACAAGGCAGAACCGTCTTGCTAGGCTCAACAACAGGCGTTGTTATGGATAGTGCGCAAACAGGCCGTGTTGAAGCACATAACCCTGAAGAACTCTTTGAACAAGCATTTGGCTGGACTGCACCTGTGTCGTATCTTAAAAACTGGCTCGAAGGTAAACCTGCTACCCCACATCCTGAAGATATTTATGCTGAAAATGGCACACTGCAAAGTGCCCAAGAAGGTGAGTGGCAAGCCGACTTTAAAAATTATCGTTATGTTGATACTGAGTTGCTACCACAAAAAATCATCATTACTGGGCCAAATCTAAATATGACTGTATTAGTCAGCGATTGGCAGAAACAGGCTACACCACTGTGAGTCCAACGATTTCCCTGCCCGCTCCAGCCAAGCTCAATTTGTTTTTGCACATTACTGGCCGACGCAGCGATGGCTACCATAATCTACAAACGATTTTTCAGTTTTTAGATTACAGCGACACCCTCAACTTTAGTCTGCGTACAGATGCACTAATTACGCTCAACCCACCCTTGATGGGTGTGCCATTTGAGCAAAACTTGGTCGTAAAAGCTGCTATTGCATTACAACAAGCCAGTGGTTGCAAACTAGGTGCCGACATCCAATTAGAAAAACGCTTGCCCATTGGTGGAGGTATCGGCGGAGGCTCCTCCAATGCCGCGACCACCCTATTGGCACTGAATGAATTATGGTCACTAAAGTGGTCAAATAATCAGCTTGCCGCCCTTGGTTTGCAGCTTGGGGCGGATGTTCCGATCTTTATTTATGGCCATAGTGCGTGGGCCGAGGGTATTGGCGAACAGTTAACGCCACTCACTTTGCCCGAAAAAGCCTATTTAGTGCTCAAACCTGATTGCGAAATAAGCACTCGCGAGATTTTTTCACATCCGTCGTTGACAAGGGATACGCCTGCCATTAAAGTAGCGGCCTCCGAAGCGCAGGGTGGTCGAAACGACTGCGAAAGTGTAGTAAAAGCACTGTATCCTGCGGTAGATAATGCCTTAACTTGGTTAAGACAGTACGGCGAAGGGAAATTAACAGGAACTGGTTCTTGTGTTTTTCTAGCCTGTGACTCGTTAGAGCACGCCAAAACACTGTTAAGTGTTTGTCCGTTTCACGGATTTGTTGCTCAAGCGCAAAATAAGTCAGCTGCTCATCAAGCTTTAGAGGCTTATCGCAAAAACAGCGACTAACAAGTCGCCACGCTCTAGGGGTGTCGCCAAGCGGTAAGGCAGCGGGTTTTGATCCCGCCATGCGTTGGTTCGAATCCAGCCACCCCTGCCATCTTTCTAAAAGTGTAAAGAAAAATGCCTAATCTGGTCGTCTTTACTGGCAATGCCAATCCCCAACTTGCAAAAAAAGTCGTTGATCACCTGCACATTCCACTTGGCGCTGCCCAAGTTAATCGTTTTTCTGACGGCGAAATTTCCGTCGAAATTAACGAGAATGTCCGTGGCAAAGACGTTTTTATCATTCAGTCAACCTGTGCCCCCACCAATGACAATCTGATGGAATTGATTGTTATGGCTGACGCTTTGCGTCGTGCCAGTGCAGGCCGGATTACGGCTGTTATCCCCTACTTTGGTTATGCCCGTCAGGATCGTCGTCCTCGCTCAGCGCGTGTGCCGATTACCGCCAAAGTTGTTGCGGACATGATTACTTCTGTGGGTATTGACCGTGTATTGACCATTGATTTACATGCCGACCAAATTCAAGGCTTTTTTGATATTCCTGTTGATAATATTTACGGCTCGCCGGTGTTATTGACTGATTTGCAAAAACAACCTTTTGATAATTTGATGATTGTTTCTCCTGATGTCGGTGGTGTGGTTCGTGCGCGTGCCGTCGCCAAACAATTGGGTGAAGTCGACTTAGCGATTATCGACAAACGTCGTGCCAAAGCTAACGAATCGCAAGTCATGCACATCATCGGTGAAGTCGCGGGTCGTGACTGCGTGATTGTCGATGACATGGTTGATACTGCGGGCACACTGTGCAAAGCGGCTGCCGCTCTCAAAGAGCATGGCGCTCGTCGTGTTGTCGCTTACTGTACGCACCCCGTCTTGTCGGGCGCAGCAATTAATAACATTCTCAACTCTGAGATGGATGAGTTGGTTGTCACAGACACCATTCCTCTCTCGGCTGAAGCTATTGCTAGCGGACGTATTCGTCAACTGTCCTTGTCGCCATTATTGGCCGAGACTGTTCGCCGTATTAATAATGAAGAATCTATCAGCGCGATGTTTGACTTGTTCTAACGAGAGCTGATTTCCGATGGTAAGTATTTTACTTACCGTTAATCCTCAGTATTTGGTCGCAAAATACTGAACTTTTGGAGACATACTATGTCCGCAACATTTAGCCTAACAGGCACAAGCCGCACTGACGAAGGGAAAGGTGCGAGCCGCCGCCTCCGTCATGCACACCAAATGCCTGCTGTTATTTACGGTTCTGGTCAAGCACCAGCTTCTATTACGTTGCCATTCAAAGATGTTGTTAAGGCATTGGAAAACGAAGCGTTTTACTCCCACGTGTTGACATTGACCATTGATGGTCAACCTCAACAAGCCGTGTTAAAAGCATTGCAACGTCACCCTGCCAAGAACTTCCCTATGCATGCTGACTTCTTGCGTGTTGATGCTGCACACAAGATCACTATGAAAGTGCCTTTACACTTTATCAATCTTGAAACTTGTGTTGGTGTGAAAACTGAAGGTGGCGCAATTGCCATTACGTCTAACGACGTTGAAATTGCTTGCTTCCCTAAAGACTTGCCTGAGTTCTTGACTATTGATATGGGCGAGTTGCATGTTGGTACAACACTGCACATGTCTGACATCAAATTACCTGAAGGTGTTGAGATTCCTCAATTATCCCAAGGTCATGATTACGACCAACCTATCGCTAACGTTTACAAAGCTTAAGCTGAGTAACGATCATGGCGGGTTTGCAACTGATTGTTGGCTTGGGTAATCCCGGCTCGGAATACGCGCAAACTCGTCATAATGCGGGTGTGTGGTTTGTGGCTGCTTTAGCTGCGGAACATAACATCCGCCTTAATCCTGAAGCCAAATATTTTGGTTTGTCTGGACGTGGCACAATTAACGGCCAAGAAGTCCGTCTGCTTATCCCCACTACTTTTATGAATCGCTCAGGGCAATCCGTTAGCGCCTTGGCCAATTTCTTTAAAATTCCTCTCGATGCTATTTTAGTCGCTCACGACGAACTTGATTTACCTGTTGGCAGCATTCGCCTAAAAACGGGCGGCGGTCATGGTGGACACAATGGTCTACGTGACATTATCGCCTGTTCTGGCAATCAAAATAACTTTCATCGTTTACGCATTGGTATTGGTCATCCCGGTGATGCCAAACAAGTGTCCAATTTTGTGCTGAACAAAGCACCACAAGCCGAACAAGAAAAAATAGAAGATGCGATTCGGGCAGCGATCAAAGTTAGTGGCCAAATGGTCAATGGCGAGTTAGCGAAAGCGATGAATCAGTTGAATGGGTTTAAAGCGTAATCTTGCCTTCTTCTCATCCAGAAAAACTCAACGTTCTTTTTATCTGTAGCCGCAACCAATGGCGCAGTCCGACAGCAGAAAAACTGTGGAAAAACCATCCTCACATATCAACACGCTCAGCGGGAACTAGCCCTAGTGCGCGGCATACCGTCTCAATTGCTGATATTCGTTGGGCCTCTATCATTATGGTGATGGAACATAAACACAAAGCTCGGATTATGGCTGACTTCGGCAAACTGTTGGCAGACAAGCCAATTCATGTTCTTGATATACCAGATGAATATAAGTACATGGATGCGGAGTTGGTTGAGTTACTAGAGCAATCAGTTGGGACGTTGCTTGGGATTTAACGTGTTATTTTTTGCTCGTCATACTTGTATATGTGGGTATCCAGTCACAGCACGTGGCGACATTTCTGGACTCCCGTTTTCACGGGAATGACGAACAGTACAATCACTGCGACCTACTAATCCCCGCGCCAATTTCCTTTCGCATGACGCTCTTCGGCATAGACACGCAAAATCCACTGACCAAATGGACGCTCGAGCAAATCATCATACATGCGCTGCAATAAATCTGTGCTCGGCTTTAAGCTTTCCCACGGCGTGCCCGGAATAGCCAGCAACGGCGCAAACAAGGAAGCGACAGCAATATCGGCTAAACCCAGCGTATTGCCAACAAAATAACGGCCACCATTCTGCTGTAGCATTTGCTCTAACGTAATAATAGCTTCCATCAGTTTCTCTAACGAAATCGCAGTTTTTTCAGGTGTTACTTTATACAACCTAGCCACGCCCTGACGCATAAAAGGCGCAATTTGCTTTTTAAATGGTTTCGCAAAGGGATAATCATCGAGCATGACATTCATCACTTCGTTACCCTGCAAAATTTGGCCATACGCCCACCGACGCACATGTACACCCGCTTTATCAGCCAACTCTTCAATAGTAATCGCTTTGCTGCGTAAAGCAGGATTTGAGGACAATAACGGTCTCAACAGATATTTTGCATCCAGATAAAAAGCTATTTCAGACGAATCGGCAATCCACTCTTTATTGTCGTGCAACATCGGCAAGGTATTGCTATTGGCACGCCACAACGTAAATGGACGATGCGCGCCCGGAAATAAATTTTTAACCGAATAATC
>CANBZV010000048.1 GCA_947373945.1 Moraxellaceae bacterium
CAGGCTGACACCATTCTAAATACCCTTGGCATTGCTTATAAACTGTCGCGTGACTGGACGTTGCTGACTCGTAATACCGTCAACTTTACCGACAATCATAAAGCAGGTAATCGTCTGCAAGATCGTTTCCAATTAGGTGCAGCGTATCGCCAAGTTGATACTAATCAATGGGATACCTTAACAAAAATCGAATACAAACTGGAAAAAGATGAAAGTATTGCCGATGTCATTGATCGTAATGCCTACATCTTTTCGACCCATGTTAATTACCATCCCGTACGCCGTTTAACTTTGGCTGGTGAATATGCTGGTAAATGGGTTGTTGATAAGGGCATGGGCCTTGATGAATCGACTTCGGCTACACACATGATTGGTCTTCGCGCTATTCGTGACCTGACTGAGCGCTGGGAAGCGAGTGTTCAGGGCGGCTGGATGGCTGGTGATACTGGCGGTAAACGCTATGTACTGGGTGCTGAAACGGGGTATTTAGTCACAACGAATTTGTGGTTGTCTGTGGGCTATAACTGGCAAAGTTATAGCGATGCCGATGTCGTTGGTAGTGATTTTACTGTTGATGGCGCTTATTTACGCATGCGCTTCAAATTTGATGAAGACTTATTCAATGCCGATAAGCCAAAGACTAATAAGACATTGGAGGCGCAACATGTTAGCCCATAATCCCCATCCACGTGCCGCCTTGAGTCTATTGGTATCGTTGCTGTTGGCCGTTGGCTGTGGCCATGCTGCGGAAACACAGGTGTTGAATCCTGAAAAACAACGTATCAGTGACCCAAAAATCAATGCTGATTTGACCACGTTAAATGCCACACAAGACCGCATTGCCAAATTAAATGCCAATGGTGTGGGTGCGGATAACTATTTCTTGGTAAAAGCACAATCATGGCTCGACTTTGCCATGAGTGAATATTACGAAAATGATCGTACCCATGTGATTGATCAAGCGTTATTTCAGGCGCAGGACTTAATTGGACGTATGGAAGGGGCAGATAATGCCATTAGTATGGATACGCCGGTCATTGAGGAATCGCAGCGTCTGCGTGAAGATTTATGGACAATTGCCGCGCAGTTAAAACAGCACCAAGGCTTTAGTTGTGCAGCGGCACCGATTGCCGAAATGGAAGTGCGCTTAGTGTGGGCGGGCCATGAAAACAAAGAGCTAGGTTGGCGACATGCACGCGAGCATTTTGCCGCTGCCGAACGTTTGGCGAAACAGGCCACTAAGCTCGCCGATAATTGCT
The DNA here is from genome assembly GCA_947373945.1 of Moraxellaceae bacterium. Taxonomy (GTDB): domain Bacteria; phylum Pseudomonadota; class Gammaproteobacteria; order Pseudomonadales; family Moraxellaceae; genus Agitococcus. The sequence continues at coordinate 1,260 of CANBZV010000048.1, forward strand.
TCTGTCCACCGACCCCAGACAAACCCTGTCCATTACTGGCGCAGCAGCCTGCACCGGTGGTTGTTGAACCAGCAAAACCTGTTCCAGTACCCGAGCCAGCACCATTGGCGTTGGTTAATGTCCCGAATAACGTCCACTTTGGTTTAGACAAGTCCGATATCAATGCCAAAGCAGTGGTCATTCTCGATAAAGTGACAGAAATTCTGCGCGCCTATCCGAATATGAAAATCACCTTGATTGGCCATACCGATGCCCGTGCCAGCAAGGCATATAACCAAGCGTTATCTGAGCGCCGAGCACAGGCGGTACTGAAATATTTGGCAGCCAAAGGCATTACTGCCGATCGTATGAGTCAGCGTGGCGAAGGCTTTAATAATACCGTTGCTGCGGTTGATGCCAATATGGGTCATGCCTTGAGTCGTCGGGTAGAAATTGCTTACGAGGGTGAGAACATTCAGTCATACGACCAAACAGGTGATTTGGTAATGGAAGAGGCACGCAAAGCCAAAATCGCCAAAGCCGCTGCTAAAGCACCAAAAGCGACTAAAGGCAAAACGAAGAAAAAACGCTAACACTTCGACTCCGCTCAGGGAGCATGAAATGCTGTCTGAGTGGGGCTGTGGTGGCTGAGCGGAGTCGAAGCCAGCACTGAACCCATCCCCAAACGCTAATTCATAAAGTTGGTATTCGCTTCTTCAACACGTAATTGGAAGCCAACTTCACCTCGGCCATTAGCGGGAACATTGTCCAGTACCCAGCGTACATTCGTCGCTGGTTCATGACGGATTTGGATGTCGTCGTCGTAAGTTTTGCCATTGTCATACGAGACGTAAAATTGCGCGCCCTGACCAAAACCTGAGCCTAAAACAAAACGTGAGCCTGCGGGAATAGGATTATCAATAGTGACGTTTGAAGCATCTTCATTACTCATATTTTCATAGCTTAAGGTAATGGTTACGACATCGCCGATACGAGTATGAGTGACAGGCTTGGTTTGAATGAGTGTTTCACCATTCCTGACGGTACGAATTTCTTGTTCGGCGCGCATGGTTAAGCGAATATCGGCCGCCCAAGCTGACAGCCCAATGCTAGCCAATAACACGAGCCAAATGACTTGCCGCATATGCCTATCTCCTGTCAGACTTAAATACTTATTTTTTCTTCTTAGACAATACTGTAACAAAACGGCTGCCAATAGTGTCTAAGTACAGATGCTTATTGTCAAACGCGCTACAGTCCTTTTATGCTTGCCACACTTTGGAAGCTTATGGTTAAGCCAATGCAGGACGAACAAGCCTTTGTGGCTAAATTACTACAGCGTGAAACATTGGCCTGTCATCAACTCGTGCGTGAGCATCATGGTCGTCTCGTGAGTGTAGCACGTGCCATTGTGGGTGAGTCGGCTGAAGACATTGTGCAAGAGGCGTGGTTGTTGGCTTTTCGTGCGTTACCCACCTTTGAAGGGCGATCTTCCCTAAAAACATGGCTAACGCGCATTGTCATTAACGCTGCCTACAGCCGTCATCGTTATGATAAAACACGGTTGACGGTGTCGCTGGATGAAATCATGGCTGAAGCAATGCCCATGTCTGAGCGCTTTGATGATGGTGGCCATTGGCATGAGCCGTTGGCCCGCTGGCAAGCTGATACGCCAGAAGAGTTGTTGGGTCGGGCCGAATTAGCGTCTATTTTACAAAAAGCGATGCAAAGCCTTCCAGAAGCGCAGCGGCTCGCATGGTTGCTAAGGGATCAGTCGGGTTTGGAGTTTAAGGAGATTGCCGAAACCTTGGCAACGTCAGAAGTTAATGTGCGCGTGTTATTGCATCGAGCGCGTTTAAAGTTATTGGCCGTGATTAATCAGTATGAAGAGGGTCAGCCATGTTAAAGTGTCGAGAAGTGGTTGAGCAAGCCGACGCTTATTTGGCAAGCGAATTAACGTCATGGCAACGATTTCAGTTTAATCTCCATCTGGCAATTTGTGGCTATTGTCGACGTTATCTCAAAGCGTTAAAAATGACTCAGCAGATCAGTCAGCAATTAACAGTCAGCAGTCAGCCATCCGATAACGATATTAGTGCGTTGGTTGCCATGATTCAGCAGGATGAGAAAAAGTAAGGGTGTGTTGCCCTTTAACCCCCGATTGCATCGGAGGATAAACAGTGGACATGTGCAAGAAAGAGGTTCTCCCCTTTGGTAAAGGGGAGTGAGAGGGGAGGCTAATCCGAACCTTGGATGCTGAGACCACGAGTCGCCTGATCCAGAAAACGCGAGTCGGTGGTGTTGCCTAGTTTAATCATCAAGCGCAAATCATTCGGTGAATCAGCGTGTTTCAACGCATCTTCATAAGTGATTTCACCGGCCGTGTACAAATCAAGCAACGCTTGGTCGAAGGTTTGCATACCCAAATCGCGTGATTTTTTCATTAATTCTTTAATTAAATGCACTTCACCTTTGCGCACATAATCACTAATTAATGGCGTATTCAATAATACTTCGATACAGGCACGCCGTGATTTACCATCAGGCGTTGGCACTAATTGTTGAGCGACGATACCGCGCAAATTGAGTGACAAATCCATAAACAACTGGCTATGACGGTCGGCAGGGAAGAAGTGAATAATCCGATCTAACGCTTGGTTGGCGTTATTAGCGTGTAAGGTTGCCAATACCAAGTGACCGGTTTCGGCAAAGGCAATGGCGAAGTCCATGACTTCACGGGTACGAATCTCACCAATCAGAATTACGTCAGGCGCTTGACGTAACGTATTCTTCAACGCCACTTCAAACGACTCGGTATCCAGACCCACTTCACGCTGGGTAACGATACAGCCTTGATGGGAGTGAAGGAATTCAATCGGGTCTTCGATGGTAATAATATGACCACGGCTATTGGCATTACGATGGCCAATCATAGCCGCCAGAGACGTTGATTTACCTGTACCAGTTGCGCCGACAAACATGATGATACCGCGTTTGGTCATCGCCAAATCTTTAATGATTTCAGGCAGTTTAAGGTCATCAACGGTCGGAATATTGGTTTCGATCCGACGTAACACCATGCCCGCCAAATTACGCTGGTAGTAGGCGCTAACACGGAAACGACCAACACCACGCTGCGAAATAGCGAAGTTACATTCTTTCGTGCGTTGAAACTCCAAGCGCTGGTCTTCGCTCATGATACTCATGACCACATCACGCGCTACGTCTGGACTAAGCGGGTTTTTGGTAATAGGTACAATCTTGCCATTGAGCTTGACCGAAGGTGGCATGCCCGCCGTAATAAACAGATCGGAGCCACCTTTTTCGACCATGAGTTTTAATAAGTCTTCAAAGTCCATGATGCGCCTCGACGTTAGAAGTTTTCAGGGATTTTAGCGGCCGATTTGGCTGCCGCAGGTGAAATAGTACCTTTCACCACCAGGTTTTTTAGACCTTGGTCGAGTGTTTGCATTCCAATACCTGCACCCGTTTGAATAGCTGAGTACATTTGTGCGACTTTATTTTCACGAATCAAGTTACGAATAGCGGGGGTACCAATCATGATTTCATGCACAGCTACCCGGCCGCCGCCATTCTTTTTCAGTAAGGTTTGTGAAATAACGGCCTGTAACGATTCGGACAACATCGAACGCACCATTTCTTTTTCCTCGGCAGGGAACACGTCAACCACCCGGTCAATAGTTTTGGCCGCAGAGGTTGTATGGAGTGTACCAAAGACCAAATGGCCCGTTTCAGCGGCGGTAAGCGCCAAACGGATGGTTTCCAAGTCCCGCATTTCGCCGACCAGAATCACATCTGGATCTTCCCGCAATGCCGAGCGTAACGCTTCGTTAAAGCCACGCGTATCACGGTGGACTTCCCGTTGGTTAATCAAACACTTTTTCGATTGATGCACAAATTCAATGGGGTCTTCAACCGTGAGGATGTGATCGAAGCGGGTACTATTAATATAGTCGATCATTGCCGCTAATGTGGTCGATTTTCCTGAACCGGTAGGACCCGTGACCAGCACAATACCCCGTGGATATTCGCTGATATCCTTGAAGACTTTGCCCATGCCCAAGTCTTCCATTGTTAATACTTTGGAAGGAATCGTACGAAATACCGCACCTGCGCCACGATTTTGGTTAAACGCATTGACACGGAAACGGGATACGCCCGGAATTTCAAAGGAAAAGTCGGTTTCCCAGAATTCTTCATAATCACGGCGTTGTTTGTCATTCATGATATCGTAGACCAAACGGTGCACATCTTTGTGTTCCATCGCGGGTAAATTGATGCGGCGAACTTCGCCGTCAACCCGAATCATGGGTGGTAAACCGGCGGATAAATGTAAGTCAGAGGCACCATTTTTAGCCGAGAATGCTAATAATTCCGTAATATCCATTATTTGCTCCAAAGTTGTTTAGAATTTTTGCGTTATCACTGGGCTATTGCCACATCATATTGAAGTTGGCGGTTATTCACATAAATCCTTAATTATAGTTTTAGGCGAATAATTTCTGAATAGCTTGCACCAGTCCGAAATAAAGTTGTTGGTATAATCGGGACTTACGCATTGCATCGCAATCAGCGCGTTTTGTGAGCATAAAACCGTTGCAAACGGCTGCAATGCGAATAAATAAGCGATGCCTGCGTATAGTCCTAAAACAATCGATAGTAACCCAAATCTTTCAGCGAGATACGCCAAGAATGCAAGACATTTCACAACATTTGCAACAAGTTCTTCGCCGTATGGAGGTAGCGTGCTTACAAGCGGCTAGAAGACCTGTTTCTGTGCAGTTGTTGGCGGTTAGTAAAACTATGCCTGCTGATGCTGTACGTGCAGCATATTTAGCTGGACAGCGTGATTTTGGTGAAAACTATGTGCAGGAAGCGCTGGCAAAAATAGCCGAATTGGCGGATTTGCCTCTCGTTTGGCATTTAATTGGTCCGCTGCAAAGCAATAAAACTGCGATTGTCGCCGAGCATTTTCACTGGGTGCATAGTGTTGACCGATTAAAGATCGCACAGCGCTTGGCGGTACAGCGGCCAGCACATTTGCCGCCCTTGAATATTTGTCTACAAATTAATATTGACGACGAGGACAGTAAATCAGGCTGTGCCATTGCCGAATTGGATGATTTGGTGGTGGCAGTGTTGGCGTTGCCGAATATTGTATTGCGTGGGTTGATGGTCATTCCAAAAGCAGGCCATCATCAGGCGTTTGCTGCCGTCGCCGAATTACGCCAGCACTTACTTGCTACAATACCTGCACTAGAGCCATCACGGTTTGATACACTGTCGATGGGTATGTCAGATGATATGGAAGCCGCGATTAGTGCAGGTAGTACGATGGTTCGAGTGGGAACAGCAATTTTTGGCAAACGTCAGTAAACAGATAGGTAATAGAGATAATGGCGATAACGATTGGTTTTATTGGTGCAGGGAATATGGCGTCGGCGTTAGTCGGTGGCTTAATAGCACGTGGTCAGCCACTGACCCATTTGGCATTAGCCGATAGTCAGGTCGCTCAGTTACTGGCGTTTCAAGACCAGGGTATTTTTACGTCTATCAATAATGCCGATATTTTTGCACGTGCCGATGTCATTGTGCTGGCGGTAAAACCGCAAGTGATGGCCGATGTGCTGAAGCCATTAGCCGCTATCGCGCAACGACGTAAACCACTGATTATTTCGATTGCTGCGGGTATTCCTGTCGCCAGCATTGACCGCTGGTTGGGTGGCAATATGGCGATTGTTCGTGCCATGCCTAATACACCAGCGTTGGTACAAACTGGCGCAACAGGGTTATTTGCAAATGCCCATTGCCATGTTGAGCAGCGTCAGCAAGCAGAAACCATCCTCAATGCCGTTGGTTTGACCTTGTGGTTATCGGAGGAAGTGCTGATTGATAGCGTCACCGCCGTATCAGGGTCTGGGCCAGCTTACTTTTTTTATGTCATGGAAGCGATGATCAGTGCAGGCCGTGAGTTGGGTCTGGATGAAAAGACAGCGCGGGCATTAACCTTGCAAACGGCCTTGGGGGCAGCACAAATGGCGATTACTGCTGATGTTGGCCCTGCCGAATTACGTCGGCGCGTAACTTCCCCTGGAGGCACGACAGAGCGTGCTATTGCTGCTTTTGATGATGCAGAGATGAAAAATATTTTCGCCACCGCGTTGGCTGCTTGCGCGGCGCGTGGTCAAGAATTAGCGCAAATTTTAGGAAATCAGGAATAGGTTATGGGTGCTTTAAATCAGATTTTTAGTCTATTGTTGGGAACGGCATGTAGCTTCTATATTGGCCTATTATGGGTGCGTTTTTTATTGCAGTTGGTTCATGCCGATTTTTATAATCCTATTTCCCAGTTTGTCGTCAAGGCAACTTCTCCGGTATTAAACCCTTTACGGCAGATTTTGCCTAAAAACCAGCATTGGGATTTTGCCGCGCTAATCGTTATTATTCTGCTACAACTATTAAGTATGACCCTGTTAACACTGGTAAATGGCCAAGGCACTTTGCCGCCATTGTTGCTTGTCTTTAGTGCCGTGTTTCAGTTAATGTTGATGGCCACTGAGTTTTATTTTTGGTTATTGTTAATTGGGGTGGTTTTAAGCTGGATTAGTCCAGGCCACAGCCCCTTTAGTGCACTCATCAATCAATTGGCTGAGCCAGTGTTAGCGCCTTTACGTCGCGTATTGCCCCCTATGGGTGGGCTAGATTTGTCGCCAATCATGGCTTTTTTGGCGATACAAGTGATACAGATTTTATTAAAAGCGATGGCACAGCAAGTGTTCGCACTGGGTTTTTGATGTGTATATAGCATGATTGCCAAGGCAATTCAGCGACAAGGAGAGGACTTGGTACTCAATCTGCATATTCAGCCAAATGCAGCACGTACCGAGTTTGTTGGCTTACATGGTGCGGCGATAAAAATCCGTCTTCATGCCCCTCCTGTTGACGGCAAAGCGAATGAAGAGTTATGTCGATTTCTGGCACAAAGTTTTGCGGTAAAGCGTCAGGCAATTACATTATTAAGTGGTGAAACCTCACGTGCCAAGCGTGTGCGGATAACACAGGTTGTGTTTTTACCCCCATTCATCACAAAAATATTGCAAGGGGACTTAGAGTGACACAAGTCATGCAGAAGGGAGATAAACTCCTCACGGGGATTCAGGCGTTTAGTGCGTGGAAGCTTTCTATTGCGGGCGAAATAAAGCGCTATCGTTTATGGCTGCATGAGCAGGGACTTAGCTCCGTTGATTTAGATGATCGTTTAGCACGCGCATTACGTGCGTTTACGACAGACCGTATTTTATTGGCATTTGTTGGTGAGTTTTCACGCGGTAAAACGGAACTGATTAATGCAATTTTGGGTCGGCATTATAAAATGCGCTTGTTCCCAACGCGCATTGGTCGCACGACCATGTGCCCGACAGAAGTCTTTTATGACCCGCAAGCGAGCGGGCCTTATATTAAATTATTACCCATTCAGACGCGTAGTAGTGCCACACCGTTGTCGTCATTTCGTCGGCAGTTAGAGCAGTGGGCGCATTTAGATTTGGATTTAACCAATACGCAATCGATTCAGCGCGCCTTTGAAGAGGTCGCAAAAACACGCGAAGTTACTACGCAAGTTGCGGAGAGTTTAGGCTTCGAAGTGGAGTTTTTAGAGTCATCGTCAAAAAAAGCGGGCTATGTGCATATCCCCGCCTGGCGACATGCGTTGATCAATCTCGATCATCCACTGTTGCGTATGGGGCTATCCATTATTGATACACCGGGTTTGAATGCGCTCGGTTTAGAACCAGAACTGACATTAAGCTTTTTACCAGAAGCCCATGCGTTGTTATTTGTCTTGTCTGCAGATTGTGGTGTCACAGCGAGTGACTTTTCCATTTGGAATAATCACGTCCGCGACTTGGCCTCGCGCAGTAATACTGCGTTATATGCGGTCATTAATAAAATTGATTTATTGGAAGATGAAGACGCTTTATACCCTGTCGATGTGCAGGATAGCTTAAAGCGCTTGGTGCGTTTCTCGGCCAATCAATTACAGTTGCCCATAGAAAATGTGTTGCCACTCAGTGCTCGGCAGGGCGCTCGTGCCTTTATGTACAATGATGACAGCTTGTTTGAGTCTAGTCGTATGGCGACGTTAGAGGCGGCCTTAGCCAGCTCCGTGATTACTTCGCGGCAGCAGGCATTGAAAAATGTCACCTTGAAAGAGGTGGTTGAAATCGTCGAAATGAGTCAGCAAACCTTAGTGGAAAAGCGGGCTTCACTACAGAACGAATACAACCTGTTTAACCGTAATGAAAAAGATGTCGAAGTTGAGCTGGTTGGACTAACACGCTTGGTACGTAAAGAGCAGGAAAAACACGGTCAACGCCTCGTATTGTTGCAAGAAGGCAAAGTAGTCTTAGAGCAACACCTCGGACGCATTGCCGAGTTAGTGGGTAATGAAAAGCTAGACTGGCATTTCAATCGTGCCCGTGACTCAATGCAAAGTGGTGTGGGCTTTGGTTCGGCTGCAGCCATTGGTGTCTTTTTCCAAGGCTTGAAGCTGGACTTACGTCGGCTGCGCGATGAAATGGAAAGCGCGGCGCAAACAGCAAATAAAATTTATCAGCGTTATGTTCAATCGGTTGGCCAAGGCGATCTGCAATATCCCACTATTGATATTGAGCAATACATTAATGAGTTTACTGAGCTGGAAAAACAGGCTGCGCCGTATAAAAACAGATTCGGCTCTTTGTTAGCGAATCAGGAAAAAGTGTTCGAACATTTTTTTGATACCTTGGCGCGTGAAGCACGAAGTGTCTATGAAAAGGCGCGTGAAGAAGCAAACCGCTGGTGTAAACAAGTGCTAGTCCCGCTGATGCAACAAACGGTGGAGGCGAAAAAACGTATTGATGAACAGCTCCAACGTTTGGAGCATTTACAAATGATTGATGCCACTCGTGATCAACGTCTGGTCGAAATAGCACAACAATTAGATGAACTAACGCAGCAAGAGAGTTTCCTACAGGAAATATCTTTCTGTCTACAACCCGTTGAGTTGAGTTAGTTTTTTACCTTTTGTCTCATTGGTATATTTTTTAAGTTTTAATTATGAAACCGCAAATTTCCGCTATCAATGCTGTTGCTTTAACAACGCTCACGTTTGTCACGGCATCGGGTCTGCCGACTAATAACCATAACCTCAGTTTTGCGTTGGTTTGGCTGTTATTCATGGTGCTTACTGCTTTGCCACTCGCCTTTATTGAGGCTGTGCTGGTACGGCGGAGTCGCGCGTTACCGCTACAAGGACTTGCAGCTATTACCCGTGATTCCGATGCGCCTACTTTTTGGCGCGTATTAGCACCACTCAGTATGTTGACCTTGGTGGGGATGATTGCCTTTGGTGTTGAAAACTCAACCCATGGTCTGGCCGTTAATGACGATACCGCTATTGCCGTTCGTGCTTTTCCTTATTTATTTGTCTTTTTGGCGATGGGATTTGCATGGGTCGGCATGAAGCGGTTATTGCCGTTTGTTGGGGTCTTGGTTCCTGCGGTGTTATTGCTTAACGCCTTATTGGCCGCTCATACCGGCCTGTTAGTTTTGTTAACGCCGGAAGAGTGGCAACAGGTAGCTACAGCAGCTTTGTTGGCCAATATGAGCACCTTGGGCCTTTATGCATGGTTAATTCTGACGCGCCTGACAGATGAACGGGCGACACAAACCGTGATGCCGTTATGGTTAACGCAAACGTTGGTAGGTGTTGTGACGATTGCGGCGGGCAGTGCGCAGGGTAATTTGAGCGTTATTCTCTATATGCTAACGGCAGTATTTGCATGTGCGCTGTTGGCGGAAGTGGTGACTCAACAATTACAAGCAAAGCAGTTTACCAAACCCATTGCTGTGGGATCAGTAATGTTGGTTGCGGCAGCGACAACGGCTTTAACCGAGTATGTGGCTTTTGATGTGGTGCTAAAAGCGTTGGCATTAGTGACGATGTTGGGGTTTTCGCTGTTGTTGGGTTGGGTAATTAAAACTAGCCATGCTCGTAAAGCGTTAAATTTCAGTAGTGAAGGTATGTACAATCTTTGGCGCGTTGGCGTACGTATTGTTGCGCCTGTCACTATTTTATGGCTTTTAGTGACGATGGTGATTCGCGTTGGCTGATGAGCTTATTGCGGTTGAAGTTGCGTATGCCTTACCTGAAAAACAACGGGTAATAGCAGTGTTGGTTCCCGTAGGAAGTACCTTGTTTGATGCGGCGGTACAGTCAAAAATTGTCGAGCAGTTTGTGGGCTTAAATTTAGAATCAGCGACAATGGGGGTGTTTGGTAAAATTGAGAAGCACCCGAAAAGCCGCTTGATTCAAGCCGGTGAACGGGTAGAAATTTATCGTCCGCTCATCAATGATCCTAAAGAAATGCGTAAAGCACGGGCGGCAAAAGTCAAAGCCGCCAATGCTGTTGAGCAAAGCTTATAATGGCTCGGCGCGTAACCCACCATCTTTACTTAAAATCGAACCTTGGCTCTTTTCAGGCAAGCTTTCTTGTCCAGTGATTTTGCTCAGTTGCCCATTATCAAAATACAGTGACAACAGTTGATGGTTAATAGGCTTCATCCCTGCTTCATGGGCATAAGTGCCCGGCTTGAAGGTATAAGCATAATCCCAACGATTGGCATTGAGCGTATCGGTGACCATCGGACTGCCCAAAACATAACGGACTTGTGACTGGGTCATTCCGATTTTTAATTTAGCTGCCATCTCTTGTGTGATAGGATTGCCCTGCGGCAAATCTACGGTATAAACACGTAATGCCTGACAGGCACTTAACCCAATTGAGCCAAGCAGTAGGGGAATGAGTAGCAGTTTTGGTGTCACAGTGGAAATACCTCTCTTGTCTATCACAATATATAATTTGATAATCGTACACTATTCTAACGCCGAGGCGCAGTCATGTCTTTTAGCAATCAAGACTTACGCAAAGCAGGTTTAAAAGTTACCCTGCCGCGTATCAAGATTCTTGAATTACTCGAAAATTCACCCGTTCATCACCTGAGTGCGGAAGATGTTTATAAGGCACTTTTAGAGCAGGGTGAAGACGTAGGTTTAGCGACCGTCTATCGCGTTTTAACTCAGTTCGAAGCGGCTGGAATCGTTGAGCGCCATCACTTTGAGGGTGGTCACTCAGTGTTCGAAATTAGTCAGGGTGAACACCACGACCACATCGTTTGTGTCACCTGTGGCAAGGTGCTGGAATTCAATGACGACATCATTGAAGAGCAGCAACATAAGGTAGCTGAGTCGCTCGGTTTTATCCTTACCGGCCACGCGCTGCATTTGTATGGGATTTGTAGTAACGCCGAATGCCAAGAGCGGGCAGCGGGTCGTAAAGTCGCGATGGTGAAATAGCCTTTGTAGGCTATTTGTTGGTATTTTGAGCAAAGGTTTGAATAACATTGGCTGTTTGTGGGCGACAAGCCCACAATGGCCGCTAGTTTGATCTGGCTATATTCGCCAAGGTCACTGCAAACGGATGCAAAATACGGCAATGGTTAAGCTTCAACTGTCACTTGAGCTGAATTACGATATTCAAGGTCAAGGTTCGGACTTCATTTTCAATATTCATAATGCGCACACCCCCCATCAAATCGTCGTTGAAGAGTGGCTGGAACTAAGCCAGCCTATTCAGCCCGAGATTTTTACCGACCCAGCTACCTCAAACCGCTATATGCGGTTGCATGCCGAGGTCGGTCAGCTAAAAGTCCGTTATAAATCAACGCTTGAGATCAATCATTATTTTGCCTTGCCTGCGCAAATCGCCGAAGTGCCGATCGCACGACTGCCGCCGCAGGTATTAAGTTATATCTATCCCAGTCGTTATTGTCAGTCAGATCGTTTACGCAAGCTGGCCATGCGAGAGTTTGGTCATTTATGGCAGGGTTATGAACGCGTCAAAGCGATTCAGCAGTGGGTGCAACAACGTGTGACTTTTAGCTCGAATACTTCTAATGGCAGTACCTCGGCGATTGATACACTCATTGAGCAAGTGGGCGTCTGTCGGGATTTTGCCCATTTGATGATTGCATTGTGTCGAGCAGTGAATATTCCTGCGCGTTTTGTTACCGGCACCGATTATGGCGCTGACCCGATCTTGGGGCCGCCCGATTTTCATGCCTATGTCGAAGTGTATTTGGGCAATCGCTGGTATATTTTTGACGCGTCGGGTACGTCCATTCCGATGGGTTTTGTCCGATTTGGCGTTGGCCGTGATGCCGCAGATGTTGCTTTTGCGACGATTTTTGGTCAGGTTAACAGCTCGGCACCCATTATTACTACCGTCGCGCTCAACGATGCCGGTAAGAAAATAGTGCTGCCTTACCATTGTCCTGAAGCGGTTTCCACCTCCGAATAAGCCCTAATCACCAAAACGTTCGTTGACCACCGCGAACGTCCATGAGGCGAGAGCCACCACTAACAACGTCGAAAATGAGCGCCACACTAAATCATCCTGCACAATAAAATCCCAGATCGCCAAAATACTGAGCAC
>CANBZV010000049.1 GCA_947373945.1 Moraxellaceae bacterium
ACGGGTATCGTTTCCCGTGGTGGTTCAATCATGGCGAAATGGTGTTTGGCGCATCATAAAGAAAACTTTTTGTACACGCATTTTGAAGACATCTGCGAGATCATGAAAGCCTATGATGTCTCGTTCTCGTTGGGTGATGGTTTGCGTCCAGGTTCGATTCAGGATGCTAATGATGAAGCGCAATTTGGTGAGTTAAAAACACTGGGCGAATTGACACAAATCGCGTGGAAACACGATGTCCAAGTGATGATCGAAGGCCCCGGCCATGTGCCGATGCACATGATTAAAGAAAACATGGAACTACAATTAAAATGGTGCCATGAAGCGCCGTTTTATACGCTAGGCCCATTGACTACTGATATCGCTCCGGGCTATGACCACATCACCTCTGCCATCGGTGCGGCGATGATTGGTTGGTACGGCACGGCGATGCTGTGTTACGTCACGCCGAAAGAGCATTTAGGCTTACCTAACAAACAAGACGTCAAAGACGGTATCATTACTTACAAAATCGCCGCCCATGCTGCTGATTTGGCGAAAGGTCATCCGGGGGCGCAAATTCGTGATAATGCCTTATCAAAAGCGCGTTTTGAGTTTAGATGGCAAGACCAGTTTAATCTGAGTTTAGACCCCGATACCGCACGCTCATTCCATGATGAAACCTTGCCGAAAGATGCCCATAAAGTAGCGCATTTTTGCTCGATGTGTGGCCCTAAATTCTGCTCAATGAAAATCACCCAAGATGTCCGTGATTATGCAGAAGGTTTGGAAGCTAAAGCGGCTGAAGAGGGTATGAGTCAAAAGTCGCAAGAGTTCAAAGAGCAAGGCAGTGAAATCTACAAGGTGGTTTGATCATGAGCAGTACGGAATTTAGCGTGCAACAGGATGTAGCGATTGTTGAGAAACGTACTGCTTATAAAGGCTTTACTCAAGTTGATGTACTGCGTTTGCAGCATCGTTTATTTGCCGGTGGTATGGGGCCCGTCATTCAACGTGAGTTAGTGGTTAAGCCTGAAGCCGTCGGCGTGCTAATCTACGATCCAATGCTAGACTCAGTTTTGTTGATAGAGCAGTTTCGCGTAGGCGCATTGATGGAGTCGAATCCATGGCAACTGGAAATTGTCGCGGGTCTGGTCGATGGTGACAATGAAGACCTTGAAGATGTTGCTCATCGCGAAGTGCTGGAAGAAGCGGGAGTCACACTTAAACGGATTGAACGAGTGACAACTTTTCTGTTTAGCCCTGGCAACAGTAATGAACGATTCACCTTATTTATTGGGCAGGCCGATCTAGCGCATGCAGGTGGTGTGTTTGGCTTGCCTGAAGAGGGTGAAGATATACGTGTTATGGTGATAAACGTTGAACAAGCATTTGCCATTATGCTAGATGGGCGTATGATTAACGCGCCGTTGTTAATAGCCCTACAATGGCTAATGTTAAATAAAAAAGATTTACAGCATCGTTGGCAAATTTAGCCAGATTTTGATGAATTGTTGATTGAGTCGCTGGAAAAAAGTTGTATTCTTGCGTTTAATACAAGAATTAAGTGTCCGCTTTAGGGATGGCATCTTGAAAAAACACGAAAATAAGCCACTCCGCGTAGTGCAGGTTTCTGACAGTCATCTGTTTGCAAGCACAGACGGTCGTTTATTGGGTTTAAATACCGAGGACAGTTTACGTTTGGTGCTGGCAAAAGTTCAGCGCGAGCAGACACATATTGATGTTATTTTGGCGACTGGTGATATTGCTCAGGATGCGTCCGAGGCCGCTTATTTGCGTTTTCAACAACATTTAGCTCAGTTTACCGCGCCTAGTTATTGGTTGCAGGGTAATCATGATATTACCCAGCCTATCCTTAATACCTTAAATGATAAAAGCCATTTGAGCCCTTGTGTTATTGACCGAGGTGGATGGCGAATTATTATGCTCAACTCCAGTGTTGAGCGTGAAGTGCCTGGCAACTTTCAGCCGAGTGAGCTGGAGTTTTTACGGCAGGCGTTGGCAGATAGTAAAAACTGCCATGTTATGGTTTGTTTGCATCATCATCCTATTCCCATGCACTGTAAATGGCTTGATACTCAAGTCGTGCGTAATGCGGCTGATTTCTGGCAGGTGATTGATCAGTTCTCGCATATTAAAGCAATTATTTGGGGGCATATTCACCAAGAGTCCGATCAAATGCGTAATGGCGTGCGCTTATTGTCGGTGCCCTCGACCTGCGTGCAATTCAAACCATTAAGTGAAGACTTTGCCATTGATGATTTAGCGCCGGGTTATCGTTGGCTCGATTTATATGCCAATGGCGATGTTGTCACTGAAGTGTCGCGTGTTGAAGGTGTTAAGTTTGTTGTTGATTGGACAGTGCGAGGCTATTAGCGCTCCAAGCCTGAGCGCATTGTTAGGACACACCATTAACAGCTAGGCATAGATTGCACTTAATGTGTCGTGATTTTCTTCCCTATGTAAGCCTCAATTTTTCATGCCGACCCTTATTTATATTCATGGCTTCAATAGCTCCCCCTTGTCACATAAAGCGGGTTTACTCCGCGACTGGCTAGCGCAGCATCGTCCCGATATTCAGTTTGTTGCTCCCGACCTCAATAGGGTGCCTGTCCAAGTAGCTGCGTCGCTGGCTGAGTTAGTTCGGCAATATCCCGATGCGGGTTTATTAGGCAGTTCTTTGGGTGGGTTTTATGCCACGTGGTTGCATCAACAATTTGGCAATAAGGCCGTACTGATTAACCCTGCCGTCAAAGCCTATAATTTATTGAGCGGTTTGTTGGGTGAACAACGAAACTATCATACCGGTGCAGGTTATATTTTGACCGAAGAGCACGTAAAACAGTTATTAGCGTTAGAAGTTGACGTTTTAGCAACACCCGAGCAGCTTTGGGTACTATTACAAACAGGGGATGAGACTTTAGACTATCGCCTAGCGTTGGCAAAGTATCCGTTGTCTCCGTTATTGTTGGAAGAGGGCGGTAATCATGCCTTCGATACCTTTGAACAGCATATCCCTGCAATAATTCATTTTTTAATACCTTAAGCTTATGACTACTTATAACGCCGATGCCATTGAAGTTTTATCTGGTTTAGATCCGGTACGCCGTCGTCCGGGGATGTACACCGATACCAGTCGCCCTAATCATCTTGCGCAAGAAGTCATTGATAACTCTGTTGATGAGGCAATGGCGGGCCACGCTAGTTATATCCAAGTGATTTTGCACGAAGATAATTCACTAGAGGTCATAGATGATGGTCGTGGAATGCCTGTGGATATTCACCCCGAAGAAAAAATGTCGGGTGTCGAATTAATCTTGACCAAGCTCCATGCGGGCGGCAAGTTTTCGAATAAAAACTATCAGTTTTCCGGTGGTTTGCATGGCGTGGGTATTTCGGTTGTTAACGCGCTATCAACGCTGGTACAAGTCAAAGTCAAACGCGATAGTCAGGAATATGCCATTAGTTTTGCCGATGGCCATAAAGCCAGCGAACTGACGGCCATTGGCACGGTGCCAAAACGACAAACGGGCACTAGTGTGCGCTTTTGGGCTGATCCTCAATATTTTGATACCCCTAAGTTTGCCACCAAAGCGTTAAAGCATCTATTAAAAGCAAAAGCGGTTCTGTGCCCCAATTTGCAAATCAAATGGCAGGATAAGCAAACTAAAGAAGAAGAAACCTGGTGTTATGAAGATGGTTTGCGTGCGTATTTGATTGAAAGTTGCAAAGACGATCTGGTGTTGCCCGCCGAGCCTTTTGTCGGTGATTTCAAAGGCGAGCACGCTGCCTGTGAATATGCGGTGTTTTGGTTGCCTGAAGGCGGCGAAGCGATTCAAGAGTCGTATGTGAACCTTATTCCGACCGTGCAACATGGTACGCATATCAATGGCTTACGTCAGGGTTTGACCGATGCCATGCGTGAGTTTTGTGAGTTTAGAAGTTTGTTGCCACGTAATCTGAAGTTGGCACCGGAAGATGTGTGGGAAAAAGTGGCGTTTGTATTATCGATGAAAATGCAGGAAGCGCAATTTTCGGGACAAACTAAAGAACGTTTATCTTCCCGCGAGGCTTCGGTATTTGTACAAGGTGTGGTGAAAGATGCCTTCTCTTTATGGCTTAACCAACATCCTGATGTGGGTCAACAGATCGCCGAATTAGCAATCGCCAGCGCCAATAAACGCTTACGGGCAGGCAAAAAAATCGAACGCAAGAAAATCACCCAAGGCCCAGCATTACCGGGTAAGTTGGCTGATTGTGCAGGCCAAGACATTATGCGTAGCGAATTGTTTTTGGTTGAGGGTGACTCGGCGGGCGGTTCAGCCAAACAAGCGCGTGATAAAGAATTTCAAGCGATCATGCCGTTACGCGGCAAGATTTTGAATACATGGGAAGTGGCGTCAGACCAAGTGTTGGGTTCGCAAGAAGTTCATGATATTGCGGTGGCGATCGGTGTCGATCCGGGCAACGATGATTTAACGGGATTACGTTATGGCAAAGTGTGCATTTTGGCCGATGCTGATTCCGATGGTCTACATATTGCCACCTTGTTATGTGCGCTATTCGTTAAGCATTTTGCGTCATTGGTGAAGCGTGGCCACGTCTTTGTCGCTATGCCGCCGCTTTATCGTATTGATTGCGGTAAAGATACGTATTATGCCCTCGATGATAGTGAAAAACAGGGAGTCTTTGATCGTCTGATTGCTGAGAACAAACGCGCAAAACCGCAAGTGACTCGATTCAAGGGCTTGGGCGAAATGAATCCTTTGCAATTGCGCGAAACGACGATGGATCCAAATACTCGTCGTCTAGTGCAGCTGACTCTGGACGACGTGCCCGCTACTGAATTGTTAATGGATATGCTACTGGCGAAAAAGCGTTCTGGCGATCGCAAAATATGGCTGGAAGATAAAGGTAATCTGGCGGAAGTACTCTAATAATGCAGGCACAAGGAGTGTGCCTGTTTTTCACGGAAATGGGCCAATAATGTGCGCTGTGGTGTTGCCGTTGTACTGGCTCCTTCGCGGCTGTTTCCGCAGCGGTTAACTGACAGTAGTCAGCTCTTTCACTAATCCTCAAATGACTAATCCCTCATGGTGATAGTGCCTTGCCATTCGTCGTGCATTTGTCATGCTCTGTCGTTAGCAACCTAAAACTGGTCTATTCATCGCCTTTTTTGGGGAACATAAAATGTACAAATACGTCACAGTTTTCTATAATCGGTTGTGATGCGTATCACAAAAACTAAGTTTGTTAAGCTGAATTTCTGTTAGAAGCCAGCGTTTTGTTTAGTCGCCAGCTTACACACCCGAAGTTATAGTTTATCGCCATTTTATTTGTTTTGAGTCTATTTTAGACGCGTAATACTTCGCCCCAAGGAAGATTCTCTCCCGCATGCTTAAGGTTTCGTTAAGCAAGAGAGTTTATTGTCGAATTAATAATTATCACCAAGGAGAGGTGCATTAAAAAGCAGCTATTGTGCTGTCACTTAGGGGATCTTCTGATGTCGGGTTGCAATAGGTCTGTATTCCTCCGCGTGCTATCGCTCTGGTTATTTGTGCTGTTGGGCATAAGTCAGGCATTTGCTGGCGGTGTCCGTGTTATTCAAAATCCTACGTTTGAAATTCGTAAAGATGGCACGGCGGTGACAATCCCGACACCTGGTAATGATACATGGTATTACTGGGGTGATGACACATGTGTGGCAGCTGGCCGTACACCCAATTCTTGTATTGCCGGCTGGCGGACAACGGATACTGGTCAATATGTTGAAGTTGGCTATGCGTCAACCTATGGCAACTTTGGGGGGCAAAATAACCGGATTGTTGCCGAATTAAACGCCAGCAGTCAGTCGCGTCTTTATCAGCCTATTTGTTTGCAGGCCGGTGAAGTCGTCACCATGGATTACTACTTTTCTGCACGTACCAATGGCGGTGGCACACCGCAACAAGTATCGGCGGGTTTGTGGAACTATACCGATACCGGCCCAATTGGTGGCGCTTTATCTAGCCAAAACTCAACATTATCAAGTACTGCGGCATTTACACCGCAACACGCGGTGTTTACTGCGCCGGGTGCCGGACTTTATCAAATTGGTTTGGAAGCTGTACTGCCGGCAACGGGTAGTAATGGTAATTTGATTGATGACATTAAAGTGGTTCTTAAGCCGCTGATTGATTTAAATACCAGTCCTCGTTTTAGTATGCCTGAGGGCACGGCGGGCAGCTCGTTACAATTAAGGGTTAACGGTACGGTACTAACACCAACGGTAGTTGCATTACGCAAAATTAGTGGCTCGGCCAGCTCTGATGTTGACTTTACCTTGGGTACTCCGGTTGGTTTGGCGGGAACAACGCCGACAATCAGTCATAGTGCCAACTCTGATTTATGGTTGGTGACGATCCCAGCGGGTGAGTACGATGCAGGGCAGGGTATCTTTGGTAATGCCAAATACGGCATACAAATTCCTGTAGTTTCTACTTACGATGTCTTACGGGAAGGTACAGAGCCATTAGTGTTTGAACTGCAAGCACCAAGCGGTGATGGTTCTGATCCTATCGCTAAATGGGACCGAACCAATCCGATTTGCGAAGGCGCATCAACGAATCAAGTAGAAGCCGACATTACTGAAGTGCTTCCTGTTGTCAAAGTGAATAAAAATCTCATTGGTCGAGTTAATGCGGCTGATCAATTTACGACGGTAATTAAAGATAGTTTTGGTAATGTTGTGTCGTCTACGGCGGCATCATTAACAACGGGCGGTGGTGTTACAACTTCCGGTGCAACAACAGGCGTATTTACCGCAGCGGGCAAATTTGAAGCAGACTTTGACCAAACTTATACGATTAGCGAGGTTATGGCTGCTGGAAGCGCCAATACTCTAAGTGCTTATACGTCCAGTATTAGTTGTACCAATGCGCGCGTTATTGGCCCCGCGACGACGTTGCCATCAGGTGTAGGGCAGACTTTCACTGTTTCCCCGAAAGACTCAGATGATATTGACTGTACGATTACTAATGCGCCTTTACCAACCATTACACTCAGTAAGGCGTTAGCCAGCACGCGTGCTGCACCAAACGATCAATTTACCGTTCAAATCAAAAATGGCGTGAGTGTTGTCAACGCGACAACCAATAGTACGTCGACGGGGGCTAGCAGTACGATTACTGCGGCAACGGGAACAACAAACGCCACTATTCTTCAACCAAGTATTGCCTATACCCTAACGGAAGCTCCTGCCGGTTCGCCATTGGCAGATTTGAGTTTGTACAATACTTTTATTAGTTGTACCAATACTTACGCAGGTAGCTCGACAGTTCTGCCATCAGGGAATGGCCAAAGTTTTACGCTAACGCCTCAAGGTAATGACAATATCAGTTGTACGCTAACCAACATCGCTCATCAACCCAGAATTGACCTACAAAAAGCATTAACGACAGCAGGGCGTTTGAATGCCGCCGATCAGTTTACCGTGCAAATAAAACAAGGCGCGACGGTTACTTCGAGTGGCACTTCCGCAGGGGCGGGTAGTGTTGTCACCGCTGGTTTGGCTGGCCCAACCTTCGTCAGTGCAGGCGTGACTTATACCTTAACCGAAGTGATGGCGGGTGGTTCTGTCAGTGCTTTGTCGGCCTATAACTCCCGCATCGTTTGTACCAATACTAATGGTATTAGTTCAACGGTATTGCCGAGTGGTAATGGCAATAGTTTTAGTATTACTCCGCAGTTAGATGATGTCATTAGTTGTACTTTGACAAATGGTAATCCGCGTATTCGTGTCAATAAAACGGTTTCAAGTGTGCGTAATGGCACTGATCGTTTTACCACTGAAATTCGTACGGGTGGGGCAGGGGGAACCGTTGTTTCAGGCACTACTGCATCAACTACGACTGGTGGTGGTGTATTAACCACTGCTGGTGTAGGTAGCTATACCGCGCCTGGTTACTATGCGGGTACGGTCGGTACGGTTTATACCATTACTGAAGCAATTTCTGGTGCGGGTGCTTCCATCGCCAACTATAGCAGCAGTATTAGTTGTACCAATGCCAACGCGGGCAGCAGTACAGTCCTACCGTCGGGAACAGCCGCTTCATTTAGTGTCACGCCCCAGTTTAATGATGACATTGATTGTACAATTACCAATATCACCCATCCGCGTATTGCTTTTGCCAAAGCGCTCAGTACATCACGGGCGTCGAATACCGATCAGTTCACTATGCGTTTGATTGGTGGTGTCATCAATACGACAACAACAACAACAGGCACGGCGGCAGTTGTAACGACAGGTAGTATTGCGGCGACGCAAGTCGTAGCAGGAACAAGCTATGCCGTTTCTGAGATTGCTGCTGGTACTACAACATTAACTAACTATAACAATACTATTGCTTGTACCAATACCTTTGTCGGCAGCGCCACGGTACTGCCTTCGGGCGCAGGGACGACATTTAACGTCACACCTCAATTGGGCGATGATATTAGCTGTACTTTAACCAATGGTCGCGAGCCACGGATTAAACTCAATAAAACAGTTGCCACAGGCTTAGTAGATAGCAATGACCGTTTTACTACCGAAATTCGCGACAATACGAGCTTTAAAACCGTTTTATCGACAACCAGTAACAATCCTCAAACGGGTGGTGGTGTTACAACGACGGGTGGTGTAGGTACTTATACCGCATCAGGTGCGTTAAAAGTTACCGCAGGTACAACCTATAACTTGACGGAATTTGTGTCGGCGGGCACTTCGGGTGAGTCGCAATATGATACAACGATCAGTTGTACTAATAATGGTTCGGCGATGGGAGCGCCATCAGGTTCGGGGCAAAACTTCACTATTACACCGGCGACGGGCGACAATATTGTTTGTACGCTGACCAATTCACCCAAACTACCAAAAATCACCCTTAATAAACGTATTTCTGGGGTTATCGATACAGCGACGCCGGATAAGTTCAAGACGCAAATTTATAACGGCGTTACGTTGTCTTCTGATGGTAATACCGCATCAGGCACAGCGACCACAACGAATACTGGTGCAACAACATATCCGCAAACCTACTCAGCTGTGACGGCATTTACAGGGGTGGCAGGTACTACTTATCGCTTAACCGAGGCCAAAACCGCTGGCTCCACCGCGATGGCAACCTATTCAACGTTTATCGACTGCGTTAACACCCGTAGTGATGGCCCATTCACCGTATTGCCGGATGGCTTGGGACAATCATTTAATGTCACCGTGTTAAATGGCGATGACATTACCTGTACGTTAGACAATGGCCCAGCACAAATAACCCTGATTAAAAATTTATCCAATACGAGAACACTTGATACTGATCAGTTCACCATGCAAATCAAGAATGGTGCAACGGTGCTCAACTCTTTAGTCAGTAGTACAACGGCTGGGCAGCTGGATGTGATTACACCGGGTTCAGGCACTACCGATGTAACGTATGTCGCTGGTGGTGGTACTTATGCATTGACTGAAGTTGCGTCTGGCGGTACGACCATGACCAACTATGAGACACGTATTGATTGTACCAATGCCAAAGTAGGGTCCACGACCGTATTGCCGTCGACGACGGTTGGCGTTTTCAATACCACGCAATCGTATAATGTGACACCGGCGACAGGAGATATTATCGCCTGTACCATGACTAACAAACGGACTGCGCCACGTGTTCGGTTAACGAAAGCATTAGGTGGTCCACGGTATGTGGCTGCGGATCAGTTCTTGCTGGAGATTCGCAATGCTGCCAACACCTCGACTGTCTCTACACTAGCCACGACAACTGGCTCGGGTAGCACCGTTAGCACGGGCACAGGTGCGGCCGCAGTAACGGCGGGTACGACTTATACCTTGCGTGAAACGATGGCGGCTGGTTCAACCAGTCTGTTAACAGATTATATTTCGACTTATTCCTGTATTAATAACGCAACGGGAGCAGTGACGAGCGGTGCGACGACCAGCTTTTCGTTTACAGCGGCTAAATATGATGACTTGGTGTGTACATTTACCAACTCGCCCAAGCCTCGTATTAAAGTAAACAAAATCATTGCGACGGGTTTAACTAACGCGACAGATGTGTTTACGACTCAAGTTCGTACAGGTGGTGTCGCTGGTACAGTAGTGTCTGGTACAACAGCTTCAGCAACGACGGGTGGTGGTGTAGTTACGTCAGGTGGCGCAGCAACCTATACCGCGACAGGTACTTATCAAGGTACAGCAGCCACCACCTATACCATTACGGAAGCGATTTCTGGTGCAGGCTCATCGTTAACGACTTATGACACCAGCATTAGTTGCACCAATGCCAACACGACTAGCACAACGGTTTTACCCTCGGGAACAACTCCGCCATTTAATATCACCGCACAAAATGGTGATTCGATTACCTGTACCTTAACCAATACGCCTTTACCACGCCTAAAAGTCAGTAAAGTAGTGGCCAGTATTGCGGATGCGACAGACCGTTTTACGACTGAAATTCGTACTGGCGGTGTTAGTGGCACAGTGGTATCGGGTACAACGGCGTCTGCAACTATAGGTGGCGGTGTTTTAACTACTGGTGGTGTGGCAACCTATACTGCGCCTGGAAAATATCAGGCCACAGCAGGCACAACCTATACCTTTACCGAGCGGGTATCGGCGGGTGTTTCCGATATTTCCCAGTACAACAATAGCTTTAGTTGTACCAATGCCTATGCTGGCAGCACGACCGTATTGCCAACCTCCGCTTATCCTTATGAAGTAACCCCCCAATTGGGTGATGACATTACGTGTACCTATACCAATAACACGGTCACACCTAAAGTTCGCATCAAAAAAACTGTAAGCAGTATTGTTGATGCCAATGATCGCTTTACGACGCAAATTCGTACCGGTGGTGTCGCGGGTACCGTGGTCTCGGGCACAACGTCATCGGCGACTGTGGGGGGGGGTGTCTTTACGACCGGTGGTGTCGGCACCTATACGCCATTAGGTGATTATGCGGCGACTGTTGGTACAGCATACACAGCTACTGAAATTATCTCTGCGGGCACATCGGGTTTAAGTCAATACAGCACGTCGATATCTTGTACTAATGCACGTGTTGCAGGGCCAGTGACCACACTGCCATCTGGCAGCACGCCACCATTTACCTTTACCCCTAAATCGGGCGACGATATCACCTGTACGCTCAGTAATGCCGTCATTCAGCCTAAAATCAAAGTCAGTAAGACTGTCTCTAGTTTGGTGAATGTGGCCGATCGCTTTACCACGCAAGTTCGTACCGGTGGGGTTGCCGGTACAGTGGTATCGGGTACAACAGCTTCGACCACAGTAGGTGGCGGTGTTGTCACCACAGGTGGCGTGGCAACGTACACAGCAGCGGGTAATTATCAAGGCGTCATGGGCACGACCTATACGCTGACAGAAATATTGAGTGCAGGCTCATCCAATTTGGCCAGTCAGTACGATACGGCCGTTTCTTGTACCAATACTCGTCCAGATGGCCCAGCGACGACGTTACCAACAGGTAATACCCAGCCTTTTAATATTGTTGCTCAAGCAGGTGATGATATTAGCTG
This sequence comes from Moraxellaceae bacterium, assembly GCA_947373945.1. Lineage (GTDB taxonomy): Bacteria > Pseudomonadota > Gammaproteobacteria > Pseudomonadales > Moraxellaceae > Agitococcus. The sequence goes on from CANBZV010000049.1 coordinate 11,569, forward strand.
TACCTTAACTAATAGCACTAAGCAGCCGGTGTTACGTGTACATAAAACGGTGAGCAGCATCGTTGATGCCAATGATCGCTTTACTACGGAAATCCGCACGGGTGGCGTGGCCGGTACCGTGGTATCGGGCACAACGGCTTCAACGACTATTGGTGGCGGCGTGTTAACTACGGGTGGTGTTGCTACTTACAATGCCACAGGTTCTTTCCAAGGCGTTGGTGGCACAACCTATAGCCTGACTGAAAGTCTGTCTGGCGGTACATCGGCAGCGAGCCAGTACAGCACCGCAGTAAGCTGTACTAATGCCTTCGCCGGTAGTGCGACAGTTTTACCCACAGGATCAACTCAACCATTTAATGTTATTGCCAATTTTGGTGATGATATTACCTGTACCTTGACGAATAGCATCAAACAACCTGTTGTTCGTGTTCATAAAACAGTGGCGGCATTGGTAGATGTGAATGATCGCTTTACCACACAACTTCGCACTGGTGGTGTTGCAGGTACGGTTGTTTCGGGTACAACTGCCTCTACGACATTAGGTGGTGGTGTACTCACGACGGGCGGGGCTGCTACTTATAATGCACCCGGTAGCTATCAGGCCACGATTGGTACCACCTATACGATTACCGAAGGTTTAGCGGGCGGTACTTCTCTCGCTAATCAATACAGCACAGGTGTTGTTTGTGCTAATACCCGTGTGACTGGCCCTGCAACAACTCTACCTTCAGGCACGACACCGCCATTAAACTTCACGCCTAAAGCGGGCGATGATATTACATGTACGCTGACTAATACGCCAATTGCGCCAGTGATACGGGTTAATAAGGTAGTATCAAGTGTTGTAGCTGCCAGTGATGCTTTTACCACCCAAATCCGCACGGGTGGCGTGGCGGGTACAGTAGTTTCCACTACTAGTGCGTCAGCGACGACGGGTGGTGGTGTACTTTCTACTGCCGGTACCCCAGCTACTTATAATGCGAGCGGTTCTTATCAAGCGGCAGCGGGTACAACCTATACCCTGACCGAAGTTCTATCGGCAGGGACATCTAATATTGGCCAATATACGGCTGCTATGAGTTGTGCTAATAGTCGTGCCGGAGCGACAACCACGTTGCCTTCGGGGTCAACCGCGCCCTTTAATGTGGTAGCAGCGGCGGGCGATGATATTACCTGTTCCTTTACCAATGCGGTCAAACAACCAACAGTCACTATTACCAAGCTCTCTACGGGTTCGGTCGGCGCATTCAGCTTTACTAATACCAATTTGGCTTCAGCCTCAAGCTCTGTGACCACGGTTACTTCGGGTGTGGCGGTTTCTTCTGCGGTGATAGCCGTGACAACGCGTAACTCGGCGGTGACCATAGCTGAAACAATCCCTGCCAACTGGGCATTAACAACGGCCACCTGTACTGATGCCAATAACGCGATTACAGGCAATCCAGCTAGTTTTGGGGCCTTGGTCACTAATACCTTAACCATCCCAGCTATTAATGTGGTAGCGGGCGCTGATATCAACTGTACGTTTACCAACAGAAAAACGGCTCAATTAACTTTACGTAAGTCTTGGGTCAATGCCAAAGTGAATGATGCCGTTAATATCACCAGTTCCGGTGGTACTAATAATCCGTCATTAACGGCAGTGGCAGATACCGCGACAGAAACCGATAATGCCTCGGCGATGACTGTTTTTGCTGGTGAAACACTGACTTTTGCCGAGAACTTTACAACAGGTAGCGCTGCCAACTACAACAGCAGTATTGCTTGTACTGGTGCAACCGATGGTAATGCCAGTGATGGTTTAACGATTAATGCGGCTGACACGGCGATCACCTGTACCGAAACCAATAACCGTAAATCAGCGACGTTGATCCTGCAAAAGACATGGACCAACGCCAAAGTTAATGACGCAGTTAACGTCACGGCAACTGGTCTGACCACATTGGCATCAATCGCGAACACGGCGACGGAAACCGATGCAGCGGCAGGTCAAACAGTCTATGCCGGTGATGCGATTACCATTGCCGAAAGCTTCACCACGGGTTCAGCTACTAACTACAACGGCAGCTTGGCTTGTAGCGGAAACACCACGGCGTTGGCGGGTAGCGTGTTGACGGTTAATGCCGCTGATACCACCAT
>CANBZV010000050.1 GCA_947373945.1 Moraxellaceae bacterium
ACATCCTGATTAAGCGTTATAAACAAAGCCAATTAACATACTTTAACTTATTTGTTGTGCGTCGCGGACGATCGCCGTTATTGATTATTAGTCGCTCATACGTACTGCTATAAGAATCAAAACAGGAAGTAAGCTATGAATCTGCAAAACTTTTATCAAGATGTTGATCCCGCCGAAACGCAAGAATGGCTCGAAGCGTTTGCTGCTATCGTCGAGCGCGAAGGCTGCGACCGAGCGCAGTTTATTTTGCAGGTACTAAATGCTCATGCTCATCGTTATGGTGTGCATTTGTCACGTCTTAATACCCCGTATTTGAATACTATTTCGCCGCATGAAGAACCCGCATTACCGGGTGATCCGTATATGGAGCGCCGTATACGTTCGTTAATTCGCTGGAACGCCTTAGCGATGGTGATGCGTGCCAACGATAACGACGACGAGCTAGGCGGTCATATAGCGACCTTCGCGTCGAGTGCGACTTTGTATGATGTTGGTTTTAACTATTTCTTCCGCGCGCCCAACGATAAATTTGGTGGCGATTTAATTTATTACCAAGGCCATTCCGCCCCCGGTATTTATGCGCGTTCGTTTTTAGAAGGGCGCATTGACGAAAAGCAATTAGAAAGCTTTCGCCGTGAAGTGGATGGCAAAGGCTTATCGAGTTATCCGCATCCGTGGTTGATGCCTGATTATTGGCAATTCCCGACCGTATCTATGGGCTTAGGGCCGATCATGGCTATTTATCAAGCCCACGTGATGAAGTATTTGATTAACCGTGAATTAATGCCCGAACAAGATCGCAAAGTCTGGGCATTTTTGGGTGATGGTGAAATGGACGAGCCGGAGTCCTTAGGTGCTATTGCCTTAGCGGGACGCGAAAAGCTCGATAATTTAATTTTCGTCATTAACTGTAATTTGCAGCGTTTGGATGGCCCCGTGCGTGGCAACGGCAAGATTATTCAAGAGCTGGAGTCGGTGTTTCGTGGTGCCGGTTGGAACGTTATTAAAGTGGTGTGGGGCAGAAAATGGGATCCGTTGTTAGCGCAGGATAAAAGCGGTGTGCTTAAACATCGCATGGAAGAGTGTGTTGATGGCGAGTATCAAGCGTTTAAAACGCACGGTGGCGATTTCACGCGCCAGCATTTTTTCGGCAAATATCCTGAACTGAAAGCGATGGTCGAGCATTTAAGTGATGAAGAAATTTATCAGTTAAATCGCGGTGGCCATGACCCTTATAAAGTCTATGCCGCGTATGCCAAAGCGATGAGTCATAAAGGTCAACCAACCGTCATTTTAGCTAAAACCGTCAAAGGTTATGGCACCGGCGCTGGCGAAGGCATTAACAAAGCGCATCAACTGAAAAAGCTGGATTTAGCGTCGTTAAAAGCATTCCGCGATCGTTTTGATATGCCGTTTTCGGACGAAGATTTAGCGAAAGTGCCGTTCTATAGACCTGCCGATAACAGCCCCGAGTTACGTTATATGCACGAGCGGCGGCAAAAGCTTGGCGGTTATTTACCAGTACGGCAAGCACAGAGTACTGCCGTCAGTGTCCCTGAGTTAGCGGTTTTTGATCCGGTGTTACAAGGTTCAGAACGCCCGATTTCAACAACGATGGCATTTGTGCGTTTGCTGAATATTTTGATTAAACAGCCTGATCTTGGCGATCGGGTTGTGCCGATTGTGCCTGATGAGGCGCGCACCTTTGGTATGGAAGGCATGTTTAGGCAGATGGGTATTTACTCCCATGTAGGCCAACTTTACACGCCCGAAGATGCCGAACAAATGATGTATTACAAGGAAGATAAAAAAGGGCGGATGTTGGAGGAAGGCATTAACGAAGCGGGCGCGATGAGCGCGTGGATTGCCGTCGGTACGTCGTACTCGATGAATAATCATCCGATGTTGCCGTTTTATATTTTCTATTCGATGTTTGGTTTTCAGCGAATTGGTGATTTGGCGTGGGCAGCGGGCGATATTCAGGCGCAAGGCTTTTTGATTGGCGCAACCAGTGGCCGGACGACCTTGAATGGCGAAGGCTTGCAGCATCAGGATGGCCATTCGCAGTTGTTAGCGAGCACCGTACCTAATTGTGTGTCTTATGATCCCTGTTATGGCTATGAGTTAGCGGTGATTATTCAAGATGGTCTGCGTCGTATGTATGGCGAAGGCGAGCGAATTTATTATTATCTCACCACCATGAATGAAAACTATCCACATCCGCCGATGCCTCATGGCGTGGAAGAGGGTATTCGTCGTGGTTTGTATTTGAAGCAAGCGGCGCCTGAAGGTAACGGCTATGAAGTACAGTTAATCGGTTCCGGGGTGATTTTGCGGGAAGTCGAAGCAGCGGCTGAATTATTATTGAATGTTTATGGTATTCGCGCTGCCGTTTGGAGTGCCACCAGCTTTAATGAGTTACGCAAAGAAGGCTTAGAGTGTGAGCACTGGAATCATTTGCATCCACTCGAAAAACCAAAAGTGGCGTGGGTGACTGAACAATTTCGTGCGGCCAAAGGCGCAATTGTCGCCGCCAGTGATTATATGCGTATTGTCGCCGAGCAGATTCGCCCCTTTTTGCCTTCAGGCTTACCGTATTTAACCTTAGGTACTGACGGTTTTGGTCGTTCTGATAGCCGCGAAAAGTTACGTGAGCATTTTCAGGTCAACCGTTATTTCATTGCCATTGCTGCGTTAAATGCCTTGGCCGATGATGGGGTGATTGGTCGTAGTCTGGTGCAAGACGCGCTTGAGCGTTTTGAGATTAATGCCGAAAAACCTTATGCACCTTTAGTCTAACGGGAGATGGTCATGCTACAAACAGTTCGAACTCCCGACTTAGGCACTGATGAAGCTGAAGTCATTGAAGTCCTCGTTAAAGTTGGGCAAACCTTAACGCTAGATACACCCATTGTGCTCCTAGAGTCGGCGAAAGCCAGTATGGAAGTACCTAGCCCGATTGCCGGTGTTATTAGTGAAATTGTCGTTAAGCTGGGTGATAAAGTCAGTGAAGGCTCGGTGTTACTGCAAGTTGAAGTGGCAGAAACTAAACATGAACCGGTGTTTACACCTGCCGATGAGCCGGAAGTAGCAACTCCTGTCGTTGTTGAGGAATCTGCTGTTGTCACCGCTGCACCAGTCGTATCTGCCGTAGCGGTTGTCGCTGCAGTTCCGGTAGTTGAAAGTGTTTCGGCAGCACCAGCGGCGCTGATTCATAGTGGCCCAGCGGTGCGGCGTTTGGCACGTGAATTGGGTGTCGATTTACGACAAGTCACAGGTTCAGCGACTAAAGGTCGGATTGTCAAAGAAGATGTTCATGCCTATGTCAAAAAGACGTTGACGGCACCAGTAGCCACTCAAGTCAGTTCGGCAACAGGTAGCGGATTGCCGACATTACCAACCATTGATTTTAGTAAATGGGGTGAGATCGAGCTGCAACCACTGACTAAGATTCAAAAGTTATCGGCGCAAAACCTGCATCGGGCGTGGCTGCATATTCCCCATGTCACTCAGTTTGATGAGGCTGATATTACCGACTTGGAGGCCTTTAGAGTCGCACAAAAAGATGCGCTGAAAGCTCAAGGTGTTAGCTTGACGGTATTAAGCTTTTTAGTAAAAGCCTGTGCTTATGTGTTGAAACAGTACCCGAAATTTAATGCCTCACTCAGTTTGGATGGCGAACAGTTAATTCTGAAAAAGTATGTTCATATTGGCGTCGCGGTCGATACGCCGAATGGTTTGGTCGTGCCTGTGATTCAAGATGCTGACCAAAAGTCGATCACGGCTATTGCTAAAGAGCTTGCTGAATTATCGGCGAAAGCGCGTGAGAAAAAACTCAGTCCCGCACAGATGCAAGGTGCGACCTTTACCATTTCGTCATTGGGTGGTATTGGTGGCACAGCGTTTACACCGATTGTGAATTGGCCAGAAGTGGCGATTTTAGGTGTTTCTCGCGCCAGTCAAAAGCCAGTGTTGAATGGCCAAACATTCTTGCCGCGTCTAATGCTGCCGTTGTCGTTATCCTACGACCATCGTGTTATTGATGGTGCCGAGGGCGCGCGTTTTATCACTGCGCTAAACCAAGTATTAGTCGATATTCGACGGGTTTTATTATGAGGTTAGCTATTCATTTAAGTGTGTTAGCGGTTGTGGTGAGTATGGCTTTGATGGCGTGTTCAACAACTACGGTGACGGAAACGAAGGTGGTGCGTACCTTTGGTGTCCAAGCGCCAACGTCAACGGAAAATGTCTATGCCAATATTCCGGCAACACTGGAAAATCGCGATTGGCGCATCGTGTCATTAGCTTCAACTGCGCTGATCAAGACTGATAAAGAATTGACGATGCGATTGCAACAAGGGCGAGTGGCCGGTTATGGCGGCTGTAATCAATATAACGGCAGTTATAAATTCGATAACACCCGTTTTATTTTTGCCAGTATTGTCGCCTCAGCGTTAACGTGTGTCGTGACTTCGCCGCAAGAGCAAACCTTGTTTAAAAACCTGCAAAAAACACGCTATTGGCATATTGATCGGCAAACGGAACATCTGCAATTTTTAGATAAAAAACAACAGTTGTTGGTCGAGTATGAATTGGTTAGTAATAAGGCGCCGCTTTAGGATTTAGGCGCAGAGTATTACCGCGCCTAAATTCGTATTTCATCTCAAATGGAGCGTTGCCACAACACTTCACTGCCACCATGCTCGCGTGCCAACACGCGAGCAGCGACAAACAAATAATCCGATAAACGATTCAAATACTTTAATGATAACGGCGAAATCGTTTCTTCTTGGCTCAGCGAAAATACCCGTCGCTCGGCACGTCGGCAGACACTACGGGCAATGTGGGTGGTGCTGGCGGCTTTGCCACCGGCGGGCAAAATAAAGTCTTTTAACGGCGGTAAATGTTCATTCGCGACATCAATGGCATTTTCTAAACGCGTAATACTGTCTTCTTTAATTAAAATAAAGTTGGGAATACAGAGCTCGCCACCCAAGTCAAATAACTCATGTTGAATGCGCGACAATAAATCTTGCATGGCATGGTCATCAGCCAACTCGGCGCGTAATAAACCAACAAAACTATTCAATTCATCTACGGTGCCATAGGCTTCAACACGTAAGCTATCTTTAGCAACACGACTGCCATCACCCAAGCCGGTCGTGCCATCATCACCTGTTTTGGTATAGATTTTCGAAAGACGGTGTCCCATGATGTACTCCAGTTGAATATCCCCCTTTGGTAAAAGGGGGAGTAAGGCTTAGAACTTAACTTCAGCGCTCAATGAGGCTGAAAGTGGCGTAGCTAGATAGCGCACATTACTGAGAGCATAAGCTGAGCCATAGGTCTTATCACTAATGTTTTCTATGCTCAGGCGTAGTTTAGTACTAGGTACAACTTGCCAGTAACCTTCTACATTAGCAACCGCATAACCAGCAAGTCGTCCGTACGAATCCTGAGCGTGACTTTTGCCCAGCACTTCTGCACTAATACCCCACGATGCCTGTTGATAGCCTGTCGTGACGGTGATGCTGCGGCGCGGACGCCGTAATAGGTCTTTTTTGCTGTTGTCATCTTGAGCTTTAATATAGCTGCCGTTGGCGCCAGCAAAGAAACCGTCGTCAGCCCATTGTATGCCTAGTTCCACACCTTTGGTGCTGGCCTTGTCGACATTGAAGTTGGTGTAAACATCCATTGTTGGGCTGTTATACCAAGGGTCAACGGGCATGCTGGGGTCGAAGTAGGGGTTGGCAATCGTTCCTGAAATTCGGCTATTAATCAAATCGTTGATTTGGGTTTTGAAAAAAGCTGTTTTGATCGAAACTGAACCCAGTTTATGTTGACTACCAATTTCTACCGAACGCGATGTTTCTGGCGTGAGGTTAATATTACCGCCAAAACCATAAATGTCATTCAGGTCAGGCGTCTTGAATGCTGTGCCCGCATTGGCATAAATTCGATGCTGTGCAGTCAATGTATAACCTAGTGCGATGTTCCCGGTATTATGACCGCCAAAGGAATCGTAGTCGTCATGGCGTACAGAAAGCTGGGTGTCAAATGCCTGCATACGCCACTGATTTTGTAAATAAACTGCCCAGTTCTTTTGCTGGTTTTTAAACACAGTGCCGTATTGATTATAGTCGGCAGTCGTCTTGGTATAGGTTGCACCCGCTACGACTGTGTCCGCTGGGTTTAAGATGATAGTGTTTTGCCAGTCGGCTTGTTGGCGTTTACTGTGGGCAAAATCGGCACTTTGTTTCTGATCCAGTTTGTCAGTCATTTGACTGAGGTTTAACTGAGTGTTGACTTGTGAACTGATATCACCATTAACCGTTAACAGAGCCACTTGATTCACAAAGTCTTGTGCGACAGAAGGGCCATAGTTCCAGTATTCAGTCGTGCCTTGATTGCGTCGAAGTTGCGCACTAATCACGGCTGTATCTGTATCAACTCCTATTTTGGCATTGATGCCATCATTTTTATGCGCGTGTTTGTCGGTGTTTTTTTCAATATCAGCATAACCATTACTATAGACTTTGCTGACATCAACCAAACCAAACAAGGCATTTTGCTTAAAGCTTTGGCTCACTGCGCCGCTAACGAGTTTATTTGTACCGCCGGTTAAACGCGCCTGTGTTTCGTTTTTGCTGACTGTTTTGGTGATAATGTTAATGACACCACCAATGGCTTCAGAGCCATATAGGCTCGACATAGGGCCCTTGACCACTTCAACTCGGTCAACGTCATTAAGGGTTAAGTTTTGCATGCTGGCTTGGCTGCTCGTAGCCGAGTTAATACGCACGCCATCAATCAAGACTAATGTGTGGTTGCTTTCAGTACCACGAATAAAGGTTGAGATTTGGCCGCCCAAACCACCAGAACGCACGACATCTATGCCAGTAGTAAAACGCAATACTTCGCCGAGGTCTTGGTTAGGGTATTTATCCAGCGTGCTTCTATCGAGCACTTGTACGCTAGCTAATACTTGATCGGCTGTTTGAGTTGTTCGCGTAGCAGTAACAATTTGAATCGGTAAAGTGGTGTCCGCATAAACGGCAAATGACGAGCAGGCAGCGACGCTAGCCGCTAATAAGGAAGGCTTAAACATAAAATGCTCCAACTGTTTGGGTCCCCGCAAACAGAGTTAATAATCAACGCTTTCACATTGACACAGATGCAAAATGGCCGGTCTCCGGGCTAATGTGCGGGTGAAAATCACCGTCTGTATCGCCTTCCCATCATCTTTGGACTTACGCGGTTATCGCTTATTTATTCACATGGCAGCCGCTTGGGCGGCTTTATGTTCACAAAACGCGCTAATCGCAGTGCGATGCGTAAGTCCTGACCTGACAGTGGCTTATGAAACAGAACAACACAATTACCGTTGCGGGGGCAGCACTGGCTTGAACCAGTTTCCCGTTTGGCGTTGAGGAAGTCGCCAAACCGCATGATTTAGACTGAAATCATGCGAACACCATTAAGCAGGGCGGATGTTAGGGGAGATGGAAACAGGGTGCAAGAAAAAAGGCGCATCAATTGCGCCTTTAGCTGGTAGAGCAGAGTTAAATCAGAAGTCACAGTTACCGCGTAAATGACGAAATGTTAAAACAGATAGTTCATTTGCACGCTGACTAAATGCGCTTTGCCGGAGTAGTCGGCTGAGTAACGTTCAGGCGTGGTGGGTTTGCTCAGATCAACATGAGCTGTTTTCTCTTTTAAAAACATATAGGCACAATCAACAGATAGTTGCTTATTCATTTGATAGCTGCCACCCAAGCTGAATACAGTACGGTCAGCACTCGGAATGCGCACGCCACGATGAGCATCGGTAACTGGCGTTTTATCAATGCCCAAACCGGCACGTAAAATCATGTTTTCTTGGTATTGGTATTCAGCACCAATGCTGTATAACCACGCATCTTTCCATTCCAAGGTTTCGGTAATGGTGTTAAAGGGGGCTGGCGCACCGCTATTTTGAATCACTAGTTCTTTCAATACCCCCCATTTAGTTAAGCTGGCTTCACCATGAAGAGTCACTTCTTTGTTGAGGTGATGCGATACCGACGCACTAAGGGTGGCGGGTGTACTAATGCCAAGCTCAGCGGCGTAATCAGCATTTTGGCTGGGTAATAACGAGGCGGGCGCGTTGCGAATTTCTGTTGTGCCCGTTAGCTTGTATTTGGTTTTGCTACGATAGGTAACACCCACTCGAGTGTCAGGCTGAACTTGCCACAGCACACCATAGTTATAACCATAGGCAGTATCGTTACCGTTGACTTCCAAATGGCTATTGGGCGCTAAACTGGTAATGTCGGCAGAGAGTAAACCTTCTAAGCGATTGACACTCAGCCCCAAGCCTAGGGACACCGTCGGTGCTACTTTATAGGCAATGGCTGGTTGTAAGCTAATGACCTTGACTTTGCTTTTGTCGCCAAAATAACGGCCTTGAAAGCTTTTTTCGTAATTTGTCGCTAAACCAAACGGTGAATAGAGACCAATACCGATATTGAGTACATCACTGACTTGATGACTTAGAAAGCTTGCACCTACGGGTTGAGGTGGAATCATATCGCCATCATTACTGCCGGAAGGAAATCCTTGGGCATTACTAATACTGGCAGGAGCATAAATATAAGTTAATGCACCGCTAAATTGAGTGCCTGCTAATTCGGTCATGCCCGCAGGGTTGGTATAAACGGTCGAGGCGTCAGCCGCCATGGACTCGCGTCCGGCTTGACTGGTCCCCATGCTTTTTACGCTTTGTTCATTGAGTGCGAATCCTGCTGCTTGCGCTTGGCTTGCGAGCGCAGCAATAGCGATGACAAGATACTTGGGAGATGTCTTCATGAGTTTTCCAGTTGTTATTTTCATTGTAAAGAAATGGGCTATGTCCCAAACATAGCCTAAAAAAGCCCTACTAGATGTTAACTTGCTGTTGTCTGATTGTTACGCGTCCAAGGGGCAACACGAAACAGCATCAATAAACCAGGAATGCCCAGCAGCGTACAGACCCAAAAAAAATTGACCCAACCTAAGCTATCGACCATATAACCAGAGTAAGCATTAATCACCGTTCTTGGTACGGCAGCGAGTGCCGTTAATAGCGCTAATTGGGTGGCGGTGTAGGCGGGATGAGTGCTACTGGCAATAAAGGCGACAAACGCCGCTGTGCCTAAACCAACGCCAAAGGCTTCTGCGCCGACCACCAGCGCCAACATCGGCTTATCTGCTCCCATGCCCGCTAATAAGGCAAACAATGGAATGACCAACCATTGCGCAACGCCAAATATCCATAACGCGCGATGAATGCCGAGTTTAATCATCCATATGCCACCCAACATGCCGCCAATAATGCCGCACCATAAGCCAGCGTTTTTGGCAATAATGGCAATTTCGGTTTTGCTAAAGCCTAAATCTAAATAGAACTTAGTGGCTAATGACGTCGCTAAACTATCGCCCAATTTGTAGAGGAAAATAAACAATAAGATTTCTAATGCAGCGACTACGCCTTTACGATTAAAGAATTCTTGAAACGGCAAAATGACGGCATCATTCAGGGTGCGGGGTGCCAAGGCTTTGATTTCTGGTTCTTTTTGCGACAAAAACATCAATAGGCTAGGAATTAAAAAGGCAGCCACCACCATAAAAACGACTGGCCAAGCCAAGCCGATGTCGGATAAATACAATGCCAACGAACCGGGAATAAGTCCTGCTAATTTATAAGCATTCACATGGATAGTGTTGCCCAAACCGAGTTCGTTATCAGGTAACAACTCACGGCGATAAGCATCAATCACAATGTCCAAACTGGCGCTTAAAAACGCAACGCCGACGCCAATTAAACTAATAATGGCGAGATCAGTCGCGGGATTAAAACTGCCCATGCCCACCAAGGCCGCCATCAATGCCAGATGAATCACCAGCATCCAGCCACGACGTCGTCCCAATAGACCAATGGTAAAGTGATCTAATAACGGAGCCCATAAAAATTTGGCAACATAAGGCGTTTGCAATAACGCCATCAACCCAATCGCTTTAATATCGACGTGGGAGTCATTGAGCCACGCAGGCAGCATATTAATAAAAACGAATAACGGCAGGCCAGAACTAAAGCCGGTAAAAATACACAGCAGCATCCGTTTATTAAACAGCGCTTCTTTCAGTGAGGGCGTCGGGGCAGGAGTGGTCATCATCTATCCAGGCAACAGAATCTAAATAAAGTACGGAATTTACGCGTGGTAGCGCGCTAACCGCGTAGTCCTAAAAGTCGTTGCAGAGTAAAGCAAAACCTGAGTTTGTGTTAGGCTTGACGATGAGTTTTTCTGTTATTCGAGTGGATTAAAATGGTTAGTGTCGATGCGCGGCAGTTGTTATTACAAAGTTATCAGGGCGTTTTGAGTACGCACTCCCAGCATCTGCTTGGTTATCCTTTTGGTTCGGTGGTGCCTTTTTGTTTGGATGAGCAGGGACGTGTGATTATTCTAATTTCAGAACTAGCGCAACATACCAAAAACGTAAAGGTTGATGCTCGTTGTTCATTGTTGGTATTAGCAGAAGGAGATGATATTCAGTCAGCGGCTCGTTTGACCGTGTTGGCAGATGCGGTTATCGTCCCTGAAAACGAAGTGGAGCTTATTGCCCAGCGTTATTACCGTTTTTTCCCGCAGTCGCAAGATTTTCATCGTGTTCATGATTTTAGTTTTTGGCGTTTAAGCCCAATCAAATATCGTTTTATTGGCGGTTTTGGCCGTATTCATTGGCTTGAGCCTAGCCTTTTGGTTAATCCATTTTTTGGTGCGATGGAAAACGATATGGTGCAACACATGAACGAAGATCATACCGATGCCTTGCCGTTATATTGCCATCAAGCGCATGTTGAGATGCCAGAAAATGCCGCGTTGACGATGGTTGGTATTGATGGCGAAGGTTTTCATTTGCGTATCGGCGACAAGATTGTGTATATAGCGTTCCCTCAACCCGTTGATAGCCCCCAACACGTGCGAGCAAGCTTAGTGTCGATGTTGAAAGATGCCCGTGCAGGAGCCAAAGCCGAATGAAAGCCTTGTTATTATTGTCGTTGCCGATTGCTGAAATTTACCTGACTTTTTTTGTTGTCGGTAAATATGTGGGTGGCTGGATGCTGCTGTTATGGTTTGTCATGGCGTTTATGGTTGGCCGCCAAATTATGCGCGGTGCGACTAAAGTCATTATGCCGCAAATGCAAGGTGGTTTGACCGCAGATCTCAATAACAATGTCTTGGCCGCTTTTTGTCAGGCTTTGGCAGGTTTTTTGTTTATTATCCCTGGTGTACTGACCGATATTTTGGCTATTTTATTGCTATTACCGCCGATTCAAAAACTATTCCATCGCCAGATGCAAGCGACGCTACAAGCGCGTGGCGGTAGCTTTACGATGATGGGGGGCTTGGGCGGTATGGGTGGTTTCGGTCAGTCCCCGTTCGGTCAAAGCCCATTTGGTCAGTCACCTTTTGGTCGTGAACCATTTAATGATTCCAATGTAGTAGATGGTGAAGCCCGTGACATTACCCCGCAGGATGTAGCACCGACAGAAGTAAAACGCATTGAAGTACAAAAACCAGCAAACGATGAGTGAGCGCAAAAGATATTTTTTTCATCTTTCCCCTTGAAGCTGGCAAAGCCAACCCCATCTCAACCCACAGTCCCAGTGTGGCTTTCACTATGAGCTAGTGGAGTTACTACACTGAGGAAATATCACCTTGGGGCTGACACATTGCATGGCAATCATTACGCCAGCTCTAAAATGGGTGTGCTTATTATTTTTGAAAACTGAACATCGCATTCAGGAGAGCAAACGATGAAAATCCGTCCTTTACATGATCGTGTGGTTATTCGCCGCGAAGAGCAAGAAACTAAAACTTCTGGCGGTATTATTTTGGCTGGTTCTGCTGCCGAAAAACCATCTCAAGGCGAAGTCATTGCCGTAGGTAATGGTCAAGTGACTGACGCTGGTGAAGTGCGCGCTTTAGACGTTAAAGTCGGCGATAAAGTTCTATTTGGCCAATATGCCGGCACCACCGTTAAAGTTGATGGTGAAGAACTGCTGATTATGAAAGAAACCGACATTTTGGGTGTATTAGTAGGCTAAATGCCTCAAGGCTTACAGGATGCTGTGAGCCTTTTTAATTCCTAATTCTAGTTTGAGAGATGAAAGATCATGGCTGCTAAAGACGTAAAATTCGGCGACTCCGCTCGTCAAAAAATGATTAATGGCGTAAACATTCTCGCTGATGCCGTAAAAGTTACCTTGGGCCCAAAAGGCCGTAACGTTGTTATTGATAAAGCCTATGGCGCTCCGCACATCACTAAAGATGGTGTCTCTGTTGCTAAAGAAATCGAATTAAAAGACAAATTCGAAAATATGGGCGCGCAGTTGGTTAAAGAAGTGGCCTCCAAAACTGCTGATGTTGCTGGTGACGGTACAACAACTGCGACCGTCTTGGCACAATCGATTTTGAACGAAGGCTTAAAAGCTGTTGCTGCTGGCATGAATCCTATGGATTTGAAGCGCGGCATTGATAAAGCCGTTCGTGCAGCGGTAGCCGCCATTGCTAAAAACTCTGCTCCTTGCACAGACAGCAAAGCGATTGCCCAAGTGGGTTCGATTTCGGCTAACTCCGACACCACCATTGGTGATTTGATTGCTCAAGCAATGGACAAAGTCGGCAAAGAAGGCGTGATCACTGTTGAAGAAGGCTCAGGCTTTGAAGATACCTTGGAAGTTGTTGAAGGTATGCAGTTTGATCGCGGCTACATCAGCCCGTACTTCATCAACAAACAAGATACGATGACAGCCGAACTGGAAGCGCCTTATATCCTGTTGGTTGACAAAAAAATCTCCAACATTCGCGACATGATTCCGGTATTGGAAGGTGTTGCTAAGTCTGGTAAGCCATTATTGTTGATCGCTGAAGATGTCGAAGGCGAAGCCTTGGCTACATTGGTTGTTAATAGTATGCGCGGTATCGTTAAAGTCTGTGCCGTTAAAGCACCTGGTTTTGGCGATCGTCGTAAAGCGATGTTGCAAGATATCGCGACCTTGACTGGCGGCCAAGTGATTGCCGAAGAAGTAGGTTTGAGCTTGGAAAAAGCAACATTGCAAGACTGTGGTCGTGCTAAGAAAGTGGTTATTTCCAAAGAAAACACAATCATTATTGATGGTGAAGGTCGTCACGAAGAAATCGCTGCTCGCGTTAAAACGATTCGTGTTCAAATCGAAGATGCAACTTCTGACTATGATCGTGAAAAACTACAAGAGCGTGTGGCTAAACTCGCTGGTGGTGTCGCGGTGATCAAAGTCGGTGCCGCAACCGAAATCGAAATGAAAGAGAAAAAAGACCGTGTTGACGATGCCTTGCATGCAACGCGTGCTGCGGTTGAAGAAGGTGTTGTTGCTGGTGGTGGCGTGGCCTTGATTCGTGCGGTACAAGCGATTAAAGATTTGGTTGGTGAGAATGCCGATCAAAACGCGGGTATCAACATTCTTCGTCGTGCGATGGAAGCGCCCTTGCGTCAAATCGTGACTAATGCTGGCGAAGAAGCCTCCGTTATCGTCAATAAAGTCAAAGAAGGTACAGGTAACTTCGGTTACAACGCAGCTTCTGGTGAGTTTGGTGATATGTTGGCCATGGGTATTCTTGATCC
>CANBZV010000051.1 GCA_947373945.1 Moraxellaceae bacterium
CAACGTAATCAAAAAGCAGCAATTTTCACCCCAGCAAGTACTCAACTAACTATTGCGGCATTGAATGCTGAGCAAAATCGTCGTTTTACGGGCAAATATGGGTATCTGTCGGCACAGTTTTTACAGGAAATGCCCGCGAATGAGCTGACGTTTATTGCTGAAACGCAAACTTTATGGGCTGAGTTACGCTGGGCGTTACGTCACGAACAAGTGCTGCATTTAGATGATCTGATGCTGCGCCGTACCCGTTTGGGGTTGTTGTTAGAGCAGGGTGGTTCGGTTCATTTTCCGACCATTAAAGCGATGGCGCTCAGCGAAGGTTGGACAGAGCCTCAATGGGAAGAAGAAGCGACACGTTATATGGATATTTGGCATCAGTTTTATAGTTTGCCAAGCATGCCTGCATAGTGAAAAATAAGGAGGGATTTTTCCCTCCTGCATTATAAATTAGGTTGCCAAAAACCATGACTAAGGCGCACTTTCTGAGCATTGACTGCGGAACGCAAAGTTTGCGCGCCTTTGTTTTTAACGAGCGCGGTGATTTGCTCGCCCGCAGTCAAACGATTTTTGATCCACCGTATCAGTCACCCAAACAAGGTTATGCACAGCAGAATGCCGATTATTATTGGCGTACTTTAGCGCAGGCCTGTCAGGATATTTGGCAACAAGGCATTGATCCGCAAATCATTACGGCCGCAACGCTAACCACTCAACGTGGAACGGTCGTAGTGGTTGATGATTATGGTCGTCCTTTACATCCTGCTATTTTGTGGCTAGATGAGCGCCAAGCAGAGTCTTTACCCGATTTGCCCATTTATTGGCAAAAACTGCATCAAATCAGTGGTCATCAACAAACTATTCAAAAGTTACGTTTGCGTGCGCAGGCGAACTGGTTCAAAACACATCAGCCTCAAATTTGGGCCAAAACGCATAAGTTCTTATTATTATCAGGGTATTTGTCGTTTAAGTTAACGGGTGAATATACCGACGCGATTGCCTCCCAAGTGGGCTATATTCCGTTTGATTATAAAAAACATCAATGGCAGCACATTTGGGATTGGCGCTGGCAAGCTTTGGGTTTAACACCCGAAAAGCTACCTAAAGTCGTGCAAGCAGGAAAATTGCTCGGTCAAATCAGTGTCGAAGCCGCCGAGCTAACAGGCTTACCTGCGGGTCTACCGGTGATTGCGGCGGGTGCAGATAAAGCGTGTGAGGTTATGGGGGCAGGTTGTTTGTCGCCGTGGCAGGGCGCCTTAAGTTTTGGCACGACGGCCACCTACAACACCATTAGCCGTAAGTATCTGTCGCTTAATCCACCGATGCCGCCATATCCAGCAATTATGCCGCATGAGTATTGTCTGGAAAGTCAGATTCCACAAGGTTTTGCGCTTGTCCGTTATTTTCAGCAGCAAATTGCGGCGAATGAAATCGCGGCGGCACAACAGGAAGGCAAAGACTGGCTAGAGGTGTTAGAGCAGTGGTTGGAGCAAACGCCTGCAGGTGCTAATGGTCTGCTATGGCAGCCGGGGTTGAGTGTTCAAGCCTCGGGTGAAAGTGTCTCTAAGGGCGCAATGCTGGGGCTAAGTACTCAGCACAGTAAAGCTGATTGGTATCGAGCACTGGTTGAAGGTTTGTTGTTTGCGCTTAAAGATGGCCAAGCGCATGTGGCTGAATGTACGAAGCAAAAAATTACCACATTATTTGCAGCGGGTGGCGGTTCGCAATCAGATGCAGTGATGCAAACGGCGGCTGATATATTTGCGATGCCGATTAGTCGTCCCCATACTAGTGAAACTTCAGGTTTAGGTGCAGCAATGTGTGCCGCAGTGGGAATGCGTATTTATCCTGATTTCAGTAGTGCCGTTCGGGCAATGAGTCGTATAGATAAAGTGTTCTATCCTAATGCTGCACGTGCTGATTTTTATGATCGTCTTTATCAGCATGTCTATAAACCGTGGACGCAACATTTGATCACTCTCTACAATAATGAGCGTAAATATCTTTCCTCGTAATCGTTAGATTCAAATTATAAAGCACTTGTCAGGTTCTTGGTTGAGCTGAATTGCTCTATCGCTATAGTCCATAGCTAGTCATATTTCTTAACAGTCGTTGCTTGCTATAGGCGCTAGAATGTCGTTGGTTTTAGATGTCGACTAAGGAGATATTACATGCGCTGGCGTAATGGCTTAATTGTTTCGGCGTTGTTGGTGTTAACAGCGTGTAGCAGTAGCACCCAAGAAGGGGCAATTGGTATTCAACGCAAACAGTTTTTATTGCTGCCTACTGAGCAAGTAAACGCGATGGCTTTGCAGTCGTATCGTGGTGAGTTGTCGACGGCCAAACAAAAAGGCTCGCTTAATACGGATCGAGCAAATCTGGAACGCATTCGTAAAATTGCTGATCGTTTGATTCCTCAAACAGCTATTTTTCGTCCTGATGCCTTAGCGTGGTCATGGGAAGTTAATTTAGAAACCCGTAATGATCTCAATGCCTATTGCGCGCCGGGTGGAAAAATCATGTTTTTTACAGGCATTATTAATAATCTGAAACTGAGTGATGATGAGATTGCTGCGATTATGGGCCATGAAATGGCGCATGCTTTGCGTGAGCATGGTCGTGAGCGGATTTCCCAAGCCTATGCCGAACAAGCTGGCATGTCATTGTTAGCTGCGTTAACTAATATGAATAGCCAACAAGCGGCTGTATTGCAAACAGCAACAACCCTAGGTTTAACGCTGCCGCATGGACGTGGCCAAGAATCTGAAGCGGATGTCATTGGCTTGGAGTTGTTGGCTCGAGCGGGGTATGATCCTCGGGCGTCAATTAGCCTGTGGCAAAAAATGGCGGCGGCCAATAAAAGTGCGCCACCAGCATTTTTGAGTACACACCCTTCGAGTAGTCAGCGGATTAATGAGTTACAGGCGAAAATGGCCAAAGTAATGCCGTTATATGAAGCTGCAAAGCGCAATCCCCCTCCTGTGAGAGCCATTGTGCCACGCAGTTAGCAGTCTATTCATGGCGCGACAGGTAGGATAGTCGCAACAAACGTTTCCAAATGCCACAGGTAGTCAATATGCCACACACTCTCAATATTGTTTCTTCGGTTTTAAGTTCTACGGCTCGCCGTTGGCGCGGTACTACGGGTAGCAAATCGGTACAACAACCTGCACAGTTACCAATTTTATTTGATTGCGAAGATGATCCTGAGTGTCGTTTAGTGCGTGAAGCGTTAACTGAGCTTAATTTGGATGTGCTGATTTATCCTTGTCCACAAAAAGCTAATCGTTTTACCTCGTTATTAACCGACATGGCAGGTGGGCAGGCGACTGTGCCGTATCTAGTTGATCCGAATACACACGTCAAATTGATGGGCGCGGATGCGATTAATGCCTATTTATTCCAACATTATCGACAAGCCGCTACACCTAAACCATTGCAGGCGAGTGTGACTAATTTGGTGACATCTCGTTTAGCGAGTGTCGTGCGCTTAAACCTAAGAGGGTTAGTTGCTAAACCATCTTTAGTGCCTGAGCAACCTTTGGTTTTGTATAGTTTCGAGTCTAGCCCCTATTCTCGACCTGTGCGCGAGAAATTGTGTGCGTTGCAATTGCCCTATAAATTAGTCAATTTAGGCAAGCAGCAATGGGCAGATATGGGGCCGGCTAAATTCAGATTTCATCGTGGCGAATATCATCCTTTGCCTAATACCAAACGCGCCAAGTTATTGGCAGAGAAGGGACGAGTGCAAGTGCCTTTTTTAATTGACGCGAATAAAAGTATTGAGCTATTTGAATCTAAAGATATTTTGCGTTATTTAGACGAGACGTATGCACAATAGTAATGACCAATAAAACTAAGGGCGCATAATGCGCCCTTAGTTTTTATATCGATGCCTGTTTCTTTTTTGCTAAGTGTTTTTTAATCACCTGAAAAATAATAGGAGCAAAACTGATACCAATAATGCCAAATATCACTAAGGTGAAATTGTGTTTTACCGAGGGAATTTGACCAAAGAAATAGCCCAGACTGACAAAAGATGTAATCCAGCACAAGGTACCAAACATACTAAACAGGATAAAACGAGAAAAGGGCATAGCGCCCATCCCTGAAACGAACGGGGTAAAGGTGCGAATAATTGGGATGAAGCGTGCAAAAATAACGGTCTTGCCGCCATGCTCAACAAAATACTGCTCAGTTTCATGGAGGTAATCAATATTAATCAGGCGATAGCGTTGAATCAAACTACGTCCCAGATATTTGCCAATATGATAGTTACTGGTATCACCAGAGACCGCCGCAATAAATAAAATCAAACCAAGTATGAATGGATCCATTTTTCCAATGGCGGCTAGGGCGCCCGCAGCAAATAAAAGGCTATCCCCCGGTAAAAATGGCATGACCACCAAACCTGTCTCAACAAAAACGATGAGAAATAAGATGCCATAAATCCATAAACCATAATTAGTGACGAACTCGGCTAAATGCTGATCGACATGCAAAATGAAATCAATAATGAACATGGAGGAAGCTCAGATGCGTAAGTGATGTGCGCTTATGCTAACAAAAAAGTCGCTAGCGAATGGCAAAAAGTAGTATTGAAACTGTCAAAGCCTAGAGTCAATCAGAAGTAAGATTCTGGATCTAGCGTGAAAAATTGCGGCAATTAATATTCGTTAGGGCTAAAAATCATCATCGAAAAGCGTAATAAAATGAGTTTGTTATATCTTGTTACGTTTGTCGGATTTCAATAACGACAGAATCTTCTTTATGGCGAGTTTTTTAATCGTAGCAAATTAGCTGTGTCTGTGTGGTGAAACGGTCAGTTATGGCTAGCGAGAACAGAGTAATTCTTCCCCTTAACACTATCAAAGCGGCTGTTTCTACAGTAAAAAATGGGTATTTACAGTTAGTACGTCCGTGACAGAAAGTGGCAGCTTTAAACAAAATAATGGCCGTAATAAACAATAAAAAGGACGGTTGTATAAAAACCGTTCGTCGGAACTGCCATTTGTCCTCATAAAAATGCTTTTCATCGGAAAGCAAGTGACCTATCCTATGTTTGCCTGCTTGGACAGAGACGGGCAAAAAATAAGAACTAAAGTTCACTCTCACGTAAGAGTAGAACGCCAAAAAACAACAACACAAAACATGAAGGTTTCATTATGCGCACATTATTAGCCGCTGCTGTTCTTGCTGCTTTGACATCTACCGCCGCTACTACTGCTTCAGCCGCTTCTACCTACTCCCAAACCAAATACCCTATTGTGTTAGCTCACGGTATGTTTGGTTTTAAATCATTATTAGGTGGTGCGATTGATTACTGGTATCAAATTCCGTCTGACTTACAAGCTAATGGCGCAAAAGTTTATGTCACGCAAGTGGCAGCTTTAGAGTCTTCAGAAGTGCGCGGTGAGCAACTGTTAAGTCAAGTAAAGAATATTTTGGCTATTACTGGTGCAGGCAAAGTGAACTTGATGGGACATAGCCATGGTGGCCATTCCATTCGTTATGTTGCAGCCGCCATCCCTAGTCAAGTGGCATCCGTTACTGCAATTGGTAGCCCAGTAAAAGGCGCACCCGTTGCTGATTTAGTCACAAAAACAGGTGCTTTGAGT
Organism: Moraxellaceae bacterium; assembly: GCA_947373945.1. GTDB lineage: Bacteria > Pseudomonadota > Gammaproteobacteria > Pseudomonadales > Moraxellaceae > Agitococcus. The sequence continues at coordinate 5,616 of CANBZV010000051.1, forward strand.
GCTGTTGCCTACGGTGCTTTAAATGCGCTGGCAAGTGTGATTGAAATGTTCAATGGCCCAGGTAGTTACAACCAAAGTGCTAAAAATAGTATTGCTTCCTTGTCTACCGCAGGTTCTGCAGCCTTTACTGCTAAATATCCTGCAGGTGTACCAACGACTGCTTGTGGTTCGGGCGCAGCAACAGTAAATAACATCAAGTTTTATTCTTGGGGCGGTACAAAGCCATTAACCAACCTCCTTGATCCGACTGATGCTTTGTTAGGTTTAACAAGCCTTGTTGCGACGACAGCCAATGATGGTTTAGTGACTCAATGTAGCAGCCATTTAGGTGTGGTGTTACGTGACAACTACTCAATGAACCATTTGGATGAAGTGAACTTAATGTTTGGACTACGTGATATTTTCTCTACTGATCCAAAATCTGTATATCGTGAACACGCTAACCGTTTGAAATTAGCTGGTTTGTAAGAGCGTAAAAGCTCTGGTCATCAAAGGCAGCTTCGGCTGCCTTTTTTCTGTCAGCCTAATACCAAAGTTCTGTTAAAAATACGTTATAATCTTGCCTCTAATTTTCTCTGCGGAGAGCGCCTTGCTCGCTGTCTCACATTTGCAGGCTGTTCGTGATGATCGAGTCTTGTTTAGCGATTTGTCGTTTACACTGCAAGCTGGTGAAATTGTGCAAGTCGTTGGTGCGAATGGCACAGGAAAAACGACACTGTTAAATGGGCTCATGGGTTTGGCCTCAATGGAGCACGGCAATATTTGCTGGGCGGGCGAGTCGATTGGCGATAATCCTTTGTTATTTAAACAAAATACCAGTTTTATTGGTCATCTCTTAGGCTTAAAAGCGTTATTAACACCTGTTGAAAACCTACAATTTCTAACTCAGTTACGTTCTCAGTCTGTGTCCCTTTCTAAAATAGAAGCTGCTTTAACAAAAGTGGGTTTGGCAGGCTATGAGGATGTGCCTGTCTCTAGCTTATCTGCTGGCCAAAAACGTCGGGTTGCTTTGGCGCGTTTATTTATCGAACGAGCGACCTTATGGGTATTGGATGAGCCTTTTACGGCAATTGATCAAGCGGGTGTATTGGCGTTAGAAGCGTGGTTTGCGGAACATGCTCAGCAGGGCGGTATGGTGTTATTAACGACACATCATATCTTTAATCCTGATTTTCCGTTACGACGTTTAGATTTGGCGCGCTATCGCCCCGAGATCCAATAATATGTGGCAAGCGATAGTAGCAGTCATTCGGCGCGACCTTAAATTAGTCACTAGACAAGGCGGTGACTGGCTTAATCCGCTCAGTTTTTTTGTCATGGTGATCACCTTGTTTCCGCTTGCCGTTAGTGCGACACCAGCCAAGTTGGCGGTGATGGCGGGTGGGGTAGTGTGGATAGCTGCGTTATTAGCCGTGCTGTTGTCGATGGATAGCTTATTTCGTCAAGATTATGATGATGGTTGTTTGGAGCAATTATTAGTTGCCCCCGCCCCATTGCCACTCATAGTATTGGCAAAAGTATTTGCGCACTGGTTGCAAACGGGAGCTTGTTTAACACTGTTAAGTCCTATTGCCGCCTTGTTATTGCATTTACCAATGTCATCTATGCCCACATTAATGTTGACTTTATTATTAGGTACACCGACCTTAAGTTTGATCAGTGCCATCGGAGCGGCTTTAACGGTATCGTTACGTCGCGGTGGTGTGCTTATTCCGCTATTGACGTTGCCGTTACATATTCCGGTGTTGATTTTCGCTACCGCAGCGGTACAGGCTTCATTGAGTGGCTTGCCTATAGATGGCTATTTGGCGTTGTTAGCGGCATTTTTAGTGTTGGCATTGACCCTTACACCTTTAGCGGTGGCGGCGGCGTTGCGTTTAGCGGTCGGAGGTTAAACTTTGTTCTTTCTCAAACGATGGTGGCAACTTTTTGAGCAAACGGTCAGCCCCAAGTATTTTTATCGTATTAGTGGTGCGTTTATTCCATGGCTGAGTGTCATTGCGGGTTTGTTGATTGGTATTGGTACGGTGTGGGGCTTGGCTTTTGCACCACCAGATTATTTACAAGGTAATAGCTACCGCATTATTTTTATTCATGTCCCTGCCGCTAGTCTCGCTTTAAGTGGTTATTTTGCTTTGGCGGTCTGTGGTGTCATCAGTTTGGTGTGGAAGATTAAGACGGCTGAAATGGTGGCACGGGCGATAGCGTTAATGGGTGCCTGGTTTTGCTTCTTGGCATTGGTGACTGGCGGTATTTGGGGTAAACCAACATGGGGCACTTATTGGGTATGGGATGCCCGTTTGACGTCGATGTTGATTTTGCTGTTTTTATATATAGGTGTTATTGCGTTATATAACGCCTACGAAAGTAGCGCCACAGGTGCTAAAGCAGCCGCGATTTTGGCGATTGTGGGCGTCGTTAATTTGCCAATTATCAAATATTCAGTGGTGTGGTGGAATACCTTGCATCAGGGTGCAACCTTTACGATGACCTCTAAGCCGAAGATGCCGGTTGAAATGTGGCTGCCATTAGTACTGATGATATTAGGCTTCTATACTTTATTTGGACTGTTAACGATTCTGAAAACCCGTAATATTATTTTGCAACGAGAGCGACGTAGTCAATGGGTGCGCGAGTTAGTGAAAGCCGAAACCAGCAAGCCCGAAGCTAACGGGGCGGAGAGTTAATCATGGCTTTTGATTCATTCGCTGATTTTTTGGCGATGGGAAAACATGGTGTCTATGTTTGGTCTTGTTATGGCCTGACATTTGGCGTGATAGCCTGGCTGCTCTGGCACACTTATCACGAACGGCAGCAGTTTTTTAGCGAGCAGAAGCAACAAATGAAACGTGATGCCGCACAAGCAACAACGAGAAGCCAAGATGAATCCTAAACGTCAACGTAAATTATTATTAGTCATTTCTTTAGTGATTGGGATTAGCGTCGCAGTTGGTTTTGCGGCGTATGCAATGCGTCAGAATATAAATCTATTTTACACTCCTAGCCAGTTAGTCAGTGGCGAAGCACCGACAGGACGTCGTATTCAAGTGGGTGGGTTGGTGGTGAAAGGATCGTTAAAACGTGATGCAAACTCTTTGGCTATTAGCTTTATGATCAGTGACTTAAAGCAGCAAGTTCCTGTGACGTATACCGGTATTTTGCCCGATTTATTTAAGGAAGGAACGGGTGTTGTGGCCAATGGTCAATTTGTTAATGGTCGTGTAGAGGCTGAAGAAATTTTGGCGAAACATGACGAAAACTACATGCCACCCCAAGTGAAAGAAGCGATTGAAGAGTCTGGACATCCTAAAGGGGTGTAGAGTGTGTTCATTCATTAATTACATAGGGCGGTTAAACCGCCCTAGTATTTTTAATGCGCTGTACCATGCAATAACGGGGCGTCCTGCGGCAGTTTATTAAAAATGACCTGTAGTTTGTTGGGATGCGCAATCCGCGCGTCAACAATATGGTTAACTAGTTCAAAGAGACTGGCTGCGACAGTAGCAACATCTGCATTGTTCATTTCTCCATATGGAATAGCATGGGTGCCAATGACACGCAAAATATCCAGCGCTTGCTGAATTAATTTCGGTAGTCCTTTTTGTACCAGAGACTCTATATCGGCATCCAAGTTTTTGCCAGGCTCCCCTAAATGGACACACAGTTTTTGAATCGCTAGACGTAATAACGCTGCCGCTGCGCGAGGCGAGTGGGTGGCAATTTGACGTGCTTCTTCGTAGTCTTCTTTGACTTCGGCGGGCATGTCAGCGTGAGCTAGTGGGGCAGAGATTAATTCCGGGCTTATCATTTTGCCGTGGGTGGGCCGACCTGCTTCTTTTGGGTGACTAAACCAGTACGAGCTTTTGTTGCAGTGAGTACAACTGGCTTGGACAATAAATGACTCGGTAATTTCTGTTGCGCCATGACGAAGCAGGCGCTCCCACTTCATGACGGAATAGACGTGACAATGTGGGCAATGAAAGGCTTCTTTATTAAAGCTAGGTAGAATATAGGACGCTTGCATAATGTCGTGCTCCTAAAATAGAGGACCCACGTCAATAAGGCATTATTGTGCAAGTCCGTTACATCAGCGGATTTTGAGTCCTATTTTTCGCCAGAACTCACTGATCAATTTCCAGTGTAGTGCAAGAATTTTAGCCTTGCATGGCTAAATAGGGGCGTGGCTAAGAAGATTTTTTGGCGCTTAGGAGGGCAGCCGAAAGGCTGAAAAAGTAAGTTTGAATGACTAACTTCAAAATACAAAACGATAGCCTACCCCTGTCTCGGTTAAAAAATGCTGTGGTTGTGCGGGAATGGTTTCCAGTTTTTGCCGCAAATGGCCCATATAAATACGCAGATAATGACCACTTTCTGTATGATTCGGCCCCCATACCGCTTGTAACAGTTGGCGATGGGTCATCACTTTTCCGGCATGGCGAATCAATGTCAGCAACAAGCGATATTCGAGCGGCGTGAGATGAATCTGTTGTTGATTACGCAGCACTAGACGCTGACTGACATCAATATCTACATCGCCAAAATGAATATTGCAATCAATGGCTTCCTGTTGTGGTTCGTGGCGACGAAGGTGGGCGCGAATGCGTGCCTGCAGTTCGTTAAGACCAAAAGGTTTGGTCAAATAGTCGTCGGCTCCTGCATCCAAAGCGGCCACTTTTTCGGCTTCTTGACTACGCGCTGACAACACAATAATCGGAATGTTGCTCCAACTACGAAGTTGTTCGATTACAGAAATGCCGTCGATGTCGGGCAGTCCTAAATCAACAATCACCAAGTCAGGTTTGCGCGTCGCGCAGTCGATTAAACCACGCTGGCCGTTTTCCGCTTCGTAAACCTGAAAACCTTCTGCTGTCAGCGCGGTATAGAGAAAATGACGAATTTGTTTTTCATCTTCAATAATGACGATTTGAACAGTGGGAGAATTCATCATGCTAGCTCTTCAGGTTCTTCATCAGTGCAAGGTGGTGGTTCACTTGCAGGTAAGCTGAAAGTAAAACTTGCGCCACCAGTCGCGAGGTTAGTGGCCTGAATAGTACCATCATGGGCACGAATGATCGCCTGACAAATGGCCAAGCCCAATCCTACGCCTGTTTGCACGGACTCTTTATCGCCTCGGGTAAATTTGGTGAAAATTTCTTGCTCCATACCCACGGGCAAACCGCCACCATTGTCAGCGACACTAACAATTAATTGTTGTCCTCCCATGTGGGCGCTAACGGTGATTGTGCTTTGCGCGGGTGTGTATTTGCAGGCGTTCTCGATTAAATTGCATAGCACGCGCTCAATCAAAACGGCATCAAAAAATACTAACGGTAACTCAGGCGGCACTTGCGTCTGCACTCGATGATTAAGCAAAGACGGCTGACAGGCATGTAAAGCACTACCGATGGTTTCTTCAATAGTGTGCCATTGGCGATTCAGCGTGACACCCCCTGTTTGTAGCCGTGCCATATCCAACAAGTTGGTAATCAACTGGTTCATTCTTAATGCTTGTTCTTGAATATAATGCGTGATTTCCAGTGCTTCTTTCGGTTGAGTTAAGTTTTTTTCCAGCAAGCTTGCCATCGCAATTAACGATGTTAATGGCGTGCGTAAGTCATGGGAAATGGTCGATAACAACGAGTTGCGCAAGCGTTCACCTTCCATATTCACCAAGGCATCACGGGCAATATTAACAAAATGTACTCGCTCCAGTGCCAAGGCGATTTGTGAAGCAAAGGTATCAAGCAGACGTTGCTGTTCAGGCTGGCGTAACATTTGGGCTTGTGACGGCAGTAAGACCAAGACCCCGCGTGTACGCATTGGCGCTTTTAGTGGCAGATATAACATGGGGCTGGCAGGTAGGGTATTGGTGCCTATGCCAGCCGCTTGTTGTTGGTCGTAAACCCATTGCGCAATACCGCTATCAAGTGCCGGTAATGTGGTAAATGCCGTGCTAGGACAGATGATTTTGTCAGTTAAATCAGGAAGTAACAGATAGGTTTGTGCCTGAAATAATGGGTCAAGATGTTCATGACTGATATCAATGATACTTTCGGTAGTTAATGAGCTAGCCAGTTCTTTGGCTATGGCATAGAGGCTGGCGGTGCGTTGCTCGCGGTAGGTAGCAATGTCGGCTTGATAACGTAAACGTGCAGTCAGGTTGCTAATAATCAACGCGACAATCAGCATCATCGCGAAGGTAAATAAATACTGAGTATCGGCGACGGTAAACGATAAACGCGGCGCGACAAAAAAGAAATCAAACGCAGCAACACTAAAAAATGAAGCAAAAATCCCTGCGCCTTTACCAAAACGAATGGTTATCAGTACCACCGCCAATAAATAGAGCATGATGATATTGGCGAGGTCAAACACATGTACCAGTCCCGCCGTGGCCAAGGTAACTAAAGAACAAATAGCGGCTGCCCAGCCGTAGTTCTGGAGTGCTACATTCGAAGCTGCATCGTCAGTTGATGTTTGATGTGGTTGTTTATTGGTTTTGTTTTGGGCTGGGGTGGAGTTTTTACCAATCAAATAGAGATCTATATCATTGCTGGCACGTTGATGAATTTCAGTAGCCAATGGCTGTTGCCATACACTACGCCATCTGGGTAGATGAGTTTTGCCGAGCACCAGCTTCGAAACATTACGCGTGCGCGCATAAGCGAGTAGGGTGTCGGCACGATTTTGGCCAGACAGAGAAACAGTTTCAGCTCCTAGCTCTTGCGCCAGTTTTTGTGTTTTTAGCAACTGTTCTTGTTGTTGCGGCGAAAGTGTGTGTTCGGCGGGCGTTTCGATATAAGCGACGAGCCAATCTGCGCGTAAACTGGCGGCGAGGCGGGCGCTGGCACGCACCAGATTCTCGCCACTTGCATGACAGTTAATGCCAACGAGTAAACGTTCTTTAGCTTGCCAGACATGATAAATCGCTTGATCTTGGCGATAATACCGCATTTGCGCATCGACCCGATCCGCCGTGCGCCGCAATGCCAGCTCACGCAAGGCAATCAGATTGCCTTTACGAAAGAAGTTGCGGCTGGCACGTGTCGCTTGTTCGGGCAGATAAACTTTACCTTCGTGCAAGCGCTGTATCAGTTCATCGGGGGGTAAATCCACCAGTACAATATCATCAGCAGCATCAAAGACTTTATCAGGAATCGTTTCCCGCACCCGAACGCCCGTAATCTGACCGACAATATCATTGAGACTTTCTAGATGTTGCACATTGACGGTGCTATAGACATTGATTCCTGCTGCTAACAGTTCTTCAATATCCTGCCAGCGTTTGGGATGACGACAACTGGGCAAGTTGGAGTGAGCCAGTTCATCCACTAAAATCAAGGCCGGTTTGCGTGTTAAAGCGGCATCAAGATCGAACTCCGACAGTAGTCGCCCCTGATAATTAACCGCTTGCGTGGGCAATAAATCTAGCCCTGTCAGCAACTGGGCGGTTTCGGCACGGCCATGTGTCTCTAGTAAGCCGACGACGACATCCACGCCTTTTTGCTGTTGCTGGCGTGCGGCCTGCAACATGGCGCAGGTTTTACCGACGCCCGCACAACTGCCAAAGAAGATTTTTAACCGGCCGCGTTGTGCTTGCGCTTCGTCTCGCTGGACTTTTTCTAATAGGGCATCAGGATCAGGACGGTTGTCCATGTGTGGACTCCAGCTTGTCGAGCGCGAGATTTAATAATAAGACATTGATGCGTGCTTCACCAAGAATACCAAATTGTCGGCCTTCCGTATGAGTGACTATCAACGTATTGACTTGCTCTAAAGACAAGTGGCGCACACGAGCAATACGCGCCGCTTGATAATAAGCTGCCGCAGGGCTGATATC
>CANBZV010000052.1 GCA_947373945.1 Moraxellaceae bacterium
AAGAAAAACATCTCCAAACTGATCAACACCTGTTACCGCGTGTTGGGTTTGAAAGATACCGTTATTTTCGCCGACCAATTGATGTACCTCGGTTTCCGTCAAGCGACGTATTCCGGTGTTTCCGTTGGTATGGAAGACATGGTTATTCCTGCGGAAAAAGAAACCATCATTAATGCAGCAGAAGAAGAGGTTCGCGAAATCGAAAATCAATTCGGCTCAGGTTTGGTGACCGCAGGTGAACGTTACAACAAAGTTGTCGACATCTGGTCTCGTACGAACGAACTAGTTGCCAAAGCGATGATGGACAACCTGTCCACCGAAAAAGTCATCAATAAACAAGGTGTGGAAGAGTCACAAAAATCTTTCAACTCCATCTTTATTATGGCTGACTCCGGTGCTCGGGGTAGCGCGGCGCAGATTCGTCAGTTGGCCGGTATGCGGGGTCTGATGGCCAAGCCCGACGGTTCGATCATTGAAACGCCCATTAAGGCGAACTTCCGTGAAGGTCTGACCGTTCTCCAGTACTTCATCTCGACCCACGGTGCGCGTAAAGGTTTGGCCGATACCGCGTTAAAAACCGCTAACTCGGGTTATTTGACGCGTCGTTTGGTTGACGTAGCCCAAGACTTGGTAATTACCGAGCCTGATTGTGGCACGAGTGCTGGTTTGTCAATGACACCGCTGATTCAAGGTGGTGATATTGTTGAGCCGCTACGCGAGCGGGTATTGGGTCGTGTCGTTGCTGTTGATGTCTTGAATCCAGGCACTGAAGACGTGTTTGCCGAAGCTGGCACTCTGTTGGATGAAAAATGGGTTGAGCGTTTAGAATTGGCAGGCGTTGACGAAGTCATCGTGCGTTCAGCGATTACCTGTAAAACTCGTTTTGGTGTCTGTTCGAAGTGTTACGGTCGTGATCTGGCGCGTGGTCATCAGGTTAATATCGGTGAATCCGTTGGTGTTATGGCGGCACAATCGATTGGTGAACCGGGTACTCAGCTCACCATGCGTACGTTCCATATCGGGGGCGCGGCGAGCCGGGCTTCTGCTATTAGCAACGTGACGGTGCGTAACGACGGTACGATTCGCTTGCACAACATCAAAATGGTTCAACACGCTAACGGTAACTTGGTTGCTGTATCGCGTTCCGGTGAAATTGGCGTGGCCGATAACCGAGGTCGTGAGCGTGAACGTTATAAACTGCCATACGGTGCGGTGATTACGGTTAAAGATGGTCAGGAAGTTAAAGGCGGCCAAATCGTCGCTAACTGGGATCCACATACCCATCCAATCATCACTGAAGTAGCAGGTCGGGTGAAATTCGTCCATATGGATGAAGGCATCACCGTTCGTCATCAAACTGACGAACAAACTGGTTTGACCAACATCGAAATTATTGATCCTAAAGATCGTCCAGCAGCGGGTAAAGACTTACGTCCAGCCATTGCGCTGGTTGATAAAAACGACAATTACATTCGTTTGGAAGGTTCTGACCAACCTGTTCAGTACTTCTTGCCGTCGTTGGCGATTACCAACTTGCAAGATGGTGCCGAAGTCGGTGTTGGTGATGTTATCGGTCGTATTCCTCAAGAATCGTCGAAAACGCGTGATATCACCGGTGGTCTGCCACGTGTTGCTGACTTGTTCGAAGCGCGTAAGCCAAAAGAACACGCGATTCTCGCTGAGAAGAGCGGTGTCGTGACCTTCGGTAAAGAAACCAAAGGCAAACATCGTTTGGTGATTACACCGGATGATGGCGCTGAAATTTATGAAGAGCTGATTCCTAAATGGCGTCAAATCAACGTCTTCGAAGGTGAGCGCGTGGCGCGTGGTGAAGTCATTTCTGACGGCCCACAAAACCCGCATGACATCTTGCGCTTAAAAGGCGATACCGCGTTGGCAACTTATATTGTTAACGAAGTACAAGACGTTTACCGTTTGCAAGGCGTTAAAATCAACGACAAGCATATTGAAGTGATTATTCGTCAGATGTTGCGTAAAGTGGACATTACTGAAGGTGGTAACTCTTCCTTCATCAAAGGCGAACAAGGCGAATATGCCCGTGTTGTTGAAGAAAACGAAGGCTTGGAAAATGCCGGTGAAATTCCAGCGAAGTTTGAACGTATCCTGATGGGTATTACTAAAGCCTCGTTGGCAACAGACTCCTTCATTTCTGCGGCGTCGTTCCAAGAAACGACACGCGTCTTGACTGAAGCTGCGGTAACCGGCAAAGAAGATGACTTGCGCGGTCTGAAAGAAAACGTCGTTGTTGGTCGTTTGATTCCAGCCGGTACTGGTTTTGCTTACCATGCCGAGCGTCGTCGTCTGCGTTTAGAAGCGTTACAACCACAACAACCTAAAGTTGTTGAGTTGGATTCTGAAGTCACTTCTGATGATTTGGCGAAAGAAGCCGCTGCACAAGCTCTGTCTGAGTTATTGAATTTTAATCAATAATTTAGCCTAGCTTAACAAGCCCTGTGTATGAAAATACACGGGGCTTTTTTATGCCCCAAAAAAGTATTTAGTGCGATCATAACGACACAAATCTCTTTAAATGATAATCATTATCATTTATAATGCGTGCAGCGAATGTTGTACTACACCTGTGTTTTTAACGTGGGGAGTGCAGCGACGGTTTAGCGTTCTACCAGAAGCGAACCGAAAGCCAATTAGTTGCCCTTGGATTAGCCATCATGCCGAGCATCATCGGTAGGGCGCGTCCTATTAATTGGTTTGACGGAGCACTGACTTGAACTTGCGTATTCATCCCCTCGTGGCAGCGATCATGGCTGCTTCATCTATGTCGGTATTTGGCGCGACTGACACCGAACTGCCCGCGATGACGGTCAAAAGTAGCGCGCAAAATAGCTATCAGCCCGAACAGGCAACATCGCCCAAATATACCGAGAGCTTACGCGATACCCCACAAACGATGACGGTGCTGAGCAAGGACGTCATCGCAGATCAAAATCTACTCTCACTACGCGATATTCTCAGCACGGTGCCCGGCATTACTTTTGGCGCGGGCGAAGGCGGTGGTGGTTTTGGTGACAAAATTACCATTCGGGGCTTTAGCAGTGATAATGATGTTTCAATTGATGGCCTGCGTGATAGCGCCCAATACTCGCGTACCGATCCGTTTAATCTGGAGTCGGTTGAAGTCGTTAAAGGGTCTAGTTCGGTCTATGCCGGTTCGGGCGCTGTGGGCGGTACAGTAAACCTAGTCAGCAAAATGCCGAAAAATAAAAACTTTGTTGAACTGAATGTGGGTGTTGGTACTGATGGTTATTTACGCACTACCGTCGATGCCAACCGTAAAATCAATGACAGCATGGCGGTGCGCGTCAATATCATGGCTCATCAAAATGATGCGCCCGGCCGTGATGTCGAGAGATTCGAGCGTTGGGGCATTGCGCCGTCGATCATCTTTGGTATGAATACTCCTACGCGTTTGACCTTGGGCTATTTTCATCAATCCGATGACAATGTTCCTCAATATGGCGTGCCTTTTTATAATGGCCGTCCTTTGCCTAGTGTTGATCCAAGTAATTACTACGGCTATAGCAATACCGACACGCAACAAATTGAAAGTGATGCGTTGACGGCTATTTTTGACCATGTTTTTAACGACAGTTTGTCGATGCGTAACGCCACTAAGTTGTCGCGTACCGAACAATATACCGTTGTTGATCCACCGCAAGGTACATGGTGTTTACCAGAAGGTAAGCCCGAAGCGTGGAGTCAAAAAGTTAGTGGCGGTGCTATTGTTGAAAATACGACAGGCTATGCTTCCTCATGTGGCACTGTTTACAGCAAAACAAACGCTGCGACTAAAGCGCCTAACTATATTTATGGCGATGGTGCCAAGTTGTTGGCGGGTCAGTATGTAGTTTCTGGCCCTCGCGGCAATGTTCGTGACACCACTAATACGGCGATGGTTAACCAGACCGATTTTACGTGGAGCCTCAACACTGCAGGCATAGAACATACCGTAGTCACAGGTTTCTCATTCAGTCACGAAGAGTACGAATTTAGCGGTTATCGCTTGTTTAAACAGGCTAACGGCTGGGATTTCTCGGCACCAGAGTCATATGATTCGCCTAATGGCTATTTGCCAGTGATGGATATCGCTCGTCCCGACACTATCTATCATGGTCCCATCAATAAAACACTGACCGGCAAAAACAGCGCCGAGCTCGATAATCATGCGCTCTATGTTTTCGATACCTTGAAGTTCAATGAGCAATGGTGGCTGAACTTGGGCGTACGTTATGACCATAGCGAAGGCGCCAATACCACTTACGGGATAGATAGTTATAGCGCGCCTTCGGCTACGAATTGGAATCCAGCTCAACCTGCGCAGGCCGGAGTACTCAATAGTGGCAAAGATGTCACCGCTGACTATAGTGTTGATCTGCTGTCCTATAAAGCGGGGGTGATTTTTAAACCGGTAGAAGCTGGAACGATTTATCTGTCCTATGCCAATGCCCAAACGCCCTCAGTATCTACTGTCAATGGCACTTGTACCACGGTGTCGGCTGTGACTTTGGGCGTCGTGCAAAACAATGCCACCTGTAATGTCGAGCCAGAAACGGCGATCACGTATGAGCTAGGTACTAAATGGGATGTCCTAAAGCAAAAGCTGTCGGTTAATGCCGCATTGTTCCGTACTGAGCGCAGTAATTATAAAGTCAGTGATGTTGGCAATCCCAATAATCCATCCGGTTCGCAACCATTAGACGGTAAAAGCCGTGTCGAAGGCATTGAACTGGGTGCTGGTGGTTTGCTGAGTCATCAATGGTCAATATTCGCCAATCTAACACTACAACAAAGTGAAGTGCTGCAAGGTGCTGGTGACTTTGCCGCGAATGGGGGTGTTAGTGGCACCGAGCAAGACTGGACTAAAGGTGATCCGTTAACCAATGTGCCTGAAGTCGCTGCTAGTTTTTGGACGACGTATGACTGGACGCCAAAGTTTCAGCTTGGCTATGGCTTTACGTATCAGGGTGAGCTGACCTTAACGCAGCACACAGGTATTGCCGATGGCACGAAATTCGTTGGTCGTAGCACCATCCCCCTAGTGACCTCCGAGGCCTTTATCGTTCATAACCTGTCGGCAACGTACAAACTGACGAGAGCATTAAGTGTGCAGTTAAATGTCAAAAACCTGTTGGATGAAGAGTATTACACCCGTATTCGCAATAACGGCTGGGCAACACCCGGTGATACGCGCTCGGCGACAGTGAATGTCAGCTACAAGATGTAATGGGCCTTCTCTGCCTTGCTCTCGCGATAAGTCAGGCAAGGTACGGTTCTGGTAGAGGAAAGAGTTATGTTGTTGCAGATTCCTGATGTCTTGACGGCCGAGCAAGTTGCTGCTTTTCGTATGGCATTGGCTCAGGCTGACTGGGTGGACGGCAAAGTCACGGCAGGTCATCAATCAGCAAAGGCGAAAAACAATCTACAACTACCAGAAGACCATCCTTTGTCGCGTGAGCTCGGTAATGCGATCTTGCAGGCACTGGAACGCAATCCTTTGTTCCTGTCAGCGGCGCTACCGTTGAAAGTTTTTCCGCCGCTGTTTAATTGTTATCAGGGCGGAGGCAGTTTTGGCGTTCATGTCGATAATGCGATCAGGGATATTCGTGGCACTCCCCACCGGGTCCGCACGGATATTTCGGCAACCCTGTTTTTAAGTCAACCGCATGAATACGAAGGCGGCGAGCTGTTAATTGAAGATACTTACGGTGCCAAAAGTGTCAAATTGCCCGCCGGATATATGATTCTTTACCCTTCGACTAGTTTGCACAAAGTTAATCCTGTGACTAAAGGCGCACGTCTGGCTTCCTTTTTTTGGACACAAAGTTTGGTGCGTGACGATGCCCAACGCGCATTATTGTTTGATCTGGACACTTCTATTCAGCGGCTAACTCAGGATGTCCCCGATCACGCATCATTGGTGCAGATGACAGGCATTTATCATAATTTATTGCGTATGTGGGCAGATACCTAAGTTGAACGCCTATCAGCACGACACTAATACAATGCCTTTATCGACTTTGGCCGCTAAGGATAGGCATCGCCCTATAGCCGTGAGTGCAATGTCGGCCAGACGCCGAGTGCTCATGGCTTTAGTGGCTGTCATCGTTTTTCATGCGGCGGTAGCCATTACTTTCCTGTGTTTGCATGTCCAGGCGAAGCCTGAGCCAGAGACACTAATGGTGATCAGTATGCTCATGCCTGAGCCATTACGCATGCGCCCTGCCGAGCCAGTCAAGCCCAAAGTCAAACTGGTAGAGCCGCCGAAACCTCAGCCCCAGCCTAAAGTTGCGCTGCCAGTACCGCAACCAGTCGCCAAAGTGGTTGAGGCCCGTCCAGCGGATGTGCCTGTGCCAATTGCACAGCCAGCTCCTGTTACTCCCGCGCCTGTAAAAGAAGCGCCCAAACCTGAACTTGTGCCTGAGCCAACAGCGCCTCGCTTTAATGTTGAAGGCTTGCAGAATCCTGAGCCATCTTATCCTCCCTTGTCCCGGCGTATGGGCGAAGAAGGCAAAGTGACATTGCGTGTTTTTGTCACCCCTGAAGGGCTGGCCGGTGAAGTGCAATTAGCAAAAAGCAGTAGTTTTAGTCGTCTAGACCAAGCGGCGCTGGCGACAGTGAAACAGTGGCATTTTAAGCCTGCGCAACTAGGCAATGACAAAGTAGCTGCTTGGGTCCTTGTCCCCATTATCTTTACGTTGGAGAACTAATAATGACGGTTGAATTATGGTGGCACACCTCCGACATGGTGAGCAACGTCGTAGCTCTGACGCTGATTTTGATGTCGCTGTTATCGTGGACGGTCATTATGGTGAAAGCTTGGCGCGTGTTTCAGTTGAAGAAAATGGCCAAAGCCGTTGACCGTCATTTTTGGCATGCCTCGTCATTTAATCAAGGTTTGCAGTTACTGGAACCACATACCCAAGATAATCCGTTTTATGAATTGGCTTGTAATGGTCAAGATGCCTTGCAGCATCATCACGATAACCGCCAAGATCTTCATGGTGCGCTCAGCTTGCATGATTGGGTGATGAGCAACTTAAAACGCGGCATCGAAGATTCGTTACAGCGTATGCAGTCCGGTTTGACGGTGCTCGCCTCGATTGGTTCGACCGCGCCTTTTGTGGGTTTGCTGGGAACTGTGTGGGGAATTTATCACGCGTTAATGTCTATTAGTGCCAGTGGCGCAGCGAGTATTGATAAAGTCGCTGGCCCCGTTGGTGAAGCGCTGATTATGACGGCGTTTGGTTTGGCAGTTGCCATTCCGGCCGTGCTTGCCTACAACACGCTCGCCCGCGCTAACAAACAAATATTGGGGCAGTTGCAGCGCTTCGCCCATGATTTACATGCCTATTTTGTCACCGGTTCACCGATCGCCAAACGTGAACAGGTGTCTTTGGTCACAGCAGGAGAATAACCATGTCGTTCTCCGATCTAGAGCATCAGGCTGACGAAGCGTTTAGCGAAATAAACATGACGCCGTTAGTGGATGTCATGCTGGTGCTGCTTATTATTTTTATGGTGACGATGCCAGTGCTAACACAAGCGGTGAAAGTGAATTTGCCGCAAACCTCGACCATGCCAGCCGCATTGCCAGCCAGCAAAGTCAATTTAAGCATTGACGCTAATGGCCAGTGGTTTTGGGAAAAAACACCGTTATCCGATGCCGATATGCAAAACAAATTGCAAGCACTGCAAACACAAGTCGACACCCAAATTAATCTCCATGCCGACCAGCAAGTAACCTATCAGCGGGTCGCGGCGTTGCTGGCGATGATTCAGAGTCATGGCTTGAGCAAAGTCGCTCTGGCCGTCACCCCCCAATCGTAAAGAGTCATCATTATGCGCGTCGCCAAAATGCCGTTGTGGCAGCGGGAGATGTTCAAAATAGCAAGGATGTTGCATACCTACGTCGCTACCGCATTATTCGGTTTGTTATTCATGTTCTGTTTATCGGGATTGATTCTCAATCATCCCGACTGGTTGCCTCCACATACTCAGGTTCAGAGCCAGCAAACGCCGTTACCAGCGATTGTCCGCGCCAGCTTGGGTCAAGCGCATCAAGCAGGCGAAGACTGGCAACCAACGTTAGTGGGGGTACATAGCTATCTGCAACAGCAATTTAATCTGACGCAGCCCGATAGTATCGAAGCCAATGCCGATGACGGTTTGCTGATGTTGGAATACAAGTTGCCGGGTAGTTTTGTCAGCATCGAAATTGATATGAATAGCAATCAGATACGCGTGGAACAAGAGCAGTTATCGTTATTGCAAACGTTGAATAATCTGCATATGGGCCGTTATAGCGGGGCGATATGGAGCTGGATTATTGATATCAGCGCCGTACTGATGCTGTTGTTTGCCATTACCGGCATGATCATCCTTTGGCAAAACCGTAAATATCGCCGTTCAGGTTTGATTCTGGCGGGGCTTGGTCTCGCTAGTCCACTGCTGGTGTATCTGTTGTTTGTTCCCCATTTACTTATGCGTTGATTGGAGTGTCTTTGATGAAGCTAAGATGGTTGGTCGTGTTCGCGCTGATGGCAATCACTAACAGCGCGCTAGCTGCCGCTGCCGAGACTATACAAATTAGCCTCGACTTACCTAAAGTGACAGCGGATAACTACCATCGCCCGTACTTGGCAGTATGGTTGGAAAGCCCCGATCGCCAAGCCGTCGCGACACTGGCGTTATGGAAGCAAAAGGATAAATGGCTGCCTGAGTTACGTCAGTGGTGGCGCAAAGTAGGCCGTCAGAATAGTCAGGGTGTAGATGCCATTAGTGGTGCGACGCATAACCCCGGTAGTTACCAGATTAACTGGAACGGTTTGGATAATCAGAATAAAGCCGTGCCTACAGGCGCTTATGTCGTTCATATTGAGGCTGCGCGTGAAGAGGGTGGTCGTGAATATGTCCATCAGGCAATTACCCTAGGTGAGGGCGGGCAATTCAAATTGAACGGGACGAGTGAAATCGGCACCGTCACCATTAAGGTCAACAAATAATCCAGGAGTTGCGGCGATGAAAAAAACACTATCTATACTGGCAGTTTTGTCATTAGCTTCTTATGTGCCGTTGGTGAGTGCCCATGCACGCTGGTTATTACCTAGCCAGACTAATTTCTCTGGCGCAGCCCCGCAGTGGGTTAATGTCGATGGCAGTTTGTCTGAAGATGTTTTTATTGCCGAACGTCCTTTAGGCAACAGCATGCCCAATGCCAATGGCTCAACTGAACCGGCACCGGCGTTGGTTATTACTCTGCCTAATGGTCAAACAGATACGAGTATTAAATTGCTTGATCTGGGACGCAAGTCGGTATTGGCGAGCCAGCTAACCACGAATGGCACGTATCGCATTTCGTTATTACCTGCCGATAGCTATATGGGTAGTTTCACTAAGGCCGCCGAAGTTAAACCACAGCGTTTACGTGGCACTTTGGCTGAAATCATCAGTAAAATCCCTGCCGATGCGCAAAATGTGAAGGTGAGTCAGACACAGTCACGTATCGAAACCTATGTCAGCTTGAATGCGCCTGATACAACAGCCTTGAAAAGCTCCGGGCAGGGACTAGAGTTAAGCGCAGGCTCCACGCATCCCAATGATTTGTATGTTGATGAACAAAGTCGTTTTGCCTTTACTGTTGATGGCAAGCCCGCCCCAGCTGGTGTAAAAATCAAATTAACGCCTGAAGGCACGCATTTCCGTAATCAGAGTGAAACACAACTGTTGCAAACTGACAAAACGGGAGGGGTGACAGTGAAGTGGCCAAAGGTGGGGCGATATCTGCTGGAAGCTGAGGCAACACAAGCAGGCAAAGAGCAAGGCGTGAACGAGATTCTCTCGATATTGACAGTCACTTTAGAAGTAAATAACCAGTAGTCGTCGCTAAAACAGCAAAAATAACGTAACCATCATTATCGATCCTTGACTACTAGACACGCTCTCCCTAGAATAATCATCCCTCAAAAAATCATTTTTTTCTGAGGTTGTTTTTTTCAACGGGAGAGAGTGCCAAAATGGCAACAACAAATCAACTTATTCGTAAAGGGCGTTCAACCCTGATCGAAAAATCCAAGGTTCCAGCCCTCAAGGCTTGTCCTCAACGTCGTGGTGTTTGCACCCGTGTTTATACCACTACCCCTAAAAAGCCAAACTCCGCTTTGCGTAAAGTTTGTCGTGTGCGTTTGACTTCTGGTTTTGAAGTTTCTTCGTACATCGGTGGTGAAGGCCATAACTTGCAAGAGCATAGTGTTGTGCTAATCCGCGGTGGTCGTGTTAAAGACTTACCGGGTGTTCGTTACCATACTGTACGTGGCTCCTTGGACTGTGCTGGCGTGAAAAACCGTCAACAAAGCCGTTCCAAATACGGTGCTAAGCGTCCAAAGACTAAGTAATTAGTCGTTTGAGATGTAAGTAAGGCTGGACTTAAGTTCCAGATACCCCTGAAGAGATTTAAAGGTTTTAGATATGCCAAGAAGACGCGTCGTAGCAGCCAGAGAAATTCTGCCTGATCCAAAGTTTGGAAGCCAAACTGTTGCTAAATTTATCAATCACGTAATGGATAGCGGTAAGAAATCTGTTGCTGAAGGTATCGTGTACGGTGCATTAGAGCGTGTTGCCCAAAAAGGCAAGCCTGATCCAGTACGTTTTTTTGAGGATACACTTGAGAAAGTGCGTCCAATGGTAGAAGTAAAAGCTCGTCGTGTTGGCGGTGCAACTTATCAAGTGCCTATGGAAGTACGCCCCTCCCGTCGTACGGCCCTAGCAATGCGTTGGTTGGTTGACAGTGCAGCAAAACGTAGCGAAAAAACTATGGCTTTGCGTTTGGCTGGTGAATTGTTAGATGCTCACGAAGGCAAGGGCGCTGCAATCAAGAAGCGTGAAGATGTCCATCGTATGGCTGAAGCTAACAAAGCTTTCTCTCACTACCGTTTCTAATGTACGGGGCTTACGCGTTATCCCGCGTAAGTCCTAAAGCGAATCAGGGGACATTATCATGTCAAGAAACACGCCGCTCGAGCACTACCGTAATATCGGTATTAGTGCTCATATTGACGCCGGTAAAACGACTACGACTGAACGTGTGTTGTATTACACGGGTGTTAATCACAAAATCGGTGAAGTTCATGAGGGCGCAGCCACCATGGACTGGATGGAACAAGAGCAAGAGCGCGGTATTACTATTACTTCCGCAGCAACCACTTGTTTTTGGTCTGGCATGGCAAACAACTTTGCCAAGCACCGTATCAACATCATTGATACCCCAGGTCACGTTGACTTCACGATTGAAGTAGAGCGTTCGATGCGTGTGCTCGATGGCGCATGTATGGTGTATTGTGCGGTTGGCGGTGTACAGCCTCAGTCCGAAACAGTTTGGCGTCAGGCTAACAAATACAAAGTGCCTCGTATTGCGTTCGTTAACAAAATGGACCGTACTGGTGCTAACTTCTTCCGCGCTGTCGAGCAAATGAAGACGCGTCTGGGTGCAAATCCAGTGCCGATTGCGATTCCAGTGGGTGAAGAAGAGCACTTCGAAGGTATTGTTGACTTAGTCAAGATGAAAGCGATCATCTGGGATGAAGCGTCACAAGGCATGAAATTTGAGTACGGCGATATCCCTGCTCACTTGGTTGCTACTG
Organism: Moraxellaceae bacterium; assembly: GCA_947373945.1. Classification (GTDB taxonomy): domain Bacteria; phylum Pseudomonadota; class Gammaproteobacteria; order Pseudomonadales; family Moraxellaceae; genus Agitococcus. The sequence goes on from CANBZV010000052.1 coordinate 11,676, forward strand.
CCACCGAATGGCGTGAAAAAATGGTTGAAGCCGCTGCAGAAGCGTCTGAAGAGCTGATGAATGAATATCTGGAAAATGGCGATTTAAGCGAAGACCAAATTCATTTGGGCTTGCGTACTCGTACTATTGCTTCCGAAATTCAACCAATGCTTTGTGGTTCAGCATTTAAGAATAAAGGCGTTCAAGCGATGCTTGATGCCGTGATTCGTTATTTGCCAGCACCAGGCGACGTTCAAGCGATCAAAGGTATTCTTGACGACAAAAACGAAAGTGTTGGCGAGCGTATTGCATCCGATGACGAGCCATTTGCCGCATTGGCGTTCAAAATCATGAACGATAAGTTCGTGGGTTCATTGACCTTTATTCGCGTCTACTCTGGCGTGCTTAAAGCGGGTTCTGCGGTTTGGAATCCGGTTAAAATGAAGAAAGAACGTGTTGGTCGTATCGTGTTGATGCATGCTAACGAGCGTGAAGATGTTGATGAAATCCGCGCTGGTGATATTGCTGCAGTAGCAGGTCTTAAAGACGTAACTACGGGTGATACCCTATGTGATGAAAACAATGTTATCACCCTAGAGCGTATGATTTTCCCAGAGCCTGTTATTTCTCTTGCTGTTGAGCCAAAAACTAAGGCTGACCAAGAAAAAATGGGTATTGCTTTGGGTCGCTTGGCGAAAGAGGATCCATCATTCCGTGTTTGGACTGATGAAGAATCAAGCCAAACGATTATTGCAGGTATGGGTGAATTGCACTTAGAGATTCTTGTTGATCGTATGAAACGTGAATTTGGTGTAGAAGCCAATATCGGTAAGCCACAAGTTGCCTACCGTGAAACGATTCGTAAGACTGTTGAGCAAGAAGGCAAATTCGTTCGTCAAACGGGTGGTCGCGGTAAGTTCGGTCACGTTTACTTGCGTTTAGAGCCATTAGATACCGAAGTCGCTAACTACGAATACGCTGTAGAAGTTGTTGGCGGTACCGTGCCAAAAGAATTCTTTGGTGCGGTTGATAAAGGTATTCAAGAGCGCATGAAGAATGGCGTTTTGGCGGGTTATCCTGTCGTTGGTATTAAAGCGGTCTTGTTTGACGGCTCGTACCATGAAGTCGACTCCGATGAACTATCGTTCAAAATGGCTGGTTCGATGGCGTTCCGTCAAGGCTTCATGAAGGCAGATCCTGTGCTCCTTGAGCCAATCATGAAAGTTGAAGTGGAAACACCTGAAGACTACATGGGCGACATCATGGGCGATTTAAACCGTCGTCGTGGTGTGATTCAGGGTATGGACGACTTGCCTGGTGGTACCAAGCAAATTCGTGTTGAAGTGCCGTTGTCGGAAATGTTTGGTTATGCAACGTCTATGCGCTCTATGTCGCAAGGCCGTGCTACTTACTCTATGGAGTTTGTCAAATATTCCGAAACGCCGCGTAACGTTGCTGAAGCTATCATTGCCAAGTTTTCTGGCAAAGGCAAAGACGACGACGAGTAATTTTGGTTGTGACTCTCCCTCTATCTTTCATACCTAAAGTAAAAGAAAGGGTGCCAAGTGGCAGAGAGGGAGGGTTAAAAACTTCTTCAAGATACGATATTAGAGGATTGAATTATGGCTAAGGCCAAGTTTGAACGTAGTAAGCCGCACGTAAACGTGGGCACCATTGGTCA
>CANBZV010000053.1 GCA_947373945.1 Moraxellaceae bacterium
AATAGCAGCCAACTCCCAAGCCATGCCTTCATCGACAGAAAACTCTTCGGGATTGACGAATAAATCAAAATCCGTCCGTTCATAAATAGCCTTCAATGGTTCGGCTTTAGCGCGCAACGATTGCGGCAGATGCGAATTCGCCCAGCCCCACTTCCAAGTTTCCATTGCCGTGGAAAAAGTACCAATTGGAACAACCGCGAAACTCACCCGATGACTGCCATCGGTGTCAAAAAAAGCCAAGATGCCCTTTTCCTGATCAAGCTGCCAACGACCTAAATGGCTTAGGGCATAATGCTCATCCAGCAATGCCTGTTTGTGTTTTAACTCCTGCGCACAATCCAATAATAAACGGTCAAACTCTTCTTCAGTCATTATTAATACCTAAACAAAATATAATTTATTAGCCCAGTTTGGGCTAAATGGTCGTGAGAGAACGGCTGGCATTTGCCTAACAGCCGTTCTTGCTAAAAAGGATTACTGAACTTTTTTATCTTGTCGATAACTTTCATCAAGTTTATTAGCCTACTTGCGCCAGTTTAAGGCTTAAGGAAACAAAACATACGGCGGTGGAGTTGTTTTATCAGGAGGTAAGAAGCTTGGCACAGCTTCACCAGCAGGGCCAAGATATTTTACAAAACGGTAAATCGCGCGTAAATCATCTTCTTTCATGTCATGTAAGGAAAACCACGGCATCGGTGGACGATATTGCACTGTACGCGCAATCTTAAGCCACTTAGCTTCAGACATTTGATTGAGCACGAGACGTAAATTGCTGGCATAGGTTGTTCCCCATGCGCCTTTCCAACCCACATTGCTACCTTTTAACCAATTTTCTTCAGGGATTTTGCCTGCATTTTGGGTATAGCCATCAGTATGGCAATCGTTACAGCCCGCCATCTTAATCATATAACGCCCACGCTCAATACCTGCAGCCGCCGCTTTTATATGATTGGACTGATGATTATCTGCTAGCACTGTCATCGGTGTGAAATTTAATAAGATAAAACTGGTAGCCACCAGACTAGGTAATTTGCGCATTATGTTCTCCATGATATAACGCATTTAGAAGTGCAAGAGCTTGCACTTCTAAATTTAGCAGACCAATTTTTTTTTGCCTAGCCGACTTATACTTCTGCAGCTAATCTCGCCCCCTGACCAATGGCGCGTTTAGCATCTAATTCAGCGGCAACATCTGCGCCACCAATCAAATGTACTTTAATTCCCAACGCTTCAACACCTGCTTGCAACTCACGTTGAGGCTCCTGACCAGCACAGATAATAATGTTATCGACCGCCAGCACTTTGGGTTCACCATTAATGGCAATGTGTAAGCCTTCATCATCAATCTTCAGGTATTCAACACCGGTAATCATGTGTACGCCTTTTTTTAGCAACACTTCACGATGTGCCCAACCTGTCGTTTTACCGGGGCCGGTGATTTTCTTGTTCTTACGCTGCAACAAATACACTTCACGAGGACTAGGCGAAACTTGCGCTTTTACTCCTTCAATACCACTACGTGCCTGCAAGGTCTTATCAATGCCCCATTCACGCAAGAACTCGTCAATATCCAGACTAGCTGGTGCATGATGAGAATCGTGGGTTAAAAACTCCGATGTATCCATGCCAATACCACCGGCACCGATCACTGCTACACGTTTGCCAACGGGCTTTTTCTCTTTTAACACGTCAATATAAGACATTACTTTTGGGTGATTAACACCTTCCAACGGCAATTGACGTGGAGCAATACCAGTCGCCAAAACCACTTCATCAAACTCTGCTAAATCAGCGGCACCCACGCGTTTACCCAATTGCAAAGTCACGCCATGTTTAACAATCATCGCGCCAAAATATCGAATCGTTTCATAAAACTCTTCTTTACCAGGTACTTGTTTGGCAATGTTAAATTGACCGCCAATTTGTGTGTCTTGATCAAACAACGTCACATTATGGCCACGTTCAGCAGCGACGGTCGCAAACGACATCCCCGCCGGGCCTGCACCAATAACGGCAATATTTTTCGGCTTATCCGTTTTGACGTAAAACAACTGGTCTTCGTAACACGCTTGTGGATTAACCAAACACGATGCCTGACGCAACGCAAAGGTATGATCCAAACAGGCTTGATTACAGCCGATACAGGTATTCACTTCATCTTCTTTATCAGCGGCAGCTTTATTGACCCAATCTGGATCAGCCAACATCGGGCGTGCCATCGAAATCATATCGGCATCACCGCGCGCCAGAATTTCTTCGGCATGAGATGGCATATTGATACGATTGGAAGCCGCAACCGGAATATTGACCGCTTCTTTGACTTTACGAGTTACCCATGTAAAAGCACCACGCGGAACCATTGTCGCAATGGTTGGGATTTTTGCTTCGTGCCAGCCAATGCCGGTATTAATGATATTAACGCCTGCCTTTTCTAACTCTTTGGCAAGGGTAATAACTTCATCAAAAGTTTGGCCATCAGGAACCAAATCAAGCATTGACATACGGTAGACTATAATAAAATTCGGGCCAACGCGCTCACGGGTACGACGAACGATTTCTAACGGGAAACGCATACGGCGTTCAAAGTCACCGCCCCACGCATCATCACGCTCATTGCCCCGTGTGGTTAAAAACTGATTCAGCAAATAACCCTCTGACCCCATAATCTCAATACCGTCATAACCTGCTTGTTGCGCTAAAGCAGCGGCGTTAACCCAGTTATTCAGTTCTTGCTCAATAACTTCGGTGGTCATGGTTTGTGGCGGAAATGGGAAAATAGGTGATTTTTTGCCAGACGGCGAGATATTCATTGGATGATAAGACTGACGACCGGCATGCAGCACTTGCATACAAATCCGGCCACCTGCCGCATGAACAGCATCAGTAATGACTTTATGCTTTTTAGCGTCAGCCTCGGTGGTCATGGTACACATGCCTGGCCCTAATACGCCTAGCTCTGAAGGAGAAATACCGCCAGTAATAATTAAGCCGACACCACCCGCTGCGCGACGAGCAAAAAATGCCGCCTGTCTCTCAGGTGGAAATTCTTCTAAGCCCGTATGCATCGAACCCATAATCACTCGATTAGGGAGAGTAACGAAACCTAAATCTAAAGGCTGTAATACGTGTTCAAATGGACGCGACATGGCAAACCTCAGCAAGCGCTTGGTAGGGACAAGACTGACAACGCGAGGAATTTCTATCTGATGTTCTAGACAGTTTTAGAAAAACCTAGTCAGCCGCAATATTAGCCCGACAATAACTTGCACCGAGGTTTTAGACAAGGTGTTTACACGAACATTGAGTTCGCGTTAAAAATGATGTTTTTATGCGTTTTGGTTATAACTCCACCGCATCATCGGCGTAGTCATAATCTTCATAGTCTGCCCATTCATCAATTAGGCTCTCATCGCGCATATCTAAAAGTTCCATGATTAGCTCCTGTGTTGCTATTAAATTAGGACTAACGTGGTTATCGATTGCGATACGTCAATCCTGTGTTGGTGTCAGTATTTAAAAATAAAGCAATGACCGTGCCATGACATAAAAAAGACAGTTTGATGACACGTACTGACCAAACTCCATATTGTTGTTTTACCCACAACTGACTAATAACAATAGTAATTATTTGTATTGAATAATACGTGGGTTCGTATAGTGCGGCAGAACGCCTAAAACGAGAGAGTTGACTTAAATAGATGCTTGCTCTAGTTTGCGGTACTAAAGCTTTCCTTCAGAACAAACCGAGAGTAAAATGACAAATTCTTTAAATACAATTAGTTCAAACAATATTCTCGAGTTGATTCTGGAGTCTATCAATAATCCTGAGTCTAAACGGGCACGTGCTAATCTTTATAAACACATTAAAACAGCCCATTTTTATCTCGCTGCCTATTCTTTACCTGTGACTGTCGCGCATGGTTCTGCCGCACCAAACACGACAACCGACTTGACCAAAGTGCCTTTATATACGGCCGTCGGTGCAGATGGCAGCAAAGCCCTCTTGGCATATTTAGATATCAAAACGCTGCATGAACAGTGCAAAGATGCCTTTATTGTTGAGATGTCGGGCGTGGAAGTGTTGAATTTGGTACTTTTACAAGAGCATTTGGCAGCACTAGTGTTGAAAACTCATGCGGGTTGGCTTGGCATCCCCAAAACCGATGTACGATTAATAGCAAAAGGCTATGCAATTTAAGTAGTTAGCATTCGTCGTATTGACTAGGACGCGGCAAGCTAAATAATCACTTGTGGAATGACTACGGGATTATTAAACGATTCTCCACGCTTTAATTTCTCAAAAAGCTGAGGATCGCCCCACTCGGCGCATACCTGCTCGGAAAAGATGATATCTGCCAAATTGATTAAACCCATACGCGGATTGTCAACATCATCTCTGAAACACTGCGCATAACCCGTTAGTGTTTCGTGCACTATAATGGAGTGCAAACTCACATCAGCTTCACCATTTTGCATCACAGTTTGTTTTAACACTGCATCAACCAAGACAAAAATCAGGCGCGAAAACTGCTCTGCCGATGGTGATACTGGCAAGCTAATCCAGCGCGCGCTAAACTGCTTACAAAAAGAAATATATTCGGCGTTATCTTTATCCCAAAAAGCGACTGCATGGTCAAAACTATCTACCAAGGCTTTGACGTGTCCTTTTAACAAACCGAAGTCATAAACCATTTGACCATTATCCAAGGCATGAGCCTCCAACAAAATCTCAACTTGGTAGCTATGGCCATGAATAGAACGGCTACAACGGTCACTAGAACAGTTGCGAACAATATGGGCATTCTCAAAACGGAATAATTTACGGATTAACATACAGCGCTCCAACGATTAGCGCTATTTTAACAGAAAGTTGCGCTTAGTTTTGTTCGCATCTCGCCTTTAGCTTAGGTACAATGCAGCGTTTTTTAATAGTAGCCCTACCCGACTATTATAAATTTTACGAGTCAGCGGGAAATCCCCGCTTTTCATCATCAGGAGCTTCACATGAAACAACCCGTTCGCGTTGCCGTTACTGGCGCAGCTGGTCAAATTGGTTACAGCTTATTGTTCCGCATTGCTAGCGGTGAAATGTTGGGTAAAGACCAACCTGTGATTTTACAATTATTGGAAGTCCCCTTTGAAAAAGCGCAACAAGCTTTGAAAGGCGTGATGATGGAATTAGAAGATTGCGCATTCCCATTATTGGCAGGCATGATTGCTGCTGATGACGCTAATGTGGCTTTCAAAGATGCAGACATTGCTATTCTTGTTGGTGCACGTCCACGTGGCCCAGGCATGGAACGTAAAGATTTATTGCAAGAAAACGCAAAAATCTTCACTGTACAAGGCAAAGCGTTGAACGACGTTGCCAGTCGTGATGTCAAAGTATTGGTTGTTGGCAACCCAGCTAACACTAACGCTTACATCGCCATGAAATCTGCTCCAGACTTAAACCCAGCTAACTTCACCGCGATGTTGCGTTTAGACCATAACCGTGCATTGTCACAATTGGCCGCCAAAACTGGCCGTGCTGTTAGCGATATCGAAAACATGGTCGTTTGGGGCAACCACAGTCCAACCATGTATGCTGATTACCGTTTTGCTACCGTCAATGGCGATGCTGTAAAAGCATTAGTTAACGATGAAGAATGGAATCGCACTGTATTCTTGCCAACTGTTGGCAAACGTGGCGCTGCCATTATCGAAGCACGTGGCTTATCTTCTGCTGCTTCTGCTGCTAACGCCGCTATTGACCATATCCATGATTGGGTATTGGGCACGAACGGCAAATGGGTCACTATGGGCATTCCTTCTGATGGTAGCTACGGCATTCCTGAAGGCATTATCTACGGCGTGCCTGTTACCTGTGAAAACGGTGTCTACACACGTATTGAAGGCTTAGAAGTTGATGCGTTCTCTCGTGAGCGTATGGACTTCACCCTTAATGAGTTGTTGGAAGAGCGTGAAGGCGTGAAACACTTGTTACCTTAATTTTTAAGGAATGAGTACAAAAAGGCTCGCCAATAGGTGAGCCTTTTTTGCATCTGCGCATATACTAACGTCAATAAAAATTATCGGCTTACAGGCCTAACTACGAATAATAATATTTTCTTTCTCACTCAACTTAGCACGAGCGAACTATGAGCAAAAAAACGCGTCCTTACGATATCGTACTCATTGGCGCTACCGGTTTTACGGGTCAACTGACAGCTGACTATCTGTTAAAACAACAAAAACCACTAAAGTTCGCCTTAGCTGGCCGCAACGCTGAAAAATTGGCGCAAATTCGCGAGTTGTTGCTGGCTGATAACCCCACTGCTGCCGCACCTGATATTTTAATCGCGGATAGCCATGACATGGCCAGCTTACGGCAGTTATGCGCACAAACTAAAGTCGTCATTACCACGGTTGGCCCTTATGCTTTGCATGGTGAAGACTTGGTTGCCGCGTGTGTGACCCAAGGCTGCGATTACGTTGATTTAACCGGCGAGCCACAATTTGTCAGTGAAATGCAGCAAAAATATGGCGCTGATGCGGAAGCAGCTAATGTTAAAATTGTGCATTGCTGTGGCTTTGACAGTATTCCTCACGATTTGGGTGTATTTTTTACCATCCAAGCGCTTGAGAAAAAGCTGGGCACAGAATCATTGAGCCGTGCTGATGTCAAAGTCGAAGGTTTTGTTCGTGGTCACGGTGATATTTCTGGTGGCACTTGGAATTCCGCCATTAATGCCATGCCCAACTGGCAAGACTTTGTTCGTGATCGTCGCCAGCAATATCGTCAACAGGCTAATGGTCGAGACATTCGTCTAGTGGAAAAGCCAACATTACGTAAACTAAAAGACGGTTGGGCCGCTCCTCTACCAACGATTGATCCGGCGATTGTTGTGCAAAGTGCGCGGCGTTATAGCAACTACGGCCAGTCGTTTAGTTATGCCCATTTTGGTGTGGTGCCACAACTACATCGTTTAGCGTTAACCGGCGCTGCTATTGCTGGGATTTTTGTTGTTGCCCAATTTGGTAAAGGTCGAGATTGGTTAGGCAAACGTCGGCCTTCAGGTGCTGGTCCGGCTCCAGAAGAACGGGCAAGACACTGGTTTAATGTCGAGTTTGTCGCTGACGTAAAAGTTCCACAACAAGAGGCTGTTAAGTTGCGCACTATCGTCAGTGGCGGTGACCCCGGTTATGACGAAACAGCCAAGATGTTAGCAGAAAGCGCATTGTGTTTGGTGCAGGATAAAAGCAAGCTACCCGCCAATTATGGTGTCGTGACTCCAGCAGAGGCGATGGGCAAATATCTGCTTAAACGCCTACAATCTGCTGGCATGAGTTTTGAAGTAAAAGGTTGAGACAAAAGGCCTCGCAGGTAATTCGACTTGCGAGGCGACTGTCGTTTGGGCCAGTCAATGGTAATTCCCTTCTCATTCTTTCACGCAGAATAAATACTTTACTCGGCTACAACTTTATTTATCTATCGCGATTACAGCTTTGTTTTAAATCTGCTATAAACCCATTCCCCAAAGCTAATTTGTTAGTAACTAACTTCAAAAGGAGTAATCGCAATGAAAAAGGTAATTCTATCCATCATCTTCTGCTGTGCTGGTATTGCACAAGCAAATTCAGTCTGTGATCAACCGAAAGACGACTTCGACAGCTTATATTGTCTAAACAAAGTTTATCAAGAAGCCGACAAAGAGCTAAATGGTAACTATAAAAAACTTAGCGCAAAACTTGATGCCGACGGCAAAAGTGCGCTGAAGTCTGGACAGTTAATGTGGATGGACAATAGAAATACAACCTGCTCAAAACGAGCACCTGAAGGCTTTTTCGTCAATCTGAAATGTGCGACTAAAACCACGATTGAGCGGTCACAGTTTCTACAAGACCGTGTACGTGAATGTGCCAGTTCGGGCTGTCAAAATAGTAAGCTTTAAGCACTAGTTACTGCATCAAACCGCCCTGCATCGCAGCAAGGCGGTTTCACTCGAACTTTAAACGACCGGAATTTTACCAATCTTTGCTTGCCATATTTTTGGCGCTGTCTCATGCACTGAATTACCATGCACATCAACTGCCACCGACACTGGCATATCTTCGACAACAAACTCGTAAATTGCTTCCATGCCCAAGTCAGCAAAACCAACGACTTTGGCTTTACGAATCGCTTTCGATACCAAATACGCTGCGCCGCCCACAGCCATTAAATAAGCCGCCTGATGGCTTTTAATCGCGCTAATACCTGATGGGCCACGTTCCGATTTACCAATCATGCCAAACAAGCCGGTAGCGCCCAGCACTGTTTCTGTGAACTTATCCATCCGCGTTGCTGTCGTTGGGCCAGCAGGACCAACCACTTCATCACGCACAGGATCAACCGGGCCAACGTAATAAATAAACTTGCCTTTTAAATCAACAGGTAATGGTTCACCTTTGGCAATCATCTCGACCATACGCTTGTGAGCAGCGTCACGACCAGTGTACATCGTGCCCGACAACAACAAGGTTTCCCCTGTCTGCCACGTCATCACTTCTTCATGTGTAATGGTGTCCAAATTCACACGACGCGCGGAACTAGAATCCCACGTCACTTGTGGCCAATCTTCCAGTTTAGGCGGGGTAAATTCTGCGGCACCCGAACCATCCAGCTCAAAATGCACATGACGGGTTGCGGCACAATTAGGAATAATAGCAACAGGCAAACTTGCCGCATGCGTTGGGTAATCTCTAATTTTAATATCCACTACTGTCGTCAAACCACCTAAACCTTGCGCGCCAATGCCCAGCGCATTCACCTTTTCATATAACTCTAAACGTAACTCTTCCACGCGATTTTGTGCGCCTCGAGCAATTAATTCTTGAATATCAACAGGATCCATTAACGATTCTTTCGCCAACAACATCGCTTTTTCGGCAGTACCACCAATGCCAATACCAAGCATACCCGGAGGACACCAGCCCGCGCCCATTGTGGGCACTGTTTTTAAAACCCAATCAACAATCGAATCGGACGGATTCAACATTGCCATTTTTGATTTGTTTTCTGAACCACCACCTTTGGCGGCGACGGTAATATCAACGGTATCACCGGCAACAATCTCGTAGTGGATCACGGCTGGCGTATTGTCTTTAGTATTTTGGCGTTTGCCCGCAGGGTCTTTCAAAATCGAAGCGCGCAAGACATTATCAGGATGTAAATAGGCACGACGCACACCTTCGTTAATCATGTCGTCCAGAGACATAGCCGCATCCCACTGTACATTCATACCGACTTTAACAAAAACAGTGACAATGCCAGTATCTTGGCAAATCGGGCGATGACCTTCGGCACACATACGGGAGTTAATTAAAATTTGTGCCATCGCATCTTTAGCGGCTTGGCTTTCTTCTTTTTCGTAAGCGGCATTAATAGCTTGAATAAAATCTAAAGGATGATAATAAGAAATATATTGCAGGGCATCGGCAACACTTTGAATTACATCATCTTGTTTAATAACGGTCATCGCAAAAACTCCAAAACATCCTCGTTCACAATGCGAGGGATTGGGTGAAAGTATCGGTCATATCTCTGCGCGGCATTATACCTAATTTACCGCCAAAATCTGTGCTAAAGGCAGTGCCAGTTGTTGACCGCTATAGTCATGCACTGCCAGTAAGCGCGGTGCTAACGCCCTCGCCCAATTATCATCATCATGCAAATTATCGAAATCTTGAGGCTGAGGTAATGGCCAAGGCAACGTTTGATAAAACGCCCAAAAGTCCACCGTTTCCAAATTACGCGCGAGGACATAATTGCCAGACTCAGTTTTTTGAATAAAATTCTGTGCCACTAAAATGCTAACAAACTCTGTCCATGTTTCTACTTCATGTTTGCCTAATACTTGCATCGCTTCAATATCAGTAACGGACTTCCCGTCTAACTGGCGACGATAAAATAACTGTAAGACATCCAATAATGCCAATAAGGGATGACGATTTTTTTGATGATCTTCTTTATATAAAGTTAACGCACGGCAGACTTCAACTCCAAATAGAATAATCATCCATGACAAATAAACCCATAATAAAAACAATGGAAACGCCGCGAAAGCACCATATATTAATTGGTAAGAAGAAAAACTACTGACAAACAAGGCAAATATATTTTTGGCAATTTCAAATAATAATGCTGATAAAATGCCGGCTTGAAACCCTGCTTTAACAGGTACTCGACAATTAGGCACAGCAATATAGAGCAAACTAAAAGCAAGCGAGGTAAAGACAACGGGTAAAAGCTGTAACCCCGGGAAAACATTACCAACAAAGGCTTCGGCATCACTTAATACGCGCAATGACGTTAAATAAGAAGATACAGCAAACGCCGCGCATAATAAAAATGGCCCTAAACTTAATACTGCCCAATAACGCAAGAAACCAATCACACTTTGCCTAGGCTGTTTTACTTTCCAAATACCATTAAAGGCTTTTTCAATCGTCACCAGCATCATTAGAGCAGTAATAAACAGCATAAAAACACCGACAATTGTTAAATTGCCCGCCTGTGTCGAAAAATCGTTCAAATAATTCTGAATTTTCACTCCGGTATCGGGTAAAAAATGACTAAAAATGAAATTCTGAATATCGTGGCTAATATGTTTAAGTGACGGAATCGCCGCCAAAATACTAAACACTACGGTCATCATGGGCACAACGGCAAATAGCGTCGTATAGGTTAGTGATGCCGCACTTTGCTGACATTCATCAGCCAAAAAACGTCGCATGACAAAACGGAGAAACGATTTGATTTTTCGCCAGTCTGTGCGCCACTTCATCGTTATGCTTCCTTTTAGGGTACAATACCGCGCATATATTTTGAGAATGCCGTATGTCTGAACCGTATATTTTAGTGTTGTACTACAGCCGTCATGGTAGCACACGCCAGTTAGCAAAGCTGATTGCTCGCGGCATTGAGTCAGCCGGTATGACGGCTCGTATCCGCACGGTACCCGCAATATCAACGGTGTGCGAAGCGAGTGAAGCCAGCATTCCTGAGTCCGGTGAATTGTATTGTAGTTTGGATGATTTGGCACAGTGTAGTGGTTTAGCGTTAGGTAGCCCGACCCGTTTTGGCAACATGGCTGCGCCGATGAAATATTTTTTGGACGGCACTGCGGGCTTATGGCTTAACGGCACTTTATGTGACAAACCGGCGGCCGTGTTTACCGCAACAGGCTCATTACACGGCGGCCAAGAAAGTACACTATTGACGATGATGTTACCATTACTGCATCACGGCATGGTGTTAATCGGGTTGCCTTACCGTGAAGCCGCACTAAATAGCACCCAAAGTGGCGGCACACCGTATGGCGCTTCGCATTGGGCAGGGTCAGATGGTAAACGCCCCATCACCGCCGAAGAACAGGCATTATGTTTGGCGCTGGGCAAACGTTTAGTTCAATTTGCGAGAAAATAACGTGTCTTTTTATTTACGTCTGAGTTATGTAGTTTTTTTAGCTTTTCTGATCGGTAGTACACTGTGGTTTCAACTAGGTCACGCTCCTGTTTCTGCCATTTTGATTATGCTAGCAATCCAAACCTTGCCCTTGCTTATTTTCGCTTATGCCGTGTGGCAAGAAAAAGGCAATGGTTTGCTCACGTTAACGCTGATTTTGCTTGGTTATATGGGCTATGCGACCATGAACTGTTTTGCTCATGGACTCACCCAACTACTGGCTATTATTGAGCTTTTTTTGGCTCTTTGGTTGATGGTGATGTGTTCGAAAGTGGTGAAGCGTCAGCCACGGGGACAGGGGGCGTTATAACGCTCGAATTACGCTGATAACCCTGCAACTCGATGGTGTAGGTCGCACCATCGTCCATTTGCACAACTTTCACTGGTAAATAATTCAGCGATTTTGCTAACCAAAACTGCGTTTTGCGATCTGCTGATTGATGAACTCGACTAACCTTCACGGCCTCAATATCACCATAAGGCGTAGTAATTTTTTCGGTGCCTTCAACGACAAATTTCAACGGACTCATACCTTTGGCATCGGCGAGCACATAATCACCTTTAATAGCATTCATCGCTGTTAAATCCTGGCGAATCTGAATTTCCAGATTCAACGGATCAAGCGTTCCCAGATCTGTTAATGCATAACTCAGTGCTTCGCCATTACGTCGGGCATTGGCTTGTTGTTTGCTCCAATCAAAATCTACGCTAGAAGTTTTAGTTTTGAATAGTATTTGTTTCGTATTTTCATAATGTAATGATTGAACGTGAGCACCATCAAACTGAAAATCACTGACTTCATTCGCCGTGGCAATCATAGCGGCAGCATTGAACTGATAATGGTAGTTGTTATCTTGTTTGGTGAGCGTACGGGTCGCGGTACCAGTTAATTTGTTATCCAAATTAAATTGATAAGTCGCGGTATAAGGCTGTAAATCAAACGCCTGTGCCGACAGGCAAACTAAGCTACTAGCTAAAATCAAAGAACGCATAACACTAACCTTTTTTGACATGCACGCGCTTAGTTCGTCAGATTAAAAGCCAATCTACATTAATAAGCGCACTGGCTGATGAAGGATCTGGCCATCTAACACAGGAAGTCCCTGTTGATAGACTAGCCGTCCACTTGCCAACCAGCTTAACACCAGCGGATAAAGTGAATGTTCGTGTTTATGCACTCTTTCGGTAAGTGTTTGTTCGTTATCCTGTGCTAATACATCTAACACTGCTTGCGCGATAACCGCCCCACCATCTAACTCATCATTAACAAAATGTACTGAACAACCGTGCCATTTATCGCCACACGCCATGACTCGACGATGGGTATGTAAGCCTTTATATAGGGGTAATAACGAAGGATGGATATTTAATAGCTTGCCCACGAAATGCTGGACAAAGGCTGGGGTTAAAATCCGCATAAAACCTGCCAGTACCACGATATCAGGCTGCCAAAGCTCAATATGCTCTTGCATTGCCAAATCGAAAGCATCGCGATTGGCAAAGTCTTTGTGCTGAATGACCGCGGTATCAATACCCACTTGCTCGGCGCGCACAAGGCCATAGGCATCGGCTTTGTTAGATAACACGCCAACAACGTGGCCAGCAATAACGCCCGACTGACAAGCATCTATAATTGCTTGCAGATTGCTACCTGAGCCAGAAATGAGAACAACAATTTTCATTGATAGATTCCAGCTGTTCAGCGTTCTGGTTTAATACCGTCACTCGCACAAAAGGGAAAATCCATAGGTTGACCAAACACTACTATGGCCAACGCTGATGGACTTCCAGTCAAGCTAGGAGTGACGTTTTTAGATTAAAATCGTGATTAAGCAAAAAC
>CANBZV010000054.1 GCA_947373945.1 Moraxellaceae bacterium
TATTCTACAACCTCGTCACCTATAATCGTTGCAACAAACACAAAGCCATAATCTTTATATGGTTTTACAAATGACCGAGGGTAAAGACGATGAATTATTTTGTCACAGGTGGTACAGGTTTTATTGGTCGCTTTTTGGTTGCTCGCTTACTAAAACGTGAAGGAGCAGTTGTGTACTTGCTATGCCGTAAAGCATCGCAAAGTAAGCTAGATGATTTAATGGATGAATTAGGTGCCAATGATCAGCAAATCGTGCCTGTTTTTGGCGATATCTCCCAAGCATCCCTCGTGTCAGCCGAAGACTTACAAAAACTGGCTGGCAAAATAGATCACGTCTTTCATTTGGCCGCCATTTATGACATGAACATGACCGAAGCCGAAGGCGAAGTCATTAACAATCAAGGCACACGTAACGTCGTCAACTTTACCAACCAACTCGGTGGTAATGTCCGTCTGCATCACATGAGTTCGATTGCTGTTGCTGGTACCGAATGGGAAGGTGTCTTTAAAGAGTCGATGTTTGATGAAGGCCAAACCTTCTCCCATCCTTACAATCGCAGCAAATTTACCTCCGAAAAGATCGTGCGTGAAGAAACCAAAGTGCCTTACCGCATTTATCGTCCAGGCATGGTCGTTGGTGATTCCGAAACCGGTATCATGGACAAAATTGATGGTCCTTACTACTTCTTCAAGATGATTCAACGCATCCGTGACAATGTACCAAAGTGGTTGCCATTGCTCGGTATTAACGGCGGTCAAATGCCAATATGCCCAGTGGATTATGTCGCCAATGCCACTGACTACATTGCCCATAAAGAAGGCTTGGATGGCAAAGCCTTTTGCTTGGTACAAAATCCAGCGCCAACGGTAGGCGAGTTTATGCAAATCATGTTTGGCGCCGCTCATGGCCCTGAGTTTGCCAAAAACTTTGATGTCCCAGACTTCAAACTTCCGTCTAAAGCTAAAGAACTGTTTAATAAATTTGTCGTTAGTGATTTGGCGATTACCATTTCTAAAGCCATTGGCGCACCGATCTCGACGATGAGCTTTGCGCTCAACAAATTTGAGTTTGATGACAAAAATGCCCGTGCTGCCTTAAAAGGCAGTGGCATCGAATGCCCACGTTTAGAAACCTATGCCGACAAGCTCTGGGAGTTCTGGGAATGGAACCTCGACGGCAGCGCCTTTATGTCCGGCAAAGCCCTGCAAGTGGTGCGTGGCAAAACTGTACTTATCACGGGTGCATCAAGTGGTATCGGCTTAACAGTAGCCAAAAAACTGGGCAAAGCAGGTGCTAAAGTTTTGTTGGTCGCTCGTGGTGTCGAAAAGCTGGAACAAACTGCCGAAATGATCCGTAAAGTCGGTGGTACAGCGTATATCTACCCTTGTGATTTAACCAATCTGCAATCGATTGATGAATTGGCGGCGCAAGTGTTGGCAGACCACACCAACATTGATATTTTGATCAACAACGCCGGACGCTCTATTCGTCGCGCGGTGATTGAGTCGCTAGATCGTTTCCACGACTTTGAACGCACCATGCAGTTGAACTATTTTGGCACGATTCGTTTGATTATGGGTTTGTTGCCGTCGATGGTCGCCAGCAAAAAAGGCCAGATCATCAACATTTCTTCCATTGGTTGTTTGGCGAATGCGCCACGTTTTGCGGCGTATGTGGCCAGTAAATCAGCGCTGGACGCGTTCTCACGTTGTTTATCGGCGGAAGTCCGTCAGCACAATATCAATCTAACGACCATCTATATGCCGTTAGTGCGTACACCGATGATTGCCCCAACCAAAATGTATGACTACGTACCGACGTTTACCCCTGACCAAGCGGCTAATTTAATTATTAAAGCGATTGTCAGCAAACCTAAGCGCATCAAAACGCCTTTAGGACAAACAGCGGAACTGTCTTATGCATTATGGCCAAAAATTAACGATGCCGTGTTGAGCTTGGGCTTTAAAATCTTCCCATCATCGGCCGCGGCTCGTGGTGCGACTGAGAATAAGCCATCTACAGCCGCCATTGTTATGGCGAATGTGTTGCCGGGTCAGCATTGGTAATTTAGTGATTGTTCGTGTGGATGAAGATAGGCATTGTTTTCTAGATCGTTATAATA
This sequence comes from Moraxellaceae bacterium, assembly GCA_947373945.1. Taxonomy (GTDB): domain Bacteria; phylum Pseudomonadota; class Gammaproteobacteria; order Pseudomonadales; family Moraxellaceae; genus Agitococcus. The sequence goes on from CANBZV010000054.1 coordinate 2,123, forward strand.
TGCTGCCTGTCTCCATTCACACCGTCAGAGGGTTTTATGTCAACCGCCAAAAAAATTGCTTTAATTAGCGAAGAAGACTATTTAGCTGGCGAAAAAATATCTGACGTTAAGCATGAGTATATAGATGGCTATGTTTATGCCATGTCAGGGGCACACTCCAACCATAATCGTATTGCAATGAACCTCTCGGTAGCATTCGCCAATCATTTGAAAGGGAAACCTTGCCAACCCTATTCAGCAGATATGAAGGTCAAAGTGGGGAGTAGGTATTTTTACCCCGATGTACTCGTCGATTGCTCGGATATTGACGGCTACTACACCGAAAGCCCGGTGATTCTGGTCGAAGTGTTATCCAAATCCACGCGCCGTATGGATGAAACAACTAAACGCATCAACTATCTGCGGATACCAACTCTGCAAGAATATGTGCTGATTGAACAAGATTTTGTCGATATTGAAGTGGTACGTAAAAGCATGGGCTGGCAGCCACAGCATTACTATCTGGGTGATGAAGTGACGTTTGAAGCTATTGGCCTAACGCTGACCGTCGAAGAAATTTATGATCGTGTCAAAAATGAAGATGTTACAGAATGGCTAGAAAAAATAGCCTCGCAACAATCCGCTCAACCTAACAATGAGTGAGTGTTAACGGCCCTCTCTTCTTTAACAAAACAGAGGGCGTTTATCATCTCAACCAAAAATCCCTAGCGGTGACTTGGTAATCGCAACACTAATAATAAACAGATAAACCAGTATGCCTGCACTCAAAAAGCCCGCTCTTTGACTAGGTGTTTTGGCCTTCTTAAACGCCATCACCCCTAAAGCAATATAAACAACCAGCAACGTGATTTTGACGTGTACCCAGACTGGAAATTGATGCCCGACTACTAACAAGCCAATCGCCGACAGCAATAATATCGTATCAATAATATGCGGGCTAATTTTTACCCATTTAGCTGCAAGTTGCGGCGAGTTTTGCAGTAACCACACTCCCCGAACCGCAAAAAACAGGCCACTTAGCGCCACTGTCGTCATATGCAAATGTTTGAGAATCAAATAACTATTCATGCGTAATTAACCTTATTTTTTCGTATGGCAAAGCGGACTCGCTGGCGCTTGCTGAATCTCAGCCCATTCTTCGGGTGTATAAGTATGTAAGGCCAAGGCATGTAAGCCTTTCGCCATTTCATCCTGTACCAATGCGTATATCTGTTGATGACGCTGAACCGAGCGTTTACCGATAAAGTCAGGCGAAACAATCACACATTTGAAATGTGTTTCCCGATTAGCAGGGCCACTGTGATTATCAGACTCATTGATGACTTCGAGGTGTTCAAGAGTTAAAGCCGCCTGTAGTCGGCTAGTGATGAGTTGTTGGCGTTGCATGAATTATCTCAAGAAAGTCATTTGGCTCATTATCGCATTATTCAGGTCATTAATAGAATCATTGGTCACAGAAAAGCATTTGCGCTTTTCAAAAGCCTAGAGTATATACTCTAATTAACTAGTACCATCGTACAAGATTAAAACAACAGAGGCGGAGAACAACAATGGCCATTGTAAGCACACAGACTCCAGACGAAGTTCGCTACTTTCCCGAAACGGATGATATTGCGAGCAAACTGACTGAAGGTCACATGCAGGACATCATTGAGATTTTTAACACGCCTCTGCAAGGTGCCTATAACTGGGATTACTCTTCCATTGATGGCCGCATTCGTAAACTATACCGCTTAGGTAAAGAGCTTAACTGGAATCAGGAAACCGATTTGAATTGGGATCAAAATTACCCTAAAGATCAATATCCTACAGATGTTAGTTTTAATCCATTTCAGGGTTATGCTCCCTTTGAAGCGCTGACCGATGAAGAGCGCTTACGTTTTAGCTGGCACTATCAGGCATGGACATTGTCGCAATTTTTGCATGGTGAACAAGGCGCGCTATTAGTAGCCTCACAATTAGTTTCTTGTGCGCCTACTTTTGATGCCAAACTTTACGCTTCCTCACAAACATTTGATGAAGCGCGTCATGTCGAAACCTTTAATCGCTATTTGCAAGAAAAAGTGCAAATTATGTATCCCATCACCCCACATTTAAAAGTGTTGGTGGACAAAATCTTGAGTGATGCGCGCTGGGACTTGAAATTCATTGGCATGCAAATCGTTATTGAAGGCTTGGCACTCGCCGCCTTTAATACCATGCGTATGACTTGTTTAGACCCGCTGCTCAAAGATCTGATTTATTTGGTGACACGCGATGAAGCGCGTCATGTGACCTTTGGAGTCAATTACTTAGAGTATATTGTTAAACATCTTTCTCAAGAAGATATTGAAGAGCGCGCGCAGTTTGCTTATGAAGCTTGTGTCGTCATGCGCGAGCGTTTGATTGCTACCGAAGTATTTGCTGAGTTTGGTTGGGATGTTGAAGCGGCGCGTAAACACATGCTTGACTCCAGTGTGATGCAGTATTTCAACAACTTTCTCTTTACTCGTATTATTCCGAATTTGGCGCGCATCGGCTTATTAACAGACACCGTACGACCAAAATTTGAGGCGTTGGGCATTCTACAATATGAAAATCTGGTTAGTGATGGTGATGTTGACTGGGCAGCGTTAACCGAACCTCTGTATCAAGAAAATGCGACTCAGGATAAGCCCGTGACACCAGCGAAAGCGGCGTAAATGTCATTAATTAAGACGGTTGGATAAAACTAAAGGCACATATAAGTGCCTTTAATTTTCCGCGAAGAGTCTTAAATCTTAGTTACTACTATTAGCCGCTTCATTCTCACGCATCCATTTGGCATCTGTTTTAAGTTCGTAGATTTTTCCCCAAATTTTATCCATTTCTGCTTGAGGAAAATTGGTCGAGCGCGAAAAAGGCATATAGTAAGTTTTACTAAAAATGGGCTTGGATGCCGACTTGAGCTTACCTTTAAACATTGAGCGCTCTAATAGAATATCCGCATAGGTATCCATCATGACAACACTGCCCTTCTCATGCAGTAAACGCACAAGGTTCGTCTTGTCATCCGCACCTATCTCTTTGAGTTGCAAACTTGGGTCAATCTTGCGCATGTCATTAATGACAGAATAGCCTTCGGGCAACATAATCGGCTGAGGAATCGTTTTTGGATCGCCGTTATACTGATAATTCAGGCCTATAGGTGTAACAATAACATAGTTCAAACGCGCTACAGAGCCTTTAGAATCAGGGTTCTTGCCAGCATCAGCAGGATAAATCATATACTCGGCTCGATCGGCATTATAAGACGCAGGAATTGCTCCGTCGTACTTACCACTACGAACAGTTTCCTGACACTCTTCCCAATTCATTGGAATCAAATTGAGGTGATGACCTGCCATTTGCGTGGCCGTGTACATCATATTTGAATAGACTTTTAATTCACCCTGCTTGGTAAAACGTGGGTCGATACACATTGTTAATTCACGTGCCTGCGCAAGCATCGGTGCAGTTAAGATCAGACAACTTGCCACCTGCGCAAATACATTTCGAAAGGAGAAAATGGCCATAGGAACACCCTCTTAAAGTGCCAAAATCCCTGTTGGCGTGATTATTGAGTGGTTCATTATGGAACTATACAAAGAGTTGTGTTTATGAACATTTTATGAATTATTTATGACAAACTAATATCAATTTATAAATGCTGATTATTGTCGCTATGATCAATTGCCACCCAACCAACACTGGCCAAAATGGGTAATCAACTGTTCATAAAGCGCCTTTTATCATCAAGAGTCTCCCCGCAAACAAGCGCTACGCTGCTGTAACAATTTCCCACTTTACGCATCCAAACAATAAGCAGAAATTAACCCAACATTTTACAAGGAACGAGTCATGGCTTTATCAAATCAACATTGCCCAACCTGCCAATCACGCCGCCAGTTTTTAGGTTCTGGCTTAATTTTAGGCGCTGGATTGTTACTCCCTAGTTTGAGTATTGCAGGCAACTTTCACCAAATGAATGGCGATATTCTCATCAATGGTTTTCGTGCCAATCACCGCACTCGCATTCATGCCAATAGCACCATTTCTACAGGAACCGCATCAAGTACAGCATTTGTAATTGCTGATAATGCGTTTATGCTCAAGGCCAATAGCCAAGTGAAATTCACACCCGTTGGCCATTCACGTACGGCCATCGCCACTTTACGCTTGATTACGGGTGGATTATTAAGTGTTTTTGGCCCCGGTCCCAAAAAACTGCTCACCCCTACGGCCACCATAGGCATTCGCGGAACTGGCGTGTATATGGAAGCGCAAGAAAGCTCCAGCTATGTCTGTTTATGTTATGGCAAGATTGATTTGTCAGCGAATACACAAGCTGACAAGACTCAAGAACTTGAAGCTAAACATCATCAAGGCAAAAACATAGCCAAAGAAGGCGCTATTGAAGATGCCGGCATGCATAATCACACAGATGAAGAATTAGTGATGCTAGAGGATATGGTAGGTAGAAAAGTCCCTTTTTAACTACTGGCGCTTTAACCCTTTCTGCTTTTGTGACGAAGAAGAAAGGGTTTAAAGATGATACGATAAATTAGCGGACGTGCCCTTTCCATTGCACCATACTGGTCGAAATACCCAACAATTTGGCCGTTTTATCCCATAGTTTTTGTGATAATGCACCACGTAAAATATCGACCGATTTAACCGCAAATGGCTCTTTGACAAAGGCATCATTGTTTTCAATGCCCGCCATAATTTTGGCCACTATTTTTTCTGCGGTTAATAGTGGTAAGAACGAAGGTGCTTTAATACCGTCGAACATTCCTGTGGCAATATAACCCGGGCATACGGTGGTTACGCCTACTTGATCAAAACCACGTTCAATCAATTCTAGACGTATAGATTCAGAAAAGCCGATAACAGCCCATTTACTCGACGCATATGTTGCGCCATAAGGCAGGCCAATATAGCCAGAGGCACTGGCAATATTCACTAAATGACTATCGCTACTTTCCAGCAAGTCACTAAAAAAAGCATGCGTTATGGCCATTAAGCCTGTGGTATTTACTTGATAGGTCAGCAAATGTTTTTCTAATGGCACCATTTCAAAAACACCACCAAACACAACACCTGCATTATTCACCAAACCATCAATTTTGCCCAGATCAGTTCGCACTTGTAGGCGGAACGCTTTAATCGCATCGACATTGGATACATCAACGCCATAAGCCCATGCCTGACGACCAATGGCATGGATTTCTCGCGCAACTTTTTCCGCCCCTTCAATATTCAAATCAGCAACAATAATATCAGCACCTCGTCCTGCAAATGCCAATGCCATTAATCGGCCAATTCCACTAGCGGCTCCTGTCACCACGATTTTTTTACCATAAAACTGCTTCATTGCCGCTATTCCCCATTATCTTGTCTTGGATTATCACGTGTAATCGGTCATTAGATTAATATTAGCATCTTCTACCACACATTGTATTTCCAACGCCTAAACATCGCCTTACTTTTGCCCCTTGCCAAAGGCCATAGAGTAAACGCTATGTCTGCTCTCTAGCTATCTAGGCTGACAATGGTATAGTTGCAACGCTTATTAGGGGAATAAATTATGGCTTTAAAAATTCACCATTTGAATTGTGGGACGATGTGTCCGCACGGTGCGCCGCTCATTAATGGTTACGGCAAATTAACGGATAATGGCCACATGGTCTGTCATTGTTTATTAATTGAAAGCAACGATGGCTTAGTGCTGGTTGATACGGGATTAGGCATTGAAGACGTACGTCATCCGACCCAACGACTGGGTCATGCTTTTATGGCAACTGTGCGCCCAGTGGCAGATTATCGCGAAACAGCTTATATTCAAATCAAAGAGTTAGGCTTCAAACCTGAAGATGTACGTCATATTCTGGTCACACATTTAGACTTAGATCATGCGGGTGGTTTAGCTGATTTTCCTCAAGCTAAAGTCCATCTCTTTGCCCCTGAGTTTCGAGCGGCTATGAACCCTGATTGGCGAGAAAAACAACGCTATATGCCTCATCAATGGGCGCATAACCCGCAATGGGTAACATATGAAACTGAAGGCGACTCCTGGCATGGTTTCGACAGCATCCGCGCTATTCCAGAGTTGCAAGATGAAATTTTACTGGTGCCTTTAGTCGGCCATACACGCGGCCATAGTGGTATTGCCGTCAATACCGAAGATGGCTGGCTATTGCATTGTGGCGACTCTTATTTCCATCATAATCAAATGAGTGCAAGCCCAAGTTGCCCTATTGGTTTGGAGATTTTTCAACGCACATTAGCGATGAATAACAAAGATCGTGTCCATAATGTCAATCGTTTGCAAGCGCTCGCTCAATCCACGCATGGTGAAATTCAGCTTTTTAGCGCGCATGATCCATTTGAGCTGGCTCGTTATCAGTAAGCACTTTGATTTTTTATGCGGTCATTCCCGCGCAAGCGGGAATCCATTAGTCGCCCGCATCAGGTGTTAAATCTCACCCTGCTGCAACTTCGCTAAAGCCTCAGTCATCATTGCCCGTAAGTCTCTCGCTAAAGTTCGCTCATCACGCCCATTAATACTCACGCGTGGTAACACGACCAACTCAACGTCAATGCGTTTTTCTTTTAGGACATTTAATAAATGTTCAGTGAATTCGTCATCACCTATAAACGGTGCAACAGCATGTAACTCACCCTTTTCGTCGCGATAACACAATACTACAGGCTGAATATCCGCTCCGGTTACACAAGCCGCTTGAAATAATTTATGGAAGAACCGTTTTAGAGCTTTACCGTCAGTCGTCGTGCCTTCGGGAAAAAACAAGACTGAGCGCCCTGCTTGTAAATGACTCGCCATTTGACTGGCAACGCCATTGGCATCGCCAGAGCCACGTTTGATATACAACGTACCGCCCGCTTTGGCCAAACGACCAATTAATGGCCAATTACCCACTTCTGCCTTCGATAAAAAATAGACAGGAAAATGCGAACCAATAACAGGAATATCCAACCAGGAAATATGATTGCTCACCCATAATGCGGGACGAGAATCAGGCTTACCATGAACAATAATGTTCAATCCTAACACCTGACAAAATCGCTTATGCCAAAACTTTATGACGGGTTGCTGAAACTGACGATGCGGGAAAAATAATGCTCCAGATGCCGCGCCTAGCGCAAAGCCTTCGCCAATATGTACACCGATGCGAGCTAATCGCGCATATTGTTGTAGTTTTTGCGTTGCTAAATGGCGAACTGACATATCCAATGGCTCTGTAATGACAAGGTCGCCCATATTAAGAGGACTCTGAGCAACTGTCATTAGGCAGTCTTCAAAAAACGCTGGGCATAGCGCCCCGCTAACGTCGCGACATCTAAAACGATAAACATATCCGCACAATTGAACTCGGTATCCAGACAAGCTTCACCGCCGATTTTTGCATTCATGCGTAAATAGGCTTTTAATAGCGGCGGCAAACTCACTTTAGTTTCAATCAATGCTTGAGACTTGGTACTAGGCATAGCTAACTTGGGTTTAACACGCATGGTTGGTTGCACAAATTTTTCTTCATCCAATGTCGCCATAATAGCCGCAAAACGCTCGCCTGTTTCTTCTAACGAGATCGACGCACAACCAATCAAATAAGAAAAATCTTCAGCCAGCAGGTATTCAGCCAACGCCGACCATAACACGGTAATTGCCCCACCCGAACGATAATCTGGATGCACACAAGTACGGCCTATTTCAAGTACGCGCCCTTGTAAATGGGGCATTAAACAGGACATATCAAACTCTTGTGCCGAGTAAAAGCCACCCGCTAACTTGGCCTGATCATCACTCAACAAACGTGTTGTCGCAATTAGTAAACCATTGGTCGTGTCATAGACATTAATGTGTTGGCAAAAATGATCGTAACTATCAATATCTAAACCTGTAGGGTGATTAAAATGTACACCATACTCGGCGCTGAAAACTTGAGCGCGTAATCGCTGGGCAGCCTGAATACTTGCTGCCGTATGTGCGAATTGTGCTATAAACTTAGGTTGTTTCTGTTGTCTTTGGCTTTCAGCCTTAAACATCGGAGTTGCTGCTGTAATGCTAATTTGCATCTTCTCACCTGTGATAACCTCTGTGATGTTGCCAATAATGAGGGCGAGAAGTGTCGAAAAGATGAATAAAACATGTCAGTTCCAAGACAAATTGTCCGACAGTTTTTATGTTTTATGGTTCTTGGTTTAAAAGGACGTCGCGTATGACAAACAGCATAAAAACAAAGGCCTCAAGTAGAACAGGCCCAAAAGAAACAGGCTTATCGCTCTATACTATTGTAAAAAAAACTGATGCAACGTTAAAAGCACTACAAGACTGTTTAAGCCATTTAACTACTCAGCAACCACAAACGCCCGCACTAACAGAAGCCGCTGAAAAAACGACGACGACTATCGCGGCTCTTGAACAGTGGTTACAGGAAACCGCCAAATCCGAGCAACAAAACCTTCAGTTAACGAGCTCGTCTTCGGTGTTAAGTCAGTTAGAGGCGCGTGTCAGCGACCTCGCCCACGCACTAGATAATATTGGTGCCTATGTTTTTATTAAAGACAGCCAAGGCCGTTACACCTACGTCAATTTATTGGTTCGCGAGTTATTCAAACTTAGTTCAGAAGAGATCATTGGCCGTGATGACACCGAGTTTTTTTCGGCAGATACCGTCAGTGATATTCAAAAACATGATCAACGGGTCTTTAAACAAGGCGAAACCATTCGTGATGAAGAGCATCTCCACCCGAATGGCTCTGTAGAATTACGCATTTACTGGACGGTCAAAATACCCATTTATGATCAAGATGGGCATATCAGAGGCTTATGCGGCATTTCTACTGATATCACTGAAAGAAAACAAATTGAAGATACGCTCCGTCATAATCAAGAACTGTTATCTACGGTATTGGACAACATTGGTGCCTGTGTATATATGAAGTCTGAAGATGGCCGTTATCTGTATGCCAATGCGGCGATGGCCGCACTCCATCAGCGTCGGCCTGAGCGACTGATTGGCTTACGTGATGCCGACTTATTTCCTAAAGATGTTGCTGAACGTCTGTCAACACTGGATAGTCAGGCGTTTAAAAGCAAAGACAAAGTTTCGGGGATGGAGATTTTTCAATTTACTGACCAAGATCCGCGCTATTACTGGTCGGTAAAAGTACCTCTAACGCGAGAAAATGGCGAAATTTATGCTGTGCTTGGCATGTCTACCGATATGACCGAACGTAAACGACTCGAAGATGAATTATTGCGTTTGGCAACAACGGATGAACTGACTAATTTATACAATCGTCGGCATTTTTTAAGTGTCGCAGAGCAAACTTTACATCGCAGTCGTCGTTACGATGAACCTCTGGCGTTACTGATGTGCGATATCGATTTTTTTAAGCATATTAACGATACCTTTGGTCACGCAACAGGCGATGTGGTCTTGCAAAAAGTAGCTGAAATCATTCATCAAACATTACGCGACACCGATATTGCCGGACGCATTGGTGGGGAAGAATTTGCCATTATGCTCGTACAAACAACGTTGATTAATGCCCAAGAAGTCGCTGAACGGCTACGGCAACGTATCGAAAACAGCAGTATTCGTTTGGAGGATGGTCATCTGGTTCCCTTAACGATGAGCATAGGTATTGCGACTCCCGTGTACCCAATAGAGACCCTTGCCACATTGCTACAACACGCTGACCAAGCACTTTATAAAGCCAAGCGCGCTGGACGCAATCAAATTTGCCTTGCCAAGTAATTGTGACTCAGCTCTGTAACCCCGATGCTGCGTTTCTCGTTTGGCAATATCCTTCATAAAACCCAAGTGAAGTAGTGATCTTAGATTTGCTGCATCAACAACACTTCTTTGAGCTTGATCATTTCATCACGTAATTTAGCCGCTTGTTCGAATTGCAACTCCTGCGCTTTTACCCGCATCTCTGACTCCAGTTCTTTGATGCGTTTCATCACCACTTTGGCGTCACTAATGACATATTCGGCGTGTTGTTCCGCGACTAAGGCCGACTCTTGTTTCGGGGTTAACTTATTGGAGTTACCACCATAAATCTCCAAAATGTCAAAAATGGGTTTGGAGACACTACGCGGCGTAATGCCATTGGCGAGGTTAAAGGCAATTTGTTTATTGCGCCGACGCTCGGTTTCACCCATCGCCCGCTCCATCGAGCCAGTCATACGGTCGGCATACAAAATCGCTTTGCCATGTAAATGGCGCGCAGCACGGCCTATGGTTTGAATCAACGAACGTTCTGAACGTAAGAAGCCTTCTTTATCAGCATCCAAAATAGCCACTAACGACACTTCAGGCATATCCAAGCCTTCACGCAGCAAGTTAATACCCACCAGCACATCAAAAACACCTAGACGCAAATCACGAATAATCTCTACGCGCTCCACGGTATCAATATCAGAATGCAAGTAGCGGACTTTCACTTTATGTTCGGTCAAATAGTTAGTTAAGTCTTCGGCCATACGCTTGGTCAAAGTCGTGACTAAAACTCGCTCTTGTACGGCAACACGCAAATGGATCTCTGACAATAAATCATCTACTTGCGTAAACGCAGGACGCACTTCGACAATAGGATCAACCAATCCTGTAGGCCGCACTACTTGCTCAATAGCTTTAGGACAATGATTTTTTTCATAATCCGCAGGTGTCGCTGACACAAAGATCGTTTGCGGTGAGATTTTTTCCCACTCAGCAAACATCATTGGCCGATTATCCAGTGCTGAAGGCAATCTAAAGCCGTAATCGACCAAGTTTTGCTTACGCGCACGATCGCCTTTATACATCGCGCCAATTTGCGGCACCGCCACGTGCGACTCATCTATGACTAATAAGGCATCAGCGGGCACATAGTCGAACAAAGTCGGCGGCGCTTCGCCCGGCTTACGACCCGATAAATGACGAGAGTAGTTTTCGATACCATTGCAATAACCCAACTGTTGCAACATCTCCAAATCGTATTGTGTACGCTCTTTCAGCCGTTGCGCTTCGATGAGTTTATTTTCACTCATAAAATACGCCAACCGTGGCTCTAGTTCGGCCCTAATAGTATC
>CANBZV010000055.1 GCA_947373945.1 Moraxellaceae bacterium
ATTAATATGAACTGGAAAATAGACTGGTTTAAATTTCTACACTATTACGGTCTTGGCTCCACGATTACTCTCATTATTGTTGGTTTAATTGAACGTCAGGAACGTTTCGCTTTTTTACAAGAATTGATTGTTGCCCATCAAACGGTTGAACTAGATCGCCTCAATCGCACGCTGGATCGCATCTCGCGCGAAGATCCCTTGACTGGGCTGGCAAATCGCCGCGCCTTTGACGAGAACTTGAATAAGGAATGGGAACGCGCCAAACGCGACCAGCAAGCCATTGCTCTGCTTTATATGGATGTTGATTTTTTTAAGCTTTACAATGACACCTATGGTCATAATATAGGCGATGTCTGTTTGCGTCGTGTCGGTAGCACCATTAAACAAGCGTTACGCCGTCCGGCTGATATGGCTGCACGTTATGGCGGCGAAGAATTTGTCGTGTTATTACCTAATACGGATGCCGAAGGCGCTATTGATGTTGCCCAGCGCATTATTAAGCACATTGACGCGTTGGCACTGCCACACAGTCGCTCAAAAGTGGCCTCTCATGTCACTTTAAGTATTGGTATTACCTTAACAGTGCCCCGTGCACAGGGGACATTAACGGAGTTTTTGGCTAACGCAGATGCTGCCTTGTATAGAGCAAAAGAAAACGGTCGACATCAATATCAAATAGACGCATAAAATCAGGACTTGCGTTCACAGAGCGCAGGTTCAAAATAATAATTTTTTAACTACAAACCACACTACATAGCCATGGATAACGCTGCTGCTAACGGTCGTTTACAGTCGCTGATGTCGGAGCTGATTACAGATAGTTCTGTGAGTTTGTACGTCCAAAATTTACTGCATCGTGCCCCGTTACTGATTCAATTCCGCCCTGATATTGAGCATTGTTTTCTGACAAAACGTGCGCAAGAATTTAGCTTAATTTTTCGCATCGCCAGCTTTTTGTGGCTTGCACTCTACATAGCGATTTTGAGTGGTGCATGGCTGAACTTTAGCTATATTTTTAAAGATTCAGGCTACATGATTTGGCAAAGCGCCTTTCTGGTTAGTGGCGTTATTATTGTGGCACTGAATATTTGTGCCTATTTACCCAAGACTCATGACTTTATATATCAGAATATTGTCGCACCTGCGGCGACCTTGACGTTGTATCAATTATTGGTCGGTAGTGTGGCCTATCCCGATGGTTTTTTAAATGTTTATGCGTCTTACAACATCATTATCACGATGATAGTGACGATTTTCAGCTTGCGATTGCTATGGCAAAAAAGCGCTTTAATCATGATATGCAGCAGTTTAATGGCTTATGCCAGTCTCTTTATTAATGATTGGCACGTGCCAATGCTACAGTTTTTGCATGCTTTTGTCTTAATTGCGGTCGTGCTGCTGAACATTTCTTTTTTTGTCGAACGCCGTGAACGCTTGGGCTTTCTTAATGAAATATTAGTGGTGATAAAATCATCCGAGTTAGCACGTATTAATGCCTATTTAGCCACCATCGCTCGTGAAGATGCCCTTTCTGGTTTGGCCAATCGCCGTGCTTTCGATGACTGCCTCGAAAAGGAATGGGAGCGCTCTCGCCGCGAAGAACAGCCACTGGCATTGCTTTTTATTGATATCGACCATTTTAAACTTTATAACGACACCTACGGCCATGCAGCAGGCGATGATTGCTTACGCCAAGTCGGTCACACGATGAAAAAAGCCTTGCTACGTCCTGCGGATACTGTCGCCCGTTATGGTGGTGAAGAGTTTGTAGTACTTCTGCCTGCCACTGACTCCCAAGGTGCCGAAGAAGTCGCCGAGCGCATCATTCGCGCCATTGATGTGTTGGCTATTCCCCACAAACGCTCACTGGTGGCGTTTCACGTGACGGCTAGTATTGGCATCTGTAGTATCATGCCCCACGAGCGTCATACTATTAACAATTTGCTCGAAAATGCAGATGCGGCGTTATATAAGGCCAAAACCGCAGGCCGCCGTTGTTTTAAACATTATCAAGAACCACAGTCACTCACGAGTTTTACTTTTAATAACAAAAACTCCATGTAATAACCAAGAGTAGCTTTAGCTGCTCAGTTTTCTGAGAGTGATATGCTAAAACAAAATGACGACCCTACGAGTCATCTAGAGAGTCACCCTCAGACGCTTGCCTACATCGAAACAACTCTTGCGAAAAAACCGTTGGTTTTTCACTTTCCCGACGGACTAGAACAACGCTTTATTCATAAACGCGCATCAGATAGCCAAGGCTTTATTCATACCGGTCGCTATCTACTGATACTTTTCTTTATAGTTTTGTTGTGTAATGTCGGCTTCTATTTTTTTGACTTTATCAAACAGAACAACTTTGCTCTGTTAAGAACAACGTATCTGCCTCTGTCGATTTGTATCATCTTTATTCTGGCAGCTCCTAACTTCCCTCTATGTCGTCGCTATTTTTTTCACATCATGGCCCCTGTTTGTATTTATATTTTGCATGTTGTTATCAAGCTAACCATTATTTACAACGGTGATTACGCCGATTTTGTCACCTATCACCTCATGATGACTATTGTGCTTATGGCGTTTGGCATCCGTTTTGTCGTGCCTTTATTTATTATCGTTTTGGTCTGTGCAGGCGCGATTAGTCTGCTTTATGGTCATTATTATGGGATCGATATCAATTATGCCAAGTTTGAAAACTACTACATCTTATATGCGTGTGTCGTGGCGGCTTTAGTGGCAATTAGTGAGTGGCATGAGCGACTGGCATTTTTACAAGAATTATTACTCGACCATCACAGTGAAAAACTAACCTTATTAAATCAAGAGCTTGCGCGTATAGCCCACGAAGATGCCTTGACGGGTATTGCCAATCGCCGAAACTTTGATGATATTTCGGCTAAAGAATGGGATCGCAGTATACGGGATAAACAACCACTGACACTGCTATTAGTCGATGTCGATTTTTTCAAACGTTTCAATGATTATTATGGCCATACGGCTGGTGATGTCTGTTTGCGGAATGTCGCCCAAGCCATCGCTTCGTGCATTTTACGCACATCAGATATCGTCGCCCGCTACGGCGGTGAAGAGTTTGCCGTGCTCTTGCCCAACACCGAAAGCATCGGCGGCATCAAAATAGCCCAACGGATGATTGAGGCTGTTGATCATTTAGCAATTAGTCATTTGCATTCCGACGCCGCTGCGCATGTGACCATTAGTATTGGCATCACCACCGTTATCGCTAATGCACAATTGAACCTAAAATGCACGCTTGATGCCGCAGACAAGGCGTTATACCAAGCCAAGCATCAAGGTCGACATCAATATGTCTTTTATCAAGCCGATGCTACAGATACGCCAACAGAGTCATCATCGGTTTAGGCAATCCTAAGCTTTTCACTTGCTCAAGCGTGCACCATTGACTCCGACTATCGGCGGTTTGTTGGGGTATCGCTTTAATCCGTAGCGGTTTGAGCAATAAATGATAATGGCTAAAGGTATGACGAAAAGGTGGTAAATACGCTGTCTCGCAGCCGCTGACGCCAAAATCTGCCATTAACCGCTGTTGCAGCTCCTGTTCACTTTCAACAGCAATCTCGGGCAAACACCATAAACTGCCCCAAATGCCTGCTGGGGGTCTTTTTAGCCACAAGGTTTCGCCTTGATCATTATCAAAAATGACAAAATATGCCTCTTTAGTGGGAATATCCTTGGTTTTTTTCTTTTCAGGAAATGCGGTGGGTGTACCCAACGCATAGGCCTGACAACGAGCCTGTAAGGGACAATATAAGCACAGTGGTTTACTACGCGTACAAACCGTTGCGCCCAAATCCATCATCGCTTGGCTATAGGCGGCAAATCGTGCAGTAGGCGTTAATTGCTCCGCTAATGCCCACAATTGTTGCTGAACTGACGCACTGCTGGCTTCCCCTTCAAGCGCAAAACAGCGTGCTAAAACCCTTTTGACGTTACCATCCATGATGACACCGCGTTGTTGCCCTGCCAGCGATAAAATAGCCCCTGCCGTTGATCTGCCAATGCCTTTTAAGGCCATTAAACCATCGAGTGTGCGCGGAAACTCACCACCCTGCTCAACCACTTGCTGCGCGGCATGGTGTAAATTACGCGCCCGAGCGTAATAACCTAAACCCGCCCAATGCTGCACAACATCATCATTCGAAGCAGCGGCCAGCGCCTCGACCGTAGGGAAGCTCGTCATAAAACGCAGATAATAAGGAATCACGGTCGCGACTTGCGTTTGCTGCAACATAATTTCCGACACCCACACCCTATAGGGCGTAGGGTTGTGCTGCCACGGCAAATCATGGCGACCATAGTGATCAAACCAGTTCAGGACATCAGACGCAAAATCTAGAGATAAAGTCATGGGAAACGTATAAGTCAGAATGAGCAATAGTGCTCTATTGTATAAAACGAAGGGCGGATAAATCCGCCCCTCTACCCAACATAAAACGCCAACATCTTAATGTTTAAACAGTTTTTGCAGCTGGTCATTGAGTTTGTTGCCAAGTTGCTCGGTGGCTTTTTGGCCTTCGGTGCCTAATTTATCGGTGGCTTTTTTGGTTTGTTCATCAATTTTTTGCTGAACTTTGGCTTGAGCTTCGGCTTTTTTAGCATCGACATCCGCTTTCAGTTTTTGTACTTTTTCACTATTCAACAATGCTGACGTCGCCATATCGCGCACCGCGCGACTATCGACAGTACAGAGTGACGCCATGGCCGTCACTTTGCCTTTACAACGAATCGGGATCGGGTATTTCGCCATATTCTCGCCAGCAAAGGCTTTATCCAGATTAAACTTAAAGCTGTAATCAGCCTCCATCGTGGCCATATTGAAATTACCGCCACCTTCCACCTTTGCTTTCTTCAAATCAGCATTTAATGCCTTGGTCTGCACTACGCCATTTTTAATCTCCGCCTCACCCAAAAAGCTGGCGATTTCGGTATCGTTTTGTTTGCTAACAACCGTCGCAGAGTCTTTACCCCCCGTGACCAATGGTAATAGCGCTTGGTATTTCCCCATTTCATTCATCACTAACTGCATCATGTTGACGCCTTTGAGCACGCCATTATCAAACTTCAGCGTGCTATTGCCATTCACCGAGCTCGTCCACGCTTGTGTCGAGTTACCGACTAATTGCAATTTACCTTGGTAGGCGGCTTTACCTGCAAATAAGTCTTTTTTAGTAAACTGCTGAATAACATTAGCAATATCAATTTGTTGAACGTTTGGCTGTAGTGTCAATATCGGCTCTTTACCACGCACATCAATGGTAGTTGGTACATTGAAGGAGCCGTTATAGACATTGCCACCTAATTTCGAAACCTGCACTACGCCACCACTCGCGGTACTGGCAATCTGTAACTGCTTGATGGGATAGTTCATGGCTGTGAATGAGCCAATGGTGATCGCCACATCCAGATTTTGTTTTCTCAGCAAATCAACAGGTAGCAAACCCGTCGTGCTAGGTTTAGCATTAGGATCGGTGGGCGGCAGGTAACGGTCGACATTGATTTGATCAATATTGATACGAGCATAGATTTTCTGGTTTTTGAGATCGGTCAAACCAGCATCACCTGTCAGCGTACTGTCATCAAGTTGCACTTTCATGCCTTTTAACAACACACTTTGCTCATTCCCACTAATTTGGCTACTGATACTGACTCTTTTTAAGGTATTGGTATCTTTCATTACTGGCAAGGTCATACCTAAATCCTGCATTAATTGCCGTAAATTAAAAGGTGACGTACTGATATTGCCCGACATCGTCATGCCTTGAGTTACAGGGGTATTTGCTTTCGCGGTCGCCGCTAACGCAGGTAAACTTGCTTGCAACTGGCCTTGAGTTTTAATACTCAACGCATCTAAATTAAAACCATTAAGGGCAATTTTGCCTTCTTTCCAATTGGCGCTAATGGGGGCCGTTAAATGGATGGGCATGACTTTAGGAAAGGCTTTATCACTCACTGATGCCAACAAATCCAATGGTGAGAATGTAAGCGCACCTGTCGCTAAATTAGCGGCTAAGACACCACTTAAGGTCGCGGTAATAGGTACAGGACGTTCAGGATCGGGATAGGTAGCATCCGCTTTGATATTGCTCAAACTCACTAATTGCTGTTTTAAATCAGCTATAACTGCCGCATTTAATTTCATCGTCGCAGGGCTTTTCAGATTAGCCGCCGGATAACTGGCATCGATAAAAAGCTTAGGCATTTGCACTTGTTGCAACGCCAAATTCGCTTGCACATCGCCTTGAATTTTGACGGTCGCTGGACTTTTCAACGTCGCATCAGGATAGCTGGCAGCCAACTGCAAGCCCGTGACGTTGACTAATTGCTGTTTCATATCAGCGTTAACTTTTCCTGACAAATCCACATGCGCCGGTGATTTTAGCTTAGTGTCTTGATAGTCTACGGCTAATTTAAGGCCTTCGACACTATGCTGTTGCGACTTCATGTCTGCCAAGACGTCGCCTTGTAAGTCAATCACCATGGGTGCTGGCAATAAGGTGCCTTCGAGATGGCTACGAGCAGTCAACCCTTTTAGACTGTAGCGTTCAGCCTCTTGATCTAACTGAACAATGGCATTGAGGTCATTATCAGCAACGAGCGTTTTACCTTGACCATCTTTTTGGTTATAGGCAAATTTAACGTGAATGGGAAACGCTTTTTTCAGGTCAATATTACTGGCTTGCACCAATAATTTATCTAATTGACCTTCAGTTTTGGTTTTTTCATCCTTAAACGCCAAGGCACCGTTATTAATATTGAGTAAGGTAATCTTAAACGCTATTTTTTCTGATTTATCTTCGGGCTGATTTTTCAGCTTGGTCAACATGCGATCCCAACTGGTTTTACCGTCGGCATACTGAATAAATGTGAGTTTAGCGCCATCCAGCATTACCGAATCGATAGCAATTTTCTTGGCCAACAACGGCATAATTTGCACACTCACCGAGGCACGATCAATCGCCACCAGGGTTTGTTTAGCGTCGGTGTCTGTTAGGCTGGTTCTGCCCAGCTTCAAACCAATTTGCGGCCATAATTGCCATTCAATACGGTCTGTTATCGCCAAATCCATATCCGTTTTGTCTTTTACGACCGCATAAATATCTTTTTTGTAGTCGTTAGGATCAATGACAAAGACGATGAAAGCCACTAGGGCTAACACCAGCGCAATGACACTCGCACTTCCAATGGCGATGATTTTGGCAATTTTAGGCATGATTAGCATCTATAGAAATAAAAAGGCGTTACCCAAAAGTAACGCCTATTAAATATTGGAGCAAGTAGAGATTCGTCAGCTTAATAACCTAACGCTCGCGCCGCATGGTAAAAGCCGTAAGAAGCCAGCCACGCCAATAGTAATGGCCACGCGACCGCAACCGTCGTAAACCATTTACTTTTGGATTCGGCATATAACGTCGCCACCGTCGATAGACACGGCGTATAAATCAAAGTGAAGATCATAAAACTATAACACTGCACCCAATCCATACTGGCCGCAATTTGCTGACTCAGGGCATTCCCTTCAAGGCCGTAAATCACTGCCAGCGAACCAACAACAATTTCTTTAGCAACAAAGCCAAAAATCAAGGCAATGGCCATTTGATTATCAATACCAATCGGCGATAACACTGGTTGGAAAAACGTACCTACTGCCCCCGCCCAACTATCGGAACTGGCAACAACCACGCCTATTGGTAAGTGGGTTAATGCCCACACCAGCGTCACTCCGAGAATAATGAATTTAGTCGCGCGCTGTAAAAAGTGCCGCGCCTCTTGCCATGCTCTTAACCATAGCATTCGCAATGTTGGCAAACGATACGGCGGCAACTCCAACACAAACGGTTCACGGTCTTTATAAAAACGTTTAAAGATAAATGCCGTCAAAATAGCCGTAGCCACACTCAACACATACAGGCTAAATAACACCAAGGGCGCTTGTTGCGGGCTAAATAAAATGGTCGCCAAAAACAGAAAAACTTGTAGCCGTGCCGAGCATAACGAAAAGGGGATAATCAGCATCGTCAACAGCCGCAAGGCTTTCGAGCGCATCACGCGCGTGCCCATTAATGCGGGGACATTACAGCCAAAGCCCATGAGAATCATGACAAAACTACGGCCATCCAGCCCCAATTTCGCCATAAAGGCATCCATTAAATAGGCCGCACGCGAAAAATAACCCGTATCTTCAACTACAGCCATAAACAGGAAAAAGACGATAATAATAGGCACGAACGTAGCTACGGTCGCCAAACCATCCCATAAACCATCGAGCAAAAAACTTGAAAAAACCGTCGGCAAATAGCTGAATAGCGGCGTCAATAGCGCGCTTTTAATCCAGCCCTGCCCTGCATCCACGCCATCCTGTAACGGCGCGCCCAAAATGTACACAGCTTGAAATAAGGCAAATAAAATCAAAAAGAATAGTGGCAAACCCAAGACAGGATGCAATAACCATTTATCTAAACGACTGGCTAATTGCGCCGAAGCCAGCACCGGAACATCCACGGCGGCATCGCATAAGCTTTTGGTTTCGGTATGAATAATATCGTCAGAAGGTAGCTGGTGAAAATGTTGCTGGGTTAGCGCTACCGCTTGCTGTTGATGCAAGACCCGTTGGAAAGTTGGCACAATCTGACTCATGCCTCGGCCATGTTTGGCACTAACTGAGACAACGGGCATCGCTAATAAATGGCTTAACTTTTCGGTATCAATGCGGATACCCAACTGATCGGCTTCATCCTGCATATTCAGAATCAATACTGCCGGTAAACCCAAGGCACGAACCTGACACGCTAAATGCAATTGCCGTTCTATTTGTACACTATTAACCACAATAGCAACGACATCAACACGCTGGGAAGTTAAAAAATTACGAACGACCGCTTCATCGTCAGAGAAACCACGCATGTCGTACAAACCGGGTAAATCAACCAGCTCTACGACACTCTCACCCACAATCAAGCGCGCCGCCAACAAGTCAACAGTCACGCCTGGCCAATTGCCAATGCGTGCGGATGCACCTGTTAAACGGTTAAAAAATGTGGATTTGCCCGTGTTGGGCATCCCAATAATAGCAATGCGACGGCGAGTATTAGGATCAAGCGGCGGTAATGGCGATGCAGGCGGCATCTTGGCGGCGCATGATGACATCAGTAGTTCCAATACGGAGTTGTAGAGGGCCAGCAAAAGGCGCGCGACGAATCACTTCTACTAACTGACCCACACGCAGACCTAATGCACTTAAGCGATGAGCAAACTCAGGTGAAACATTAATCGCTGCAATGAAGCCTTTATGACCCGCAGGCAGACTATGTAATGCTTTTTTTGACATCGCAGCGAACCCCATGTAAATGAGAACAAATGTCATTATCATTTAACTCTTTCCAAAGTGCAAGAGGAATTTTGCCCCCCCCTGAATGATTGCTACCAAACTCAACACCGTTCATTGCTGTACATTCTACGTACAGACAAAATAGATGCCATAGTGCTCAATAATTTTTACCAACTGGCACGTTAATAACCCATAAAGTGAGAATGAGCAGCTACACTTAAAGCAATTAGTGGCAAAATAAAGTCACACAAGCCTTATTGTTAGCTTCCTGCATCTCAAGGACAGAGACCTATGATGACCCCTTCTCCTGACGCAGCCAGTATTCTAGTTGTCGATGACATTGGCACTAATGTACGCCTGTTGGAACTTTTGCTCTCTAGCGAAGGCTATCGGGTGCATGGCGTAACCAGCGGCATGGCTGCGCTTGACGCAGTAGCGACGGAGCCGCCTGACCTGATTTTGCTGGATGTCATGATGCCATGCATGAACGGCTTTGAAGTGACTCAGCAATTAAAAAGCAACCCCGCTACCCGCCATATTCCTGTCATTTTAGTGACAGCGATGGATGAAGAAGATACTTGCGTCAAAGGGCTCGCCGTTGGCGCGGAAGACTTTGTCAGTAAACCTATCAATAAGCAGGCATTACTACTGCGGGTACGCAACCTGCTGCGCCTGAAAGAATACAGCGACTTTCTTGCCAACCATAATCAACGCCTGGAAAAAGAAGTCAACATACGGACCGAGGAATTGCGTAATAGCTATGCCGACACCATTTACTTATTAACACGAGCGGCTGAACGTCGTGATGTTGGTAAAGGGTCGCACATTAAACGTATTGGGTATTATTGTCAGATGCTAGCGGTGGCATTGGGGCTAGATGAGCATTTTCAGGAGCAAATATTTTTTGCTAGTGCCTTGCACGATATTGGCAAAATTGGCATTCCCGATGCCATTTTGCTCAAACAAGGGCCACTCAGCGCGGAGGAGTGGCAAATCATGTATACCCATACGACCATTGGTGCTCAAATTTTAGCGGGCAGCAACACCTCCTATATTGCTATGGCCAAGGACATCGCTCAATCACACCACGAACACTGGGATGGGAGTGGCTACCCCAAAGGTCTTTTGGGCGACGCCATTCCGCTCGCGGCACGTATCATGAGTCTATGTGATGTCTACGACACCTTGCGCAGTAGCCGACCGTATAAAAAATCTATTGACCATGCTAAAGCCTTGAAAATAATCTTCGAAGGCGATGAGCGTACACACCCCTCGTACTTCGACCCCACTGTGTTGGCGGCTTTTACGTCAGTCTCAGATCAATTTGCGGCGATTTATGACCGCGAGGCAACCGTCAACGCAGCAGCCTGATACATCAATACCCATACCATGATTGCTACGCCTTACAGGGAGTTGCCGGATGCCTAATGCATCAATCTACGAAAACTTTATTCGCAATCTCGGTCAACGATTAGCACTGGCATCAGCCATTATTGGCTGGCTGGTGTTATTAGGTTGGGTCTGGGGTGTTCCTTGGCTGACGCAGCCACATGCCGATTGGGCATCAATGAAAGTCAATACTGCCATTGGTTTTGTGCTGGCTGGCTCGACTTTATATGTGCGACATCACTCCAAACGCATCACCCCCATTTATCGAATTAGCGCCGTAATACTGCTGCTACTTGGCTTATTAACCTTGATTGAATACAGCCTACGCATTGATTTAGGTATAGACCATTGGCTATTTCCAGATGTGATCGGCAACACAACTGCCGATTCTGGCCGCATGTCCCCCGCTAGCGCGGTTTGCTTTTTACTAATGGGGTTGGCACTATTATTTGAAGGGCGCGATTCGATGATCTGTAAACGCGCTGTTAGCTGGCTAACCCTGTCAACTGCGCTAATTGCTGCTTTCACCATCATTGGCTATAGCTATCAAGTGAAATCGCTTTATCAATTAAGCACCTTCTCCAATATGGGATTGCATACGGCGTTCGTTTTTTTTGCCTTAAGTTTTTCAGCCTTAAGCCTAATCCACGACCATCCACTGATGCGTGTATTGGCGACACCCAAAGCAACGAGCCTGTTACCCATTATTCTGTTAGTGCCTGTACTTGGCTGGTTACGTCTGGAAGGTCAACAACGCTGGGGACTCTATGATACCAACTTTGGTACGGCCCTACTGATTCTATTAATTATTCTGCTTTGGTCGGTGCTCGTCATAAGGAGCGTCATGACGATCAATCAACAAGATGCTCATATCCAGAACCAGAATCTGCGCCAAGAGTCCATTCTCACTAGCATGGGAGAAGGCGTGGTGATGGTCGATACCAATATGGTTTTTCAGGTTTTTAATCCTGCGGCTAAAGACATGTTGGGCGTTGGCATTACTAGCGCTCAACACTCGGAGTGGAACGAAATCTATGGTGTTTTTCATCCAGACACCATGCAAATGTATCAACCGGAAGAGTATCCGCTCGTCAATGCACTTAACGGCGTTCATACGAATGATGAAGTACAATTTATTCGTAACAATCAACGGCCACAGGGTGTTTACATCAATGTCAGTGCTCGCCCTATCCGCGATGATCAGGGCGATATTGTTGGTGCCGTCGCCGTTTTGCACGACATTACCGAGCAACGGCTCGCCAGTGAAGCGTTGGCACAGGCGGCAAACTATGAGCGGAGCTTGAGTGCGTCGTTAGTATTGTTTAATGCGGGCTTTGAGCAGGAGCAAACTTTAACAACCCTACTTCAGCAACTAAGTACTAATCACCCCTTACCCGTATCTGCTTTTTATAGCTATCGCCCAGAAAACAATGCCTATCAACTGAGCGCCAACCACAATACTCCTGCTAGTTTGGCACAGGCTCTTCCCGCAGAAGCGCCTTTGCTAGCCGGTCTTGTTGATACAGGCAACCGCAGTATGCTTCTTTCTGACAATTTAACCGACATCTGTACAATGCTGGGCCTTATGATTGTCCCAGCATCGCTATTGATCTGCCCCGTTAATTACAACAGTCAAAAACTTGGTATTTTGGTACTGGCGTCGACAAGCCTACTTAACGAGCGCGATATGACGTTTATCGAGCGTTTGGCATCGCAACTGGCTATTGCCTTGGCAAACATTAATCATCGCCGTGAATTAAAAACACTCAATGAGACATTACGCCATTACAGTGAAGAAATTGCTCATCAAAACCAGCAACTTGAACATGCGTCGAAGATGAAGTCCGAATTTCTCGCCAATATGTCACATGAGTTGCGCACTCCGCTCAATGCCATTATTGGTTTTAGCGAAGTCTTGAAAGATGGTCTAGTCGGCGAACTGAGCGAAGACCAAGCCAGTTATGTCACGGAAGTCTTTGATAGTGGGGAACATTTATTATCTCTGATTAATGACATTCTTGATTTGTCAAAAGTCGAAGCGGGCATGATGACGCTGGATAGCAGTTCCGTGGATGTGTCCGGTTTATTGCAGGGCAGCTTGAGCGTTATTAAAGAAAAAGCGCTGAAACATCGTATTACGCTCACCATTGACCTCACGCGAGCACCTAACCATATTTTTGCCGATGCCCGTAAAATCAAACAAATTATCTATAACCTGTTGTCAAACGCGATCAAGTTTACACCTGAAAAGGGCGAAATACGTTTAACGGCCCGCACTGTCGGCCGCAACGAACGTCAATTGATCATACCCGACATGGTTGTCTATCAGTTACCCGCACCTGAAAATGACTGGCCGCAATTTCTCGAAATTCAAGTTCA
>CANBZV010000056.1 GCA_947373945.1 Moraxellaceae bacterium
CCGTTTCCAGTAGTGATGTCATTAAAGACTATGATGGTTCAACCAGCGCAGCGGGCAGCTTAGTCGTCACCAGCGGCACACTCTATGACAGCCTCGTCGGTGGCAGTTTCAGCTTCAGTGACAAGAATGTGGGTCTGGGCAATAAAACGGTCAACGTCAGTGGCGTCAGTATCAACGACGGTAATAGCGGTGGCAACTATGTGCTGACCGTGGCCGATAATACGACGAGCACGATCAAGCCCATTAACCTGATGGTCTCTAGCAGTGACGTCATCAAAGACTATGATGGTTCAACTAGTGCAGCAGGCAGCTTAGTCGTCACCAGCGGCACGCTGTACGACAGCCTCGTCGGCGGCAGTTTCAATTTCAGTGACAAAAATGCGGGCCTCGGCAACAAAACCGTCAACGTCAGTGGCGTCAGTATCGACGACGGTAATAGCGGTGGCAACTATGTCTTGACCATGGCCGATAACACCACGAGCACGATCAAACCGATCAACCTGACGGGCACAATTACAGCAGATAATAAAATCTATGATGGCTTAACCATTGCGACCACTCAAACTAGCCTGAGCGGTTTGGTTTCTGGTGATGATGTCACGTTCACCAGTAATGGCTCGTTTATTGATAAGAACGTGGGCACTGATAAAACCGTTAGCGTCAGTAGTGTGCTCGCAGGTCAGGATGTTAACAACTACATATTTAGCAGCAATAATAGCGCTACGGCTGACATCAGTCCTAAAGCCTTAATCGGTTCTATTACTGCCAGAACTAAAACCTATGACGGCCTAACTACGGCGACTACTAGAAATCAACTAAGTGGTCTAGTTGCGGGCGACGATATCCTCTTTACCAGTACTGGGGATTTTAGTGATAAAAACGCGGGTGTTGCTAAAACAGTCAATGTCAGTGGCCAGTTAACGGGGGCAGATGTCAATAATTACGACTTCACGTCGAATAGCACCACGACCGCGACGATCAGGGCTAAACGACTGACGGTTGAGGGGAGTACTGCACTCGATAAAATCTATGACGGCACCACAGATGCCAGTGTTATTGCAGGTACGCTCATTGGTGTGATTAGTGGTGATAACATCAATATTAGCGGGGCTTCTGGCTCGTTTGAGAATAAAGATGTGGGCAGTGATAAGAACGTCTATACAACGTATGCACTCAATGGCACAGATAAAGATAATTACACCATAGATACAGGTGAAGGCGGGAACCAAACGCTAATCGCCAACATCACTCCCAAAGCACTGACGATCACTAATAGCTCCGCGTTAAACAAAATCTATGATGGCAGTACCACCGCAGATGTTGTTGCAGGAAACTTGGTGGGAAAAATCGATAATGACGATGTCTCAGTGAATGGCACAGGTGAGTTTGCTGATAAGCATGTAGGCAACAATAAAACGGTGAATGCTAGTTATCAATTAGCAGGTTCCGATAGCGGTAATTACACGCTGGCAAACGACACCCTGTCGGCAAACATTACACCCAAAGCATTAACCATTACCGGTAGTGTTGCGGCCAACAAAATCTATGATGCCAACACATTGGCTAACGTGACTGCTGGATCGCTGGGTGGAGTGATTGATGGTGATAATGTCGCCGCATTTGGTTCAGGTTTGTTTGCCGATAAAAACGTGGGTGCCGATAAAGCAGTGACGACAAGTTATCAATTGGTGGGCACAGGTGCGAAGGATTACAGCTTGTCTGGACAAACTTTGGCGGCTGATATCACGCCAGCCACATTGATCATTAAAGCGAACAATGCCACGAAAATAGCGGGTGAAGTCAACCCTGTTTTCAGTAGTAGCATTAATGATTTTATTGTTGCAGATAATGTGTCTGGCCTCGCAGGATCGACGATCTTTTACACCGATAGCACAACGGACTTAAGTCATTTCATCGCAGGTGTAAACGGCAGTCTGGTTTTCAGTAGTAATGCGACCAGTAGTTCGCCAGCAGGCAGTTACGCGATTACCTTGTCGGGGTTAGAGACTAGTAACTATCAGATTAGTTATCAGAGTGGTGAGTTAACAGTGTTGCCGTCAACCTCGCCGACAGGGCAACCGACGACACCGTTGACTAATGACGTTGTGTCGCTGTTTGACGCATTGGAAAGTAGTAAGCACATAACTATACCAACAGGAACATTGATACAGGACTTTGTCGTTGATGACTTGGGCTTACTCGTGATTGATGCAGACGGAATACGTTTGCCCGATGACGTGCCGAGCGATAACACGAATCAATGATTGAGCAGGTTTGGCGTAATTGACTCACGCGCTTGTTCTGGGGCGCTGTGAGTCAAAAACATGGCCAGTCAGTTCTGTAATGACACTCATATTTTATAAGGACACAAGATACCCATGAAAATTACCTTTTCCATGATGTATCAAGGGCTGTTGTTGGTGACATCAGGGTTGTTTACAGGGATAGTTGTAGCGAATCCCGTTCCTCCTGACGCAGGACAGATATTACAGCAGCTACAGAGCGCGCCCTTGCCTGTGCCTGCACCCGCCTCAATGCCTCCACTGGACGTACAGGAAACCCCGCCTAACTTGGCTGCGCCAGACCATGAGGCCCGTTTTTTGGTCAAGCAAATTCATGTTGAAGGCAGCACGGTTTACTCAGCGACAGAGCTGGAGTCATTGCTAGTGAGCTTGCGTGATACCGAGCAGAGCATGACTGATTTGAACAATGCCGCACGCATATTGACGAGTTTTTATCGTCATCATGGTTATCCGGTTGCCCGTGCGTATTTACCCGCGCAAACCATTAGCAATGGCGAAGTGACGATCAAGATACTTGAAGGGCGTTTAGATAAAGTCGTGCTCAAAAACCAGTCACGGGTATCGAGTGAGCGCATAGAGGCGTTAGTCAATGCGCATATTCCTCAAGGGCAGGTACTTACGGCATCGAATATTAATCAAACTTTACTATTACTGGATACTTGGGGCGACCTTAAGTCTCATGTGCGTGGTACGTTACAGGCGGGCGACTCGGTAGGCACGTCCAATTTGATCGTGAACGTGCCAGCAGGTAAACACTATGAAGGCGACGTGATTCTGGATAACTATGGTACCCGCTTTACTGGGCAAGACAGATTGTCAGGGCATTTGTTAGTTTATAGTCCGCTCAATAGGGGCGACCGTTTAGATCTGCGTGCCTCTGTCAGTAATGAAGATTTAGCCTATGGCTATGCTGTCTGGACTACGCCTGTTGGTAATAATGGCTTAGTCTTGGGTGCGAATGCTAGTTACAATCGTTATGTTTTGGGCGATGCATTTGCTAGTTTGGATGTTCATGGCACCGCGCAAACCGTGGGTGTGCAAGGAGGTTATCCTCTGAAGGTTGATGTTAAAAACCGTATTTTGAGCGTGTTTGCTTTAAGACAAAAGCAATTACATGATGTAATTGGTACGTTACAGTCCGATAGCAAAAAAACGATCAAAAGTGTCGACCTACAGATTTCCGGTGAGCATGCGGCAAATGCCCAGGTCAGTGCTTGGCAGATTACGGCGACTGCTGGTCAGTTAGATATCTCCACTCCTAATGTGTTGTCCGTTGATCAAGCCAGTGCTAAAACCAACGGTAATTTTGCCAAAATTGTCATTAGTGCAAATTCCTTACTGTCATTCTCGCCCAAAGTGAGCGCTTATTTTGCGCTTAACACCCAACGAGCCAGTAAAAACCTCGAATCCTCCGAAAAGTTTGCGTTGGGTGGTGTCAATGCCGTTCGTGCTTATCCATCCGGTGAAGGTACGGGTGATCAAGGCTGGCAAGGTACCGCAGAGCTGCGTTATAACCTGCTGCCATTCTTGCAGTGCGTTGCTTTTTATGATGCGGGTGGTATTGATATTAATCATTCGGCATTTATCGCCAATGCCAAAAATAGTCGGCATTTATCGGGCGAAGGTGTCGGGCTTAACGCGAATATTGAGCAGAATTTTGCGCTAAAGTTTAGTGTCGCGTGGCATGGTGGGGAAGAGCCTCGTTCTGATAAAGACCAAAAGCCGCGTGTATGGGCACAAGGAGTTTATAAGTTCTGATCTGTTCCCACTCCCATTGGGAGTGGGCTTTTGTAAGACAGAAAAACATCAATACAATCAATTTACCGGATGGGAATTAGCAAATGCGCCAACGCCGCTAATGCTGGTATTGGTCGTTTGCAACACCGTAGCGCCTTGAATGTGATAACCCAAGCCAACCATATCCGCATTCGTTCCTGCAACAATACCAGCGGCACTGGCCGAGCAGTTGCTACAGCTCGTAGGTGTCCCATTGTTATTGCCGACATTGACCGTTAGCTGATCAAAGCTCAAATTGCCTGCTAGCTGATTACCTGTGCCACTAAGAGTTAGTTGCGTCGAATTGTTGCCTAAGCCAAAATTCATCCCAAGATCCAACGCCGTTTGATGAGTCGCAAAATCAACTGTCACGGTGCCAGATGTTAATGCACTATTGGTAGCGATGAGGCTGCCATTAGCCGCTAACGTCGGGTTGGTGCCGCCGACGAGACTATAGCTCAGTTTGGCTGTGGGGAAGTTTGTTACTGGTGTGCCAACAATATAATGTACCCCATCATCGTTGAGCGTTAGTTGATTGCCATTGCCATAATTGATGGTTCCATTTAGCCATCTGCCCCAAGATAAGGTGTTAGCTAAATGGGTGACTTCCGTGCTGGCTGCAGCGGTTGAATTAGGACTGAGATTTGTCGTGCCATAGGTGCTATCAACATTAACAGCCGCATTGACTAAATTACCATTGCTAGCAAAGTCACTGCTGATATGGCTTTCTGAACGCAGACCTTGATCATTGTTATTCACAAAAATGGCTGCGTTGCTTGGTGTAGTTTGATTGGCTAGTTGATTATGCGCTGTCCCTGTTTGCGCCGCATCCAGCGCAGCTACACCTCCGATAGCAGCATTGGGTCGATCAATATCATAGACCACACCCATCTGCTGATTTAGCCCCGCCATAAATGCCGCGAGGGTGATGGGGCAGCCAGTCGTTGGGCAGCCTTGGCCTGTCGCACTGAGGTCGGTACTTTCAATCTGGAAGCCACTGAAAGCATTACTATTATGGTTGTTAATGACAATATTGTTTTTGGCCGCGCTATAGACGCCTGTTTCGTTCATCGCCACCGAGAAATCAATATCAACCAATGGGATGGGTGCTAAGGTAACGTCGATGTTCATGCGTTGTAATGTGCCAATTTCGCCATTGCTGCTACGGGCTATTGTACCACCCGCCATGCTATAACCGAGTTTGACGGCATTGCCTTGATTATCCATTGCTAAGGGCAAAGAAGAAGCAACGCCAATAATATAAGGTTCAAATTGGTCTACGCCTAAGTCAATAGTGCCATTGGTGCGGTTGAGTTGGCCATTGGCCGCTTGGCCATTAGTCCACTCCCCAAAAGACAGTTCGCCTAATGTGGTTACTTGATTAAATTTGATGCTATTGCTCGTGGTGCCCGCATTAAAAATTGTGGTCAGTGTGCTGTTTGAGGTTTTAGTTAATTGCACTAATGCACCTAGATTAGCATCGGCACTATCATGGATAAAAAAGCCACCGACATTGGCCACAATCAGTGAGCCATTGTCTTGCCGATAAAGACTGCCAACACTGTAAGCAGGTTGAGGCGTGCCACTGCTTGGCGGATAGAATGAATCAGGCAAGACGTTCGATACAAATAGATCGCGGAAAATAACGCTTTCGCCTGCCATTACCCGATCGCTGAGCGATTTGGTTAACTCCGCAAGTGGGTCGTCCGTCTGTTCGTAGGTTTTTTCTGGGCCTTGCGCCAAGGCGTTGGCGTTCATGCCATCAGGCGCAGCGTGTGGTGCTTCGCCTTCTTTTACCTGAAAAGTTTGTCCGACATTAATATTGCTTGAGCCAAACTCATTGCTCAGATTTACGATGCCTTTATCAACACTGAGCGTCAATATTCCTTTGTCCATCGTGGATGCATAACCTGTCCCACGAATACCAATCGTTGCTACGGGGCTGCGTACGGTGTAATTGGCGCGGTTTACTTTGCCAATCGCTCCGGTCACTGTGCGCATACCACCCCGTAAAAAGTTGAACTGTAGTGAGCCTTGCTCAGGCGCTGCTTTGTTAAAGTTATAACGATCAAGCCGAAAAATAGTGTTTGGTTGAAATGACATAAAACTGCCGTCGGTAAAGCGAATTTGCAAACGCCCTTTATCGGTTTCGAGCCGATCACCGCCGTAAACCAAATCACTTTTGCTTAGGGTGCGCTTAGTGCCATCCACACTAATTGCGCTCACTGTACCCATGACAAAATTGACGCGGCCAGCCATCTCAGCCATCGCCTGACCACAACACAGAGCTGCCACCATAAAAGCCAGCAAGTGGCGCGAAGGTGTTAAAAAGTGAGTGCCATACATAGCGTATCCTCCCTGTTATAAATCAAAACGAAGATCAAGGCTGACGACATGACGGTCATAGTCTGTCAACGGGATGTTCGAATTGTTCTTGGTAAACGTATAGTTTGGTTGTAGTGAGGTGTCGGCACTCAGCCGCCAGCTCGCGCCTACTGTTAAGGCATATTCATTGTCATCGCGAGCGACCGCAAAGGGGGCATAAACTGCTTTGAACTTGCGCTTTTCACTGCTTAGAGCAGCATTAAGTTTTAGCTTTTCATTGACTGACAACGCGCCACCGATACGCAAACCATAGAAGTCCTGACTATAGGCGTCAAAGGCGCTGTCTTTGGTGCGTTCCTGACCATTATAAAGACTGCCGTAAAATACCGGGCTATAGGTGGTTGCTAGTGCTTGAGAGTAGGCCAAGCCTGCCGTTATCCGATTAGCATCACGGCTGGCTTGTTCATCAAAACGGATTTGACTGAATTGACTGTATAAAGCGAGTTGACCACTATTCATCAGCCGATATTGATACTGCCCTAATAATCCTGCGACATCGCGATAGCTATTACCGCTTAACCACATTTTTTGCAGTTGCAGTTTGGCCATGAGTTGATGCATGCCTTGCTGGAATGCGCCACCGCCACTGACATCTATGGTCTGGTAAGAGTAGTCATCGTGGTTTTGGTAGTTATGGACCTGGGCGCTGCCTTCAGCAATGGCAGTAAAGGCTGGCGTTAACTGGTAAAGGTAAGTGCCCGATGCGATGCCATTGAGTAAAGTACCATGTTGTTTTTGCGAGTTGGGGGCAACGGTAAACAACACATTATTAAAGGCGGGCAGGGCTATTTGCTTTTGATCGGTGGCACTATTAATGTTGGTATCAGTACCCATGCCTATTTGTACAAAAGCATTGATTTGTCGTTTGGCGCGCGCCGCTTGTGAGGCGATGGCTCCCAGATATTGATCGACTAAGGTTTGTACCGCGGGCGGCGGATTATAAGACTGAATAATGTCTAACTCGGTACGAGCGTTCGCTGTTTCGCCCATGACCAGATGAGTCCGAGCAATTTGTACGCGACACGGGCCATTTTTGGGTTCGGCAGCCAAACAACGTTCAAACGCAAACACGGCTAACGTTGGCTGATTAGCGTCTAGGTAGGCCGCGCCCAACACATAGTCATACGCAGGATCACCCGCACGCTCATCTTCCAGAGGCTCTAATAATTGAACCGCTTCAGTCGCTTTGTGCTGGGCAATCAGCGCTTCCGCTTGCTGCAAAATATCATCGGCAACGGCGTAGGCACTAAAGCTAAGGGACAATACAAAAGGAACGAGGGTTAACCGCATAGTTTCAGTCCCTGATTTTTGTTGGTATGGCTACATTCTAGATGGCATTGCTAAACAAGGAAAGGCAAACACAACGGCGTGCCATAAACAACAGCACAGCGGCCTCAATAATCCTCAGTGTAGTAGAAAACATAGCGAGTGTAGAGGTTGATTATTAACTACGGAAGTGACACCAAGTGTTACCTAGATTTACATGGTTGTTACTTAAGTACACAAAAGTGCTACCTTGACAGTGGAAAGATGTTACTTGTGGGAAGTGTGATCTAGGTAACACTTTTTGCGTAAAATTATAACTTATTGTTTTTAAAGTAATAAAAGTTTTTTCAAAAGTTGGCACGGCACATGCATTATATATTGTGCGTAGCAAATAAAAACAACAGCACGCGATAACGATAACAAGAAGACGATAACAACAACAAAAGAAGCCATCTGTGCAATTAGTTGGACTTATTGGACAGATACCTTGTGATAAGTGGCGAAAAACAATAACAAATTGAGCCGCTGAAAGTAGAAAAAACTGACGAACTACAAAAATAAGCGTCAGAGAAGTAAAAACAACAATAAAAAGAAGTGAGTTAACGCGGGAACCTAGGTTCCCGCGCTCTTCTCTACCCGCTACATTCTCTCTCGTGCTTCATTCCTTCGCTTTAATATTTATTTGGCAGCGTTAGTTATTTATCTTGGCCATTTACATTATTCGAGCCATGATTGGACGGTATGCTTTTCATCTTCCTCAATGATTTACCACAATTTATTCCAGAACCGCTGAAGCGGGCTTGATGATCTTTTATTTCGTCCTGATTTTTTAGCGGGCTCTTTGCTGTTAACCGTAGATCGTTGTTTGTTAGCGTCCAGCAACTTAAGCAAGATGTCATTAGTTGGCTCTATCGCCAGACCCGATTTGATAAAACCCAATCCTTGTTGGTATTCACCCTGATCATGCGCGTCTTTGGCTAAAGCAATGTAAATCTCAGCGAGGCGATGTAGTCCCGCTAACGCTTTTTGATCATTAGGCGCTAATACCAGCACTTGTCGAAAGTAAAATTCGGCATTCGCTTTTTCGGGTGTAGTCAGTTGATTTTTAGCCATGCTTTGTTCGGCTAATACCATGAGTTTAGCAATTCGAGCTGCCGTCACTTTTTGTAAGCCTTGAATGGCATCGCTATTATTGGGGCTTACTAACAACGCTTGATGATAAAAGTAATCGGCATTGTCGTTGGCGGGCAGCAGCAGTTTCCCTTCCGCCAAACGATGTTCAGCTTGTGATAAATAGCGTGCCGTTTTGATCTTTACCATCATTTTAGGCCAAGCAAAGGCTAGAACAATAGCTAAAAAAACAATGGCGACAGCGGCATAGCCTTTAAGATGGTTAAATGAAAGCAGGGTAATTGCAGCGGATTGTTTGGGTTGTGGTTTAGCGGCGAGAGTATTGCTGTTATTGATTAAGTGATTAAGCGCGCTGACTAATTGCTGACAATTCGAAAATCTATCGTCGGGATTCTTCGCCAGCATTTTATCCAGCAGCGGCTGATAGACACGAAGATGCGCAGGCAATGCAGGAATGTCCATCTGCACATGATTCATTACCGTCTGTGTATAACTACTACCGCGAAAACAGTTCACGCCGGTCAGCATTTCTAACAAAATAACACCGAGGCTATAGATATCTGTACGTTGATCTAGCGGCTGGCACTGCGCTTGTTCAGGACTACTATAAGCTGGGCTGCCAACAGCAATGCCAGCATGTGTCAATTCATTATCAATCGTCATACTTTTGGCGATGCCAAAATCGGTAATGACCACGGAGTCGCTGCTACGAAACAGGATGTTCGCCGGTTTGATATCGCGATGAATCAAGCCTTGGTCATGTAAGACACTTAAGCCTTCGGCGATTTGTTTGGTGATATTTAACGCCCGCGCTGGCTCGAACATCTGACCTTTGTACTGAGTCAAGTCGCCGCCTGAAATAAACTCCATCGCTAGATAATAACGGCCATCATGCAATTGATTGATATCGTAGATAGTGATGATGGCGGGGTGGTTTAAGGATGCAACAACATGGCCTTCATTGATAAAACGCTGAATGAAACTGTCATCATCGGTATTGAGCAGCACTTTGACCGCGACTTTACGTCGTAATGAGTCTTGCGTCGCTAAATAGACTTCGGCCATACCGCCTTTACCGAGCAGGCTATGAACGGTGTAGCCCGACATATCAATTAGCGTGTTGTTCATACTCATGAGGGCGTTGTGAGTGTCATGCGAAAGAAGGAGCTTATTCTATTCTTTTCTTTGCGGCTAGGTTGAATAGCTTTGGTAAATGGATTGTGATGATTGAGACTGGATTGAACCTGTGTAGGCTGGCGCTTTAGACCAGCTTAATAGATTGTTTCCAAAGGTTTTTTTTGATTTTTCCTGCAATATTGTTTTTAGTCGCGAATACATGTGGTTGCTGGGCTAAAGCCACAGCCTACAATCTCTGCTCGGCGATGTGGATTTATGCCGACGCCACGAACCATGACGCCAGCATAACTACAGGAAAATCAGGCTGTCATCACCTGATAATCTTTCTGGTCAAACGTAGCCATTTGCCGCTTGTATTGAGTCGCAAAGCCCGGATACATCGTCGCGTTAAAACCATCTTCGGTTAAATACCAGCTCTTGCAACCCGAGTTCCAGTTGGTCTTGGCCAAACGCTGTTGAATGCCCTTGTTGTACTGGGCTTGTACTTCCGGTCTAACATCCAGTGCTTTAATGCCTTGATCAATAATGGTTTTGATCACTCGCACGGCATAGTCAATTTGTGATTCCATGTACACCAATGCCGAGTTGTGGCCGGGGCCGGAATTTGGGCCAAAGGTAAAGAACAGATTTGGAAAGCCAGAGACATTAATGCTCTTGTAAGCTTGGGCGCCACGTGACCATTCTTGCGCCAGATTTCGATTGTTTAAGCCGGTAATCGGGAACGGAGTGCCCGATTTACTGACATCAAAACCGGTGGCAAAAACGATGCAATCGACAGCGTGTTCTACACCTTCCATCGTTTGTACGCCCTGTTCGGTGATCTTGACGATCGGCCAAGTGATAAGTTTGCAGTTTGGCTTTTGCAAAGCAGGGTAGTAGTCGTTAGACACCAGCACACGTTTGCAACCAATTTTGAAGTCCGGTGTCAGTTGGCGGCGTAACCAGGTATCTTTGACTTGGTTTTTCAGATGGCTTTTCGCCAGTTGCTCGGCCACTTTGGTCAAGGGCGAGTTCCAAATGACGGCTAAAGCCATGGATTCATGCGCCCAGTATAAGGCACGACGCATTGCTGTTTGCGCAGCGGGTAACGTGCGGAAAACGGCTTTATTCCATTCCGGCGTTTTGTAGTCTGGACGTGGAGTTACCCAGCCCGGTGTACGCTGGAATACTTTGACAAAATCAGCCGTTTTTACTAATTCTGGAATAATTTGAATGGCACTGGCACCGGTGCCAATAACGGCTACGCGCTTGCCTTTGATGTCATAGTCATGATCCCAGTTGGCACTGTGGATTTTTTTGCCTTTAAAGTTCTCCAGACCGTCAATTTGAGGGAAGCTAAAATTAGACAAAGGGCCAGCGGCGGAAATAACGGTACGTGCTTGATAAAATTCACCATCAGCGAGCGCAATCGTCCATAAGCCACTAGCTTGATCAAAACTTAAAGCGCTGACATTCTGGTTAAACTTGATCAGTTCATTGAGCTGAAAATTACCAACCAAATAATTGATATAATCGAGAATCTCTGCACTACCGGAAAAGCCGCGTGACCAGTTCGGGTTCTGGGCAAAAGAGTAAGAATACAAATTCGACGGAATATCGCAGGCAGCACCCGGATAGGTGTTATCACGCCATGTGCCGCCGACTTTACTGGAGCGCTCCAGAATAACGATATCCTTCAGACCTGCTTGTTGCAGGCGAATAGCGCTACCCAAGCCCGCGAATCCAGCACCAATAATCAGGGTGTTGACCACTGCCAGTGGTTGCGCTGTTACTTTGGCTTTTTTGCTTTGGCTAGGGCGTGTTTTTACCGATGCTTCGACAGCATCAGTATGCACAATTAAATTCATGACCATACTCAACAATTAATATAAAAAACAGACATCACGACACCCTTAATGCGTGGCAACCGGTTCATACGTGAGTTCTTTTACCCAGCTGGGCATTGCTGGCATGCTGCTGGCGGGCAGCATATCTGTCGCCCTAACCATTGCATCTACGGGGGCGTGATAGATCTTGTTGGCGCGATTAACGACCATACGGGCGTTCCATTTGATGATTTGGAACCAAGGGTTACGACGACCTTCGGCGGTACGACCAGCGATCTTTTCAAACTTGCGCATCGCGGCGTATAGCTTTTCTTCCGGCAAGCCCATTTTGACGACGTTGTCGCGCATTTTATTGAGTAGCGGGAAATAGGCGGCAACGCCGAGTAGCAAACGCGGGTCAATAATTCGTGCCGCCATTTGCGATAATTCAATGGCAGTTTTATTGTAGCCTTGCGCTTCCATGACCGAAAAACCTACGCCCAAATGACGCGATTCATCATCATTAATCAGCTCAAAAGCTTGATGACAAACCGGATCGTCTACGGTTTCCAGCAGGAAGGTACACAACGCGCCATCCAGTGCCACTTCAAGCATCGGAATCACCGCACCCAAGACATAAAACGGCATTTTATCGGCATAGGTGTCGAGCCATTTAATGGTTAGACGCAGGTTTTTATTCGGTTCAGGAATGGTCTCGCCATCAAGCATGCCCCAACGTTTCATCAGCGCCATCTCGGCATTGGCGTGGCGTTGTTCTTCGGCGTGAAAATGGCTGTACATTTGCTTCAGTGTTTCGGTCGGTGCTTTTTTCGACATCGCCGAAAATGCACGCGCACCGATATGTTCAATCCACATTAGGTCGGCCATAAACGGCTTGAGTTTGGCATAGAGTTCGGGGTTGCCAGTCACCAGTTCTGCGCCCGGTGCATCCCAATCAATATCCGCCAATGACCATTGAGTTGCTTTCACTTTGGCCAGCATTTTATCGAGATCGATTGAAGCCATGATGTTTCTCCTGCGGAATTAGGCTAAGTACAAAATTAATGAATGAGGTTTTATTTACAGCTTGGCTTCAGCAACGCGGCTGAGCAAACCAGCGCCACGCGCATAAGAGCGGGGCATAAGACGCTTCATGCGCCAAATCATCCGTGCATCCAGTTGTGGTAGTACATAGAGTTGGCCGCGATCCAGTCCGTCCAGAGTCGTGCGGACAACACCATCGGCAGGCACACCTGTCCATTTCATCAACTTGTCGGCAAAGCTCGATGAACC
>CANBZV010000057.1 GCA_947373945.1 Moraxellaceae bacterium
TAATTTCAGCGAGGCCGTTGATCCACAGATAGTCTATCCACGACAGGGCAATGGCTGTAGGCAGCATATCTGGTGCCCCAGTATGCTGAAGCTGTATTGCCATAGCGACGGAGGAGATACCGAATAGCGCGTGACCAAAGGCAGTAGCGTTGGCAAAAGCTCGCGAGTGGCGGCCTTGCCAGAACCAAATGGCATAAATAGCATGAAATAATGCCAGAGCCATGAAAAACAGACTCTCGGCGTGGGCATGTCCGCTGTGGCGAATGGTTTGGCCTTGAATCGTGAATATCGACAGTGCCAGCACGGCATTCCAGACGCTGGAGGCAATCAAGGCAATGCTATAATACGACCGCGTGAGTGAGGCATTATTAGGCATAGTCGTATCAGTAGTCATGGATGAGTCCTTCATGGAATTAGTGAGTAGTAAACTGATAGTGACCAAGCCAGTCTGCCTGACAGTTCACAATATCACCCATTTGTAAAAATCGACGCGTAAACATTTGGGGTTGGCCAATCAAAGGGAATGTATTGTCCTGCAGGGGGACTTATAGTTGTTGTCTTCATACTTTTTCTGAATGGAATGGCCATTAAGGTCAAGCCCGCTAATATAAGAGTATCTGCTCAGATTTAATACTCGTATTCCTTCATGCCTTGATCACTAACGCTCAAACCCTGTAAGCATTTCCATGAGG
Source organism: Moraxellaceae bacterium (assembly GCA_947373945.1). GTDB lineage: Bacteria > Pseudomonadota > Gammaproteobacteria > Pseudomonadales > Moraxellaceae > Agitococcus. The sequence goes on from CANBZV010000057.1 coordinate 693, forward strand.
GCTGATTGAAGCAGAATTGGTCGCGCTCATCATGCGATATTTGCAGTCTAGTACACAGTCGCTACGCTAAACAATGGAGGGAGTCATCTGTTCGTCTTTCGTCTCCGATTCGTTACACTTGCTAATAGCTTTTGATGATAGTGTAGGTTTAACGTATCCTTTGACAAGCCGAAAACAGAGTCCCATCGTCTGTGCATCTACTGAATTATGGCTTAAGGAGCTAAGTAACGACAGGGACGTAAAAAGTATAAAATAATCGTAGTGCCCTATAGCGCTGGGCGACAAGTGTGTTGCTATCAATCACTCAGGATGAAAACAAATGCGGCTTTTGTCATTTGAAGTTAGCTTACCCAAAGAACGGCTATCGCGTCGTCTTTTGTTTTGGATTCTTCTGATTAGCTCTGCATTTACCTTGGTTATTACTGCCTCGCAATTATTCATGGATTATAAAAAGGATATTGACCATCTTGATGGCACGCTCAATGAAGTCGAAAAAACCATTTTGCCATCCGTCGGTATTGCGACGTGGAATTACGATAAAACGCTACTGCACACTATCCTGACTGGGATCAACGCACAAGATAATATCAAGTCCGTCATTGTTTTGAACAAAGATGGCACCGTGTTGATGAAAACAGGAGATGATAAAGTCGAGAATCGGGTCGAGAAAAGCTACCCCATTCGCACGGCCACGCAAACGGACAATGCCGATAGCCAGCAAGAAATAGGCACTTTGGTGGTTGTCGCCTCACTGCAACATATTTATTCACAATTAATGGATAAAGCTCTGACCTTGTTGATTACCCAAGGCATCAAAACTTTTTTCATGTCTATTTGTATTTTAGTGCTGGTAGAGCGATTGATTATTACCCATCTCAGTGAACTAGGCAGATGGGCCACTAATACCAGTCTGGAAAACCTCGACCGACCATTGGTTTTACACCGCAAAGATGGCGGTGATGACGATATTTTGAGTCGGTTGACACGTGCCATTAATGATATGCGCAATGGGATTCTGGTGGCACTGAAAAATCGGGAAGAGGCGGAAGCGGCGCAACGCACCAGTCAGGCATTGCTGTATTCGGTTGCCGATAACACGCCCGCAATTATTTATATCAAAGATATCGAAGGCCGTTATCTCTTAGTTAATCAACAATTTCTTAAAGTCTTTAATACCAGTCTCGAAAAAGTGATTGGCAAAACCGATGGCGATGTGTTTGATCATCGTGTTGGCGGCGGCTTAAGCAAAAATGAACAACTGGTACTGCGCAACAAACATTCCATCACGTTTGAGGAGTGCATTAATTACGGTGGCGAAGAGCATCATTATAACGTCGTGATTTCGCCTATTTTTAATGAGCAGGGGGAGGTCATTCAAACCAGTGCGGTGGCATCAGATATCACGAGCATGATTCAAAAAAGCAATATTATTGCCGAGTTGTATGAGAATCTGGAATTCAAAGTACAGGAGCGTACTCAACAGTTATTAGCGGCCAAAAAAGAAGCCGAAGTAGCGACTCTCGCTAAAAGTCAGTTCCTTGCCAAAATGAGCCATGAAATCAGAACGCCGATGAGTGGTGTGTTGGGCATGTCCGAGTTGTTGGCGGATATGTCACTAACGCCTGAACAAAAGAAGTGCAATGACATCATTTTTTCATCGGGCCAAACCTTACTCACGGTGATTAACGATATTCTCGACTATTCCAAAATTGAAGCGGGGAAAATGGAGCTGGAATGTATTTCATTTAACATTGAGCAAACCATCCTCGAAGTGCTGCATGTTTTCCGCATGAAATGTCACCAAAAACATATTGCGCTGGTGGCGGATATTTCACCCAAAGTTCCGGATTTTGTGCTGGGTGATCCAACACGATTCAAGCAAATATTATTTAATCTGGTCGGTAATGCCCTCAAGTTTACCGAGCGTGGCTCGATTGTCATTATTGTTGAGCTTGGTACCGATAAGCAGGATGAAATTAATCTGATTGTCAAAGATACTGGCGTGGGCATGAGCTCGAGTGTCAAGAACACGCTCTTTACAGCGTTTTCGCAAGCCGACTCTTCTATTACCCGTACCTATGGTGGTACAGGCTTGGGCTTAGCCATTTGTAAGCAACTCGCGGTGTTGATGGGCGGTGACATTGGCATTGATAGTGAATTGGGTAAAGGCTCTTCGTTTTGGGTGAAATTGTTATTGCCTACTGATCCTGACACCCGACTCGATCATCGTTTAACGGACTTATTACGTGGCAAACGATTATTGTTGGTTGATGACACCAATGAATATCGTGTGGTACTGAAAAAAATCGCCAATCACTATCAAATGCGCCTTGAGTGTGTTGATGGAGCGGATGCCGCAATTGCATTGATTAAACAGCGAATAGATGATGGCAAACCCTTTGATTTGGTGCTGTACGATCTGGATCAAGCGAATAGTGATGGCATTTCCTTCGCTAATCAAGTGACGGGTGATGTCTCGGCGCTCGTGCTGATTACCGCAGGCGCGCTATTGTCCAAAGAGCTGTTGGTGAGTCATCAGCATACACATATTGCCGCCAAACCCTTAGCGTCCAGTGAGCTTAGTAGCCTAGTGCTTAAAACGCTGGGTTTGGCCTCTGACGAAGTCATACTGCCGCCAATAACCGTGGATCAGCAAAAAGAACAACAAGCAAAAATAGATGATGTGAAAAAACTGCGCATTCTAGTTGTTGATGATAATGCCATTAATCGCATGGTTATGGCGGGTATGCTGAAAAAATGCCATCAAAGTGCTGTCTATGCCGAAAATGGCCTCGATGCCGTGAACGCGATTATTAAGCAAGGCAATGAGCAACCTTTTGATATGGTGTTTATGGATTGCGAAATGCCGATCATGGATGGTTATACTGCAACACGAAAGATTCGGGAATGGGAAGCGAATAATGATCATGTACGGATTCCGATTATTGCGCTTACCGCCCATGCCCTACCCGAACAAGCGGCGTTGTGCAAAGAAAACGGCATGGATGAATATATGGTGAAGCCCATAAATATCAATGTTCTTCAAACTACCCTCGCGACGGCTTTAGCAGCCCATTAAACCTGTGCTACATTTAGGATGACCTCGGATGAATCTCTGTAGCTTGAGGGGGTTATACGCAGGTTCTAAAAATAATAATTTGAGGATTCTTATAAGATGAAAGCATTCAAGTTAGTACGTCTGAGCGCAGCGATCACGTTGATGGCTGGTTATGCTGCGTCTGCGGATGCGGCGGTGGTGTTGGGTTCTGCACAAGGCTATGAGGCCAGTGTCAGTGGTTCTATTCCGGTATTTTTGGTGATTTCTGATCACGATGGCGTTGCTGGAGCCAGCGGTGAACAAGCCGCGCGCATTCAGTCTGGTTTTAATCCCGCCAATGTTACTGTTCATGTTAAAGCCCCGACCACCGATGGCTTAACCGTTTCTGCTCATGTGCAGTACGACACCCACTTGCAAGGCGCGGGACAACAGGATAGCGGCCTGCTCGAAAGCCGTGTCGCCGAAATTCAGGTTGACGGGGCGTTTGGTACGGTCAGTTTGGGTAAAGGCTTTGGTATTTTCAATAGTGATGCTATTGGCGATATTAGCAGTGGTTTAGGTGTTGGCTGGTTAGGTGGTGGCGCTGATACCGCCAATGCTACCGGGGGACATATTGGTACAGGGTATGTCTACGCGAATTTTAATCCGCATATTACCTATGCGTCGCCAGATATGAATGGCCTGAAGTTCAAAATTGGTGCAATTAACCCTGAAGATCCTGCAGGTTTTGGTGGGCGTGTTGAAACCAATATGCCGCGTTTGGAAGGGCAGTTGGATTACATCATGGATGCCAGTTTTGGCGAGATGAAAGTCTGGACTGGCTTTATGTACCAAAACATTAATTTGATTGATTTGAAGTATGACTATAACCTGACCGGTGTCGATGTCGGTACGCACATTGATGTCGGTGGTTTTGGCTTGACGCTGGCCTATACAGACACTAAAGGCGTGGGTGCCGATGGTCTTTATGGTTTTAATACCGATGGGGGTCTAGGCGTTAATGATGCCGAAGTCAAAGCGACGCAGTGGTATGGCGAAGCGGACTATGTGCTCGGTAAAACGACGGTGGGGTTCAGTTATGGTGAAGGTCAGCAAGATGCTACCGTAACGCCTGTTGGCTCTGCACGTGATATTACCAATAAGCTCGGAATGTTATTCGTTCATCATAAGTTAACACCCGCGTTCACCGTGATTGGTGAGCTTCAGGATTATAGCTCTGATGCTCAAGCAGATTATAAAGCCTATGTAGTGGGCGCACAGTTTGATTTTTAGCGCTAGGGGCGATGTCCTCATCGCCCCACCAATTCCCCCAATATCATCATTGAGTCGTCGCGGTTAACTTCTGTAATGTTCCCTCTTTAATCAGGGAGTCCAGTGTTTCTTGTAGTTTTGCCTGATCATCCTTCGACATATTGATATTACAAGCTAGTGAACTGAGCGTCGCTCTAAAGGTCAAAATCTCTTTCGACGCTTTATCCTGATTACCATGTTTTTGGATAAAAAAATTGGCTGACAACACGTCGGTTGCCCATAAGTCAAAACGTTTGGCGAGTAACTTTTCGATGTTTTGTTCTTGGGTATTTGCCTCTTCCACCATAAAGCCGAAATTTCTCAAATAGTCAGCATCACCACTGCCGCGCAAGACACCAATAGTCATTTTTTTGGCATCTGCGAGGGTAATGAGCTGCCCTTTAAAATCCTGCCGCGCAAATAAGCCCGACCGCGTGACCAAAATCGGACTGACCCATTGATAATCCGCTTCAATGCTTTGAGCGCGCTGCACAGGAAAAACGCAGTAGTTATTGCTGGTTTTGGCGCTGATCATGGCGCGCGTTAAGGGCACTTCTAAAAACTGGTAAGGTAACTTGGACTTGTCGAACAGCAATTTAATGATATTGATGGCAACCCCTTTAGGCTGACCATTTTCGGTCATGGAAAAAGGCGGGTTAGTGGCATAAGCCAAGGTGTATGGCGCGGCGTAGCTAGTGACGCTAAAGAGCAAACTGCCCAACAAGCTAATATTTAAGACTGTTTTCATAGCTTTGTGTTTCTCCTTTGGGCTTTTCGTTGGCGATTTTTGGGAATGGTGCAGTGCCTTTGCCATACCAAAAACTTAAGGGCATTTTCGGATTTAATTTTGGCGTACACTTCATCATGCCTTTGCGCTCCAACTGCCCCAAAATAGTGTCAGCTTGTTGCGCCATATTATCCAATGCCGTTTGTACTGGCACTTCTCCCCGAATGGCGGCACCAATATTTTTCCACCATATCGGTGCCATGCCCGGATAGTCGGGAACGTTGATGCCTGTTGGTGTCCAGCGTTTACGGGCAGGACTACGGTAAAACTCGACTAAGCCGCCCAACTTGGGGGCGGCGTCAGTCATCGCTTGAGAATTAATATCAGACTCGCGAATAGGTGTTAAACCTACCAACGTCTTTTTTAACGACACCGATTTAGAGACAGCAAATTGGGCATATAACCACGCGGCCTTCATGTTGTCAGGGGGCGTGCCTTTAACCAGTGTCCACGAACCCACGTCTTGATAGCCTAATTTGACGCCTTGTTTCCAGTACACGCCTTTGGGTGATGGCGCCATTCGCCATTTGGGTGTGCCATCGGCATTGGTCACGGGCAAATTGGGTTTAGTCATGGCGGCGGTAAACGCGGTGTACCAAAAGATTTGCTGGGCGATATTGCCTTGTGCGGGTACTGCGCCGGCGCTATTGAAGTCCATTTGTTTGGCTTCCGGCGGGGCATAGTTGTTTAGCCAGTCAATAAATTTATTGACTGAGTATGCCGCCGCAGCGCCATTCATATCGCCGCCCCGTTCAACGGATGCTCCGACAGGCGTACAGCCATCGACTCGAACCCCCCAATCATCAACGGGTTTACCATTGGGCAGCCCTTTGTCGCCTGCGCCCGCCATTGAAAACCACGCGTCAGAAAAGCGCCAACCAAGAGAGGGGTCTTTACGACCATAGTCCATGTGGCCATAGACTTTTTTCCCGTCGATCTCTTTGACGTAGTTGGTAAAGAACTGGGCAATATCTTCATAAGCTGACCAGTTCACGGGGACATCCAGTTTATAGCCGTAGATATCTTTAAATTTTTGCTGAAAATCGGGGCGATCAAACCAGTCTTTGCGATACCAATAGAGATTGGCAAATTGCTGATCGGGGAGTTGATATAGCTTGCCATCTGGCCCTGTCGTAAAACTGGTACCGATAAAGTCTTTGATATCTAAAGTTGGCGAGGTAACAAGCTTGCCTTCGCCCGCCATATAGTCGGTTAAATTGACTACTTTGCCAGTGCGGTAATGCCAGCCGATCAAATCACTATCATTGATATACGCATCATAAAGATGGATGCCTGTGCGAACTTGGGTTTCAATTTTTTTTACGACATCATCTTCACCCGTCAATTCATGAACGACTTGAATCCCAGTGAGTTTGGTAAAGGCTTTGGCAATGACTTCTGATTCATATTTATGGGTATCAATGGTTTCGGAAACGACCATGATTTTTTTACCTTTAAAAGGCTCGGCGGCTTTTCTAAACCATTCAAATTCTTTTCTTTGATTATCTTTGCTGAGGGTAGAGGGACTAAATTCGGTCAATAAGCTATTAATCACATCAGGAGCAGGCTCTTGGGCGTGGCTACAGGTGATAGTGCTTAACAGGCTTACTGCGAGCCATAAATGCTTTCTTTTCATTATAACAATCAACCCTGTGATGCCTTGTAGTACGAGTATAGGCGGTTAATCAGCAAACAATAGTTGAATGCCTGCACATTGCACGGTAATTGGCGCATTTTGTCACGATAAAACGACTCAAGTTGTAACCTAAATTCTCGTTGGCTGTCATCGTGTCAATTGATGAGTTTTAATGGGATTTTATGACGTGTGCTGTTTTTGGCTTTGGCTGTGTGCCAAGTGATCTTACGATAACTGAGAACAAAGCCGCTATTTTTCGGTGTGAGCAGTTACAATAGGCGTTTTCACCTGTGCATAGTGCTGTTTATGAGTATTAATTGGTTTCCAGGCCATATGAATAAGGCCATCCGCGAGATTAAGGAAATTCTGCCCAAGGTGGATTTGATTATTGAAGTGCTGGATGCGCGTATTCCTTACAGCAGTGCCAATCCGGTGATTGAGCAGTTTCGCGGTGACAAACCGTGCATCAAGTTGCTCAGTAAGAGTGACCTTGCCGATCCGGTGTTGACTCAGCAATGGCTAGAGTATTTTCAGCAAGACCCCAACATTAAAGCGATTCCCATTACCACCCAACGTCCCGAGCATATTCGTGGCTTAGTGGGCGTGTGCAAAAACTTGCTCGCAGGCAAAGAAAACAAACTGGGCAATATTACCGCGCTAATTACCGGTATTCCCAATGTCGGCAAATCGACGATTATCAACACGCTAGCGGGTAAACCGATTGCCAAGGCCGGTAATGAACCTGCCGTTACTCAAGCACAGCAACGTATTGATTTGCGTAATGGTTTGATTCTGATTGATTCACCGGGCATTTTGTGGCCAAAAATCGACAATGTGAATAGTGGTTATCGCTTGGCGCTTACGGGTGCTATTCGTGATACGGCGATGAGCCATGACGATGTTGCCTGCTTTGGGGCCGACTTCTTTCTTAAAACCTATCCTGAATTGATGAAACAACGTTTCAAGTTAGAGACGCTACCTGAGACCGAAATTGAGTTTCTGGAAATCATTGGTAAACAACGCGGCTGTTTAGGTGGCGGGGGTCATGTTGATTTCCATAAAATATCGTCGGTGTTGCTGATGGAATTCAGAACGGCCACGTTGGGTTTGATTACCCTAGAAACGCCTGCCGTGGCACAGGCTGAAGAAATAGTTGTTCAGCGTATTCGTGATGAAAAAGCAGCGCTGAAAGCCAATAGCAAGAAACAGCGTAAGAGTGATTTTAAGTCGCGTCAAAGTCCTCAATAAATCCATGTTGCCCGCTGCATAAGTCCTGCAAAAACAGATGTTTTTTCTAGCATAATCATCGCGGTGTAATGCCGTGATGACGCTAGCGCATGGCCTTTTTAAATATCCATCTACTGTACTTTATCGTCGCTACAAAAGATAAAAACGCGTTAATAATCCCTTAAGTGTAAACACTGATAATGGCACAAAGCGCAGGTTGTCCATCAACCAAACCGCTTTAGTAACGCACGGAGGCACAACTCTACTACATCTGCATCACTATGCCGATGTGTTGCTAATCGGTGCGTTTGATGACTATGCGGATAATAACCAAGCCAGTTTTTAGTTGGAGTAAAGCCAAACTCGTGCAATCGTTATTGCTGGTGAGTTTGCCCTTATGTAATAGCGTAGTAATGGCAAGTGACCTGTGGGATTTATCGCTTGCACAATTAGGGCGTATTCGTGTGACTAGCCATGCCTCCGATGCCCAAAAATCTCTTAAGAAAGCGTCCACTATTTCGGCTGTCATTGCCGAAAATGATATGACGGCGATTGGGGCAATGGATATTGATCAGCTTTTAGAAACAATACCAAACTCGTCTACTGACCGCCTAGGTCAGAAAGACGTCGGCCAATATAGTGTCCGTGGCATTGCGCTAATGGATAACTCTCAGGTTTTGTGCTCATCAACAGTATTCCCAACACGAATTGTTGTACCAACCAAAGACGTGATGTTTGGGGTGCTCTGTTTGTGTAGACGTGAGCATTATTATTACCAAGCAAAGCAAAGCAAAGCAAAGCAATGGTGATGTAGGTGATTAGGAGAGAGGTATTAGCGAAACATGATGATTGTTGGTATTTTGCTACTCCTATCAGCGTAAATTCAAATTGTGTTCTATAGTCATTATCTTCGGGCTTGCATAGCCACGGCAAAGGTCTTAATGGCTCGTTGTTGCTATACGCTGAATAATTAAAATCATTTTAAAAGCAGTGTGTTATGTGGGCTTAAACTCTAATTTAATGGAATAGAGCAGGTAACAGTCGATGAATCCTTATATCTCTTTTAATGGTAACTGCGAAGCTGCCTTCACGTTTTACCAAAACAAGCTGGGCGCAGTCCTTAACTTTAGTATGACCTATGGTCAATCGCCGATGGCGGAGCAAACGCCAGCCGAGTTACGTCAACGCATCATGCATGCTAGTTTGACGCTGGATGGTCAGATATTGATGGCGGCAGATGCCATGCCCAACTGCCCTTATGAGGGTTTGAAAGGGTTTGCGTTGTCACTGAATCCCAAAGAGGTCGCCGAGGCTGAGCGCTTGTTTGCGGCATTGTCGGAGGGTGGTGTAGTGACGATGCCATTGGCGCAGACGTTTTGGGCATTACGATTTGGCATGGTGACAGATCAATTCGGCGTACCGTGGATGATCAATTGTGAAGCTCCTGCTGCCTCATGAGGTGATTCGCTTTAATCATTTGGGGGAGTATTCCCCCTTCAACGTATAACCTCCCTTTATTGCCTTACTCGGGCACGGTTTTCGGCATAGAAAACTTTCAAAAAAACACGATTAGAATATACTGAGTTCTATAACAGTGAAAAACCTGCGCGTAGGACATGACGACATCTGTTCAGCTCATGTTGCGCTCTATAATTAGACAGAAACGTTGCACGTCATTCGGGTCATCGGCGTTATGCCTATACCCCATCAAGGATAAAAAAGGAGTTTGTGATGAGCCGCCATGCCAGTCTTAATCGTGCTTATCGTCTCATCTGGGATGCTGCACGTCAGCTTTGGATTCCTGTTGCCGAAACTACCCATAGTCATGGTAAAGGTAGCCGGGCCATCACACTCGCGGCTAGCTTGTTGCTGTCTTCGGGTTCGGGCTGGGCTTTGCCAACAGGCGGTTTGGTGACGGCAGGTGAGGGTCAAATCGGTCAGCAAAATGCGCAAATGACCATTACGCAACAAACCTCAAAATTAGCGATTGACTGGCAGGGTTTTAATATCGGCAGTTCTGAGACGGTTAATTTTGTTCAGCCAGATCGTTCTGCCATCGCCTTGAATCGGGTCCTCGGCCAAAATCCTAGTCAAATTCTCGGTAGTCTTAATGCCAATGGTCAAGTCTTTGTTCTTAATCCCAATGGCGTGTTATTCGGTAGTCATGCCCACGTCACGGTCGGTGGTTTGGTGGCATCAACCTTAGGGTTATCGAACAGCGATTTTCTGGCTGGGAAGTTTCACTTTATTGGCAATACCACAGCGGCCGTGACCAATCAGGGTCATTTGCAAACCACGGACGGTGGGTATGTCGCGTTGCTTGGCGCCACGATCAACAATGAAGGTGTCATAGCCGCGCAGCTTGGCTCCGTAGATTTGGCGGCAGGCGATAGCGTAACGTTGCAGTTAGATAATGGCTCGTTAGCAGGTTTAAGTGTTGATAAAGGCAGCTTGCAAGCATTGGTCGCGAATCATGGCTTGATTCAGGCAGATGGCGGTCAGATTCTGTTGACGGCGCAAGCTGCCGATAGTTTGGCGAAAGCCGTGGTCAATAACGACGGCATTATCGAAGCGCACAGCATTGATACGCGCAACGGCGAGATCCGATTGCTTGGTGATATGGTTGCGGGAGACGTTCGTGTTTCGGGAACACTGGATGCGTCTGCTCCTGATGCGGGCAATGGTGGTTTTATTGAGACATCAGCCGCGCATGTCAACATCGCTGATGATGTCAATATTACGACCCAGGCAGCCAAAGGTGTTACGGGCATTTGGCTGATTGATCCATCCGACTTTACTGTTGCAGCAAGTGGTGGAGATGTTTCAGGTGCGAGTTTATCGACAAGGTTGAATAGTACTAATGTCACGATTTTAAGTAGTGACGGGGTGACGGCAGGTAATGGCGATATTTTTGTCAATGATGCAGTCAGTTGGACTGCCAATAACCGCCTGACGTTGACGGCGGCACGCAATCTCAATCTCAATGCCAATATCAGTGCCACAGGCGCAAGTGCAGGTCTGACACTAAATTATGGCCCAACAGGCACATACAATCTAAAAACGGGTGCAATTGTCACCCTGTCGGGTCTCAATCCTAGTCTGATTATTAACGGACAAAACTATCAAGTCATTAACGATATTCAGGCACTGGAAGATGTTGGTCTGACACCCAACGGCTTTTACGCCCTAGGCAGTGATATTGATGCCAGCGCAACGAGCACAGTTAGCTGGAACAGAGGCTTGGGTTTTAGACCGATTGGCAATTTTACCACCAGCTTTACCGGTGTATTGGAAGGGCTAAATCATACGGTTTCCACGTTGACGATCAATCGCAATGGTGCAAGTCAAGTTGGGTTAATTGGTCAGTCGGATGGTTTGGTTCAAAATATTCATCTTACGTCGGCCAGTGTCAGCGGTGGATCAAGTGTTGGCGTTTTAGTGGGGGAAAACACCGGCACGATCAAAAATAGCACCGTAGGCGGGCAACTAAACTCTGCTCCCGTTGGCACCAATATCAATAATATCGGTGGTTTGGTTGGCCTGAATAGCGGCACTATTAATAATTCATCCTCCAGTGTTGTCCTGAGCTTGGTCGGCTCAGTGGATACCGCTGCAAGCTATATCGGCGGGCTCGTTGGCCAAAACACAAAAACGGGCAGTATTACCGGGAGCAGTGCCAGCGGCAATGTTACGATTGATATCAGCAGTAACAGCACCATAGATCAAGTGGGTGGTTTGGTCGGCTGGAGTGCGGGCACCATCAGCAAGAGCACGGCTGGCGGCACATTAGCCGTCACTTTGGATAACGGTGGAACAATTAACAATGTCGGTGGTCTCGTTGGTTTAAGTGACAATAGCATTACGGATGGCATTTCTAATTCAGCAGTCACCGCTAGGGGGATGGTTGCGACTACCAGCGTAACTAATATTGGTGGTTTAGTGGGGCAAAGTACTGCGGCTATTGCGAACAGTGATGCGACTGCGAATGTTATTGCTAGAGTCGACAATGGCGGCACAATTACCGCTGTCGGTGGTTTGATTGGTTTGAATAGCTCTACCGCTACGGATAGCTCTGCTAGCGGCGGCGTGGCTGCACTTGGTTTAGTTGGTAGCACGGCCATTTCGAATGTTGGCGGCTTGGTAGGCGATAATACGGGCAGTCTGATTGATGGCCTTGCTAGTGGCAATGTCGGAGTTCTTTCGACGGGCGGCGGTAATATTAATGGTGTTGGCGGGCTGATAGGGTCGAATGGCGGCAGTTTTGATG
>CANBZV010000058.1 GCA_947373945.1 Moraxellaceae bacterium
AATAATTTCAACTTTATACTGTTCGCCCATGCTTTCAAATAATTTGATGGCATCAGGACGCGACATGACCGAACGAACCACAGCCGTATCTTTAGCCGCTAATTCTTCCATGCGTTTTTCGATTTTTGCCAAGTCATCCATCGTGAATGAACGCTCAAAGGCGAAGTCATAGAAAAAGCCGTCTTCAATTACTGGACCAATGGTGACTTGGGCACTAGGAAATAATTCTTTGACCGCCATCGCCAATAAATGAGCACAAGAATGGCGTAGGACTTCTAAGGCATCACTGTCTTTTTCGGTGACGATACTGAGTTTAATATCTTCATTAATTAAATAAGAGGTATCAACCAACTCACCGTTGACGCGTCCAGCAATAGCCGCTTTGGCTAAACCCGCACCAATACTGGCGGCAACATCGGCAATAGTAACAGCATGGTCGAACGCACGTTGCGACCCATCGGGCAAAGTAATTACAGGCATTTTATATTTTCCTAATAGGTTGTCTTTGGACTAACGCGATAATTACTTGTTTATTCACATTCCAACCACTCTTAGCGGTTTTATGTTCACAAAACGCGATTAATGCAGCGCATTACGTAAGTCCGGATCTTTTAGCAGTGGTGACCGATACTAATGGTCACATAACGTCGAGATCGCGCCGACAGCAAGACTTTTCTGTCGTGTCCAACACATCATCCCCCATACGCTTAGGAGTTTCTTAATGCGTTAACGACGACCGAATCAACAAGGCGGGCGAGTCGCAGAGTCTAGCCGATGCTTATTAAGGATACAAACAGGAGTTGTGCAAATGGTAGATAAACGGGATATTTTCTTAACATAACCCGTCTCTGTTCAGGGACATACGTTATTTTTGTGGCATTGGCTGCAAATGACAACCCTCTCCGGTGACACTTTGATCGTAATCAAGCTCACTTTGCGCAGCCTTTACCATACGTGGATGATATTGATAATTAGCGCTTGCAACTGAATGGCTTAAGTCCTGGCTACGATAATGCACCCCAGCGATATCAGTTAAGGAGTCAAAAATATCACCTGTATGCACTGGACTGTTTTGCCTATGCAATAAATTCTGATATTTTTCGGCATTATTTTTTTGCCATGAAGGATTTAACCACATTAAAAATGGCACTTCATAAGAGGTTTTCGCATCTATATGGCCTTCTGCCCCTACGCACTCACCCAGATTTAAACCATGATCACTCAGATAAAACATAGCCGCCATTTTATTACTGGCTAGTTTATTGATCACTGCTTTTAGAATACTGTCTGTATAATAAATACTATTATCATAAGTACTACTAAAGATATTCATGGCTGGCGGATAGCGTTTGCCAAAGTCAGCGTGGCTACCGTATAAATGCAAGATAATTAATTTTTTTTCAGCTTTATCTGCCAACGCTTTTTCATAATAAGGTAATAATTTCTCATCATAATTCTCTGGCGCTGACATCGAATATGAATGCGTACTCATGAAGTGCGTGACATCAGCTACCGACGCATAGGCCGAAATCAACGAGTCAAACTGGCCATATTGCGCTTGATTGCTTAACCAAAAGACCTTAAATCCTGCTTGTTTAAAGACACTTAAAAACGAAGGGCTGACTTGATTATCGTTAGTTTTGGTTAACGTATAGGGAATGGATGTCGAGGTGTTGTAGCCATAAGAAACCATGTCTTTAAAGGTTAGTAAGTCTTTTTGGGTGGCCATCAATGGGGTGGTGTTATCGGGATAGCCGTATAACGCCAAATGATCCCGACGCGCACTTTCACCCAAAACAAAAACATAAGTCGCAGATTGGTGACGCAACGAAGGTTCTATAGTGGGATTAAAATTAGGCGGTTGATGGATAAGCTCTTGCAACTTATTTACTTCCATTTTAGCAGCCATATAGCCCAGCACCAGATTTTGTGGATAAGCCTTGCGGAAATGGCGATAAATATCCAATGAATAATCACGGAAATTCTCGTTTCTAGGAGCATATGACAATGGAATTAAAATTAACGCCATTAAAGAAAAACGCCATAAACTTCTGCTATTTTCAAAGAACTTCCCAGTCATATTTCGGTAGCAAATAACGCCAACAGTGATATATAAACTGTAAAATACCACCATAAATGGTTTATTTGCTTTTGTGATAAATTCAATAACCTCAGCTGAGCTAGTACCAAATATTAAAAACCAAAAACTAATATCCGTTGGTAGCTTATAAAATAATGCATAATACAGAGCGACATGGGATAACACAAAAAACGGCGCCAGCAGCCAAAAAAACAACCGGGCATTATTGAGTAACGCTAATAATATTAATGACCCATAAATGGCTTTATTAAAACCATCACTGGCAATAAAAATTGACGGCAGGCTTAACGTAAAGAGGTAGAGGGCTGTAACCAAGGCTAATTTATTTTTCTGCAAGAAAGTCGACAACATCCTTATTTAACCCTAACGACAGTAGAGCAAACTAAAGAGGTATGCTCAAAATTTAAAATTATAAAATAGGTCTAAAGCACTTTCTAAAGAAGACACAGCTTCCAAATAAATGTTTTGATTCAACTTATAGCGTAGCGTGACTTTGTTGACGGGCGTAAACACCCCCACACCATAGCGTAAGTATAAACTAGGACTCAAATACCCCGATACAGTAAAACGCGTGTCATCGCCACTTCCTTCTGCGTCAAGGGTTACATCTTTGACTCCTAGGACTTTGCCAATACCACTGGCAATGCCTTGTCCGCCTTTAATACCTAGGCCCAACGCGGCTGAGGCCAACAGGGCACTATCATTACCACTACCCGTGTTCAACTGGCCATCTTGATAAAGTGGCCGCCCTAAGAGCAAATAGCCTAGCATTTCATCTTGACTCATTGCGGTATCGGCAAACAGCGTTAAAGTGGGCGCATTTGCTCGCCCCTCAACCCGGACACCAACTACTTTGCTATCTACTTCTTTTATGGCTTCGATATCTAAGGCAGGCTGAGAAATAGATCCGGCAAATAATAAGCGGCCACGACGAATTTGCAGATTTTGACCATACGCTTCGTATTTAGCCTCTTTATCGAGCGTTATCTCACCAACTGCTTGCATGCCACGCTGTTTTTGTTGCTGTAATCGCAAACCACCCGTCAGCTTACTATTAAGACCAAAACCCTGAAAGAGCACATTATCCGCCAGCAGCAATTCAATATCGGCATTGACATCCCATTGATGCATTACTTTTGCGATTTTTAGACGGTCTTTTGCATTAAGATCAACAACATGAACATCAGCAGATAAAGGAATCGCTTTATCGGATAGGGTTTGAGGTCGCAACAAAGCATCTTCAACTTCGGCCTTACCTTTAATATCGACGTAATAGGGTTTAACAATGATATTTAAATCGGGGCTAACTTTGGCTTTAAATAATGGCTTTTGTTTCAAGACCAATTTGTCGCCTTGCAAATGCAGTTTCAGCGTTGGCTGCTCGCCTAGCCAATCTATATTGCCATCAAGTTTGGCGATGCCATCACCACTGTTCATTTGCCCCGTAATCGTGGCCTCTTTACCACGAATACTGGCATTAATATTGGCATGCGTTAAGTCAATTGGAGCATTCTTTGCAGCGACTTCACCCTCGGCCAAATTAAACTCACCGTAAAAATCTGGCCCTGTTAGTGGGCCACTCAAACCGCCCGCTAGATTCATTTCACCCGCCAAACGGCTCATACCTGGCAAGAATGGTTTAAAGAGTGCTAAATTGACTTTCTCTAAAACCATCGCACCATTGATGGTGTACGGTTTATCATCCGGTTTAATACGGGCTTCGACGTAACCTTGACCGATATTAGGCGCTTGCATGTCAAAGCGGAATTTTACATTGCCATCATCTTCACTATTTGCTGCTAAACGCAATTGATTGTAGGGCAAAGTAAGCGGATCTTCATCTTCGCGCGCCAGTCCTAACGCGCCGTCATTTGTTACTAACTCCAGTTTCAATTGTGGCTTTTGCTCATGTTGCCAATTAAGTTCAACATTGCCTTCTAATAGGCCTTTCCATGCCAAACCTTCTGGAAAGATGGCCGCCAAGCGGCTGATTTCCAGATTGTTTAGCCCAACGTGGACATGAGCGTTTAAAGGGCTCGCCGTTAATGTATCCTGATTACATAACTCCGCCTGTTCCGCCTGCCAACAGTGAGCGCCCAACGAGACTTGTTTGATCGGCTGTTGCCAATTGACGGCAAAAGGCGCTTTCTGTTCCCATAAAAAATCGCCGACGTTAACGGTTCCTGTTTGACTTTCGCCAAGCCAGTTGAATTTTTCATCGAGACCGCCGTGTAACGTTCCTTCAGCAGTTACAGGATCTGCAATCATTTGCCAGGTAATCTGATGATCTGCTCGACTACCTTCTACGACTAAACCCAAGTTAGGAATAACCCGATTAACGGCGTTGATATCCTTGGCACTTACTTGTAAAAAACCGACACTTTCACCTAAAGCAGGTAACGTGCCACTGACACTCAAACTGCCGACAGCCAGTTGCTGATACGACAATTTTTCACCCCATAAATTGAGCGTAATCGCTGGTGCTTTACTCGCACCCTGTAACACTACTACGCCTGACACATTGCCCATTAAGCGCTCATCTAAGGTGGACAAATCTGCTAATTGACTATCGAACGTGGCATCCCACGTGTCATTTTTTAGTCCACCTTCGATAGCGATATGATTTTTCCCCCAATCCAATTCCAATTGATGGGCTTGAAAATGAGGAATTTGCCCAGCAGCTTGCAGTTCTACACTCAGATCACCCGTCGCTTTTAGTGGCAATGACTTCAACTCACCCTGAAGGTCGGTTTGTTTAAACTCCAGTTGATGTTGATTGGTGCGCCATATGCCTGAACTTTGGCTAGTACCCGTTAAATGAGCAGGCCAATTGGGTAACCATGGCGCCGTTTGAACATCGCTAAGTGTAGTATTCGCTTGCCAGACAAACCCCTGTAGCCAAGAGAGTTGGCCATTCGCTTGAACATGACCCGCTACGCCTTGGTAATCCAGATTGTCAAAATGAAATTGCTGTTGATTACCCTGCCCCGTTACTTGCCAACTGCCAGCGGGTGTTTTGGCGGTCGTCATGTTGGTGCTCAGGTTAAGTTTATAACCTTGAGGCGCACCATCAAACACTAGCTGACCATCGCGGCTTTGTATCAGACCCAAACCTTGCACATCACGTGTGATATTTTGCCAATGGAAATCCAGTTTCTGACCTTGATCTAACTGCCAAAACCACGCCTTACTGTTTAGCTGCGCCAGCCACTGCTCTTTATTCTGCCATTGTGCAGTCAATTTCAGGGACGAACCGCTATGGCTTGCTTGACCCTTACTTTGTAATTGCCCGGTTAGCGATGGCACTAAAACTGCCAATTTTGGCCATTGTTTCGCTAACGCAACATCGCTCCACTGGCTCGTTACATCCCATGATAAATCTTTGCGCCACGCTACCTCACCGTTAACACGAAGCGTTCCGCCTAATAGTGTGCGTGCTTCTAACGGTAGGAAATGAATTGAATGCCAATCAGTTTCTGCCACGGCTCTATAGTCACCTTGGGGCAAAACGTGGCTTTGCAGGTCGGTAATAAGACTCAACGCCAAACCGTGTTTGCTGCCTTTAACCAGCACCTGCCCATGACGACTATGGAATTGTTGCGCAGCGAACCACGGTGCTTGAATATTCCCCCAACGCAAAAAGCCTTGGTAAACCAAGTCGGGGTGAATAACATTAAGCGTCGACTGTAACGCGACGGGAAAATCTTTGGTCGCTATCAGTTCGATACTTAGCGCCGCCAGATCACCATTAACAATCGCCTTGACCGGTTTGAGTTGGTGTTGCTGCCAAAAATCCGCTTGTAACGAGCCTAACGCGTGAATGGGGTAATTACCGTCGAAATGTAAAGTCCCTTGCAGATTAGTGGCAAAACGAGGATGAACAAACTCTAATGCCTGCGCTTTCAACTCGGTATGATGCCAAGTCCCCACTAATCCCAAGCGGGAAATGGGAATGATAAAACCATGTTTATCTATGGCCGCATGGGTCAGCACACCATCGGCCAAGATCAACGGAATAGGAAGATTCAGATATTTTAGATGTACAGGTTTGTGATTGGGCGGCGCGGTAAACACCAGCTTCACATTATCACCGTAGAGATGATCAACGAATAACTCACCGCCAAGCAAACTCGCCCAGATGACTTTTAGATCCAGCGTATCAGCTTGTAAATAAAAAGTTTTACCCGTAAAACGAAAGTTTTTTAGACTTAATCCCTGCTGAAGAGTGCCGCCCACTACGTCAAAACGAATCATTTTTTGACTTTGCACAATCTTTTCGAGTAACCAGCGCGAACCACTAGTAGATGCTGCCACTAGGACAATGCTCAACCACAACAAAAACGCCAAGACAAGCACAATCACCAGTAAGTGACTACTGCCTCGCCAAACAATTTTTGCGGATTTTTTCAGCATAGTGCCATCTAATAAACGCTTATAAAGCGGGACCCATAAAAAAATGAATACGGGGGCTTGGATTGGTCTCTGAAATTCCCCATGCCACATCTAGACGAACTGGACCAACGGGTGAAATCCAACGCACACCAAAACCCGTTCCTGTTTTCAAACCATCACTCACCGCATTAAAAGCATTACCCACGTCAACAAAAGTTGCCAAGCGCCAATGAGCGGTTAATTTAAAGGCATATTCTGTGCTGGCAGAAACCAGGTTACTACCGCCTGCAACCTGACCCGTACTATCACGCGGTGACAAGCTTTTATAGTCATAACCGCGCACGCTTTGATCGCCACCAGCATAAAAGCGCATATTGAGCGGGACATTATCAAAATCCCCACTAAAAATAGAGCCAACATCTACTCTTAACCCTACTTGATGCCTATCTGCATAGGTGCGTAATAAGCGCCAGCCCGCCCGTAACGATACTAAATCAGCGTCAGATAATAAATCAGGAGAGGCAAACTCCACTTGATAATATTGACGATCGCCACTTGTAGGGTCAGTTTGGCTACCTTTGGTTCTTACGCGGCTAATACTATAGCCCGGCAATAATAAATCACTTTTCCCCTCTTCACCGCTGTCTTTGACGTACGACTCGCGACTCCAGCGAACGGACTCATTGGTTTGCCAACCACTAGGCCATTTTTTTTGTCTTTCGACGCCAAGAATCGCGTTTTTGGTCAGGGTGTCATTATCAATATTTTCACGCTTAAAACCCGCAATCAATTGCAAGGTATCGTTGACGGGATGTTTCCAAGGAATGCCATAACGAAAGTCGATGGATTGACGAACTTGTGATATCTCAGTCGTGGTTTCAATACTGTGACCACGTTCATTCAATAATGGTCGACGCCAGACCAAGCTTAAGCGAGGGCCAATATCGGTAGCATAACCCACACCCACATCTACTTGATTAGGCTTATCCGCTGCGACTGTTACCATGACGGGAATTTCTTGATGATCCGCCAACTCAGGATCAGCTCTGACTCGCACATCATTAAAATAACGGCTATCTAACAGCGTTTTATTAAATTTGATGATTTTTTCTGCTTCATAAGGATCCCCTTCGACAAAGGGAGCTAGTTGTTCCAATAATGATAGTTTTATGGGTAATGGCTTATCTTCATGCTTGTTCTTAAAGCTGACTTGGCCAAATTTGTAACGCAAACCACTGTTATAATCCAAATCAATCTCGGCCGTTTGCGCGGGTTGAGTCACTGTGACATCATGTTTTTCCCAAGCTCCATCAAAATACCCCCGTTCGAGCGCCATGTTTTGCACTAATGTTTTAATGGCCTCGTAATGACCATGATGCAATACATCGCCCTCTTTCAAAGGCAAGGTGTCTAATAACGCCGTAAACGCGATATCGTTACTAGCCTCACCTTGATAATGCACTTTGAGTTTTTTAACGTAAACGGGTTGATTAGGCATTACAGTGACGATAACTTGCCGGTCTTTGCGAGTTAACTGCACATCGCTTAGATAATAACCCACAGCCTCCAGCGCCTCGCGCGCCGACTTGCGTAAGCGCGAGACCGTTTCGCGCCAGTCAGTTAAATCTTCTTCAGATAACGACCCAATATAAGCTTCAATATTGGCTTTAAGTTCTCCCGAAACACCTTCAACGCGTAGAGTGACATCGGTATTGGGTTTAGTTAATTTACTGACATAATTTTGAAAAACGCTAACGTCTTCATCGTCGCTCGTTTTAGCCATAGCGGATGTACTAACTGTCATTAACGAGATAATCGACACTGCAAACCATAGACGCATTACGCCATCTCACTCAAAACATATTTGGGGTAGAACTTACACAACTCATTGATTTATTGCACTATCGGCACAAGAGTCAAAACTTAAGGACTGTCATTTAGGCCATTAGATGAAACATAATAACGATGTTTTTTGCCAAAACCACAAAATAGCCAACCCTAGTTACAAAATCACCGCGTAATGCTAGTCTCTTGCCAAAGCAAAGACACCAAAATTAGTGTCTGCCAGCATAATTTCTAAATGAGCGGAAGCCATGCATAATCAGTTTGATTTACTGAAAAAAAAACGTTTTTTGCCTTTTTTCTGTACACAATTCTTAGGCGCATTTAATGATAACGTTTTTAAACAAAGTTTGATTATTTTACTGGCATTTAATGCTGCCAGTATGACGACTCTGACACCAACTATATTAACTAACCTGTGCGCTGGCTTATTTATTTTACCATTCTTTTTATTTTCAGCTACTGCGGGACAGCTCGCCGATAAATACGAAAAAACATTATTAATAAAAATTGTTAAAGGCTGTGAAATTGCCATTATGTTAATTGCGGCAATTGGTTTCCATTTTCAGCAATTATTTTTACTACTCACCGCTTTATTTCTGATGGGCGTGCATTCAACAGCATTCGGCCCTATAAAATATGCCATATTGCCACAGACCCTCACAAAAAATGAGCTAGTGGGAGGTAATGCTTTAGTAGAAACAGGCACGTCATTAGCCATTTTAATTGGCTCTATGCTTGGTGGGTTCTTAATTGCCGTTAAACCCGATGGCCGCGAACTAGTATCATGGGCAGTACTTACCATTGCAATAGTGGGTTTTATCTCTAGTTGGCAAATACCTAAAGCAGAATCCAGTAATAAAGAATTAAAAATCAACTGGAATCCTTTTACAGAAACATGGCGTAACTTTCAATTTATCCGCCAAAACAGAACAGTTTTATTATCTATTTTAGGTATTTCCTGGTTTTGGTTTTATGGCGCTACGTTTTTAACGCAAATCCCCAATTACACCAAACAGGTGCTCGGTGGTGATGAGCATGTCGTAACGTTCTTATTGACCATTTTCTCCGTGGGCATTGGCTTAGGCTCATTGCTCTGCGAACGCTTGTCCGATAAGAAAGTTGAATTAGGCTTAGTGCCTTTTGGTTCTATTGGTTTGACCTGTTTTGGTGTGGATTTGTATTTTGCAACCAATGGCCTTCAACCCGAAGCAACCACAGCGCTTTCGGTTTTTATTCAAAACCCCATTCATTATCGCGTTATTTTTGATTTATTGGGCATTGGTATTTTTGGCGGTTTTTATATTGTGCCTTTATATGCGTTGGTACAAAGTCGTTCTGAACCTAGTCATCGCGCCCGTACTATTGCTGGAAATAATATTGTAAATGCATTCTTTATGGTGTTCTCGGCTATTATTGCCGTAATTTTACTAGGCGTTCTTAAGTTCACTATTTCAGAATTGTTTTTGATGACCGCCATTTTGAGCGCTATCGTTTCCATTTATATTTATAGTGTAGTACCTGAATTTTTCATGCGCTTTTTAATATGGATATTTCTGAGCTTTTTTTATAAAATCAAAAAAACCAATATTCAGCATATTCCTGATGAAGGTGCCTGCATTTTAGTATGTAATCATGTGAGCTTTTACGATGCGTTAATTTTATCGGCAAGTATTCGTCGCCCGCCTCGTTTTGTTATGTATCACACGATATTTAAAACGCCTATCTTAAGTTTTATTTTTAGAACAGCACGCGCAATTCCCATCGCCCCCGCTAAAGAAGATGCAGTATTATTAGAAAAAGCCTATGCCGATATTGCTGAGGCATTAAGAGACGGTGATATTGTTTGTATTTTTCCAGAAGGCCGCATTACCGACAATGGCGAAATGTATCCTTTTAAAGCCGGTATTACCCGTATATTACAAGATACACCTGTACCCGTGATTCCCGTTGCGCTACGCGGCATGTGGGGCAGTATCAGTAGCCGTCGCGGTGGTGCTGCTTTCCAGAAAATGCCTCGCCGTTTGCGCTCACCTGTAGAAGTCAGTGTCGGTATGCCTGTGTCGCCCGAACACGCCACCCCCGAGCATCTGCACCAACAAGTACAACACTTACGCGGCGACTGGCAATAATAGCGCTATTTATCAGCATGATTGATCTGTGCCAAGCTACCTAACTCCCCGTCAAACTGCGGGGATTAGGTAGCCGTTTGCACTTAGCGGCTCTGACTTGCCTTTAGTAAAGCGGTTCAATCACACGGCCATATTTATCCTCGTTTACAAACGCACAATACTGCTACCTTGTTTTTACGCGACTTAGTCCATAATGTATTTATGTCGACTGAGTCGTTTATTTGGAGTGTAAAAGTCTATGTTTCGTATCTTCTTATTCCTGCTCACCAACTTAGCGATTGTGCTAGTCGCAGGTATTGTTCTGAGTGTGTTAGGTGTTGGTGCGACACATACTGTAGGTAATGGATTAAATCTACAAAACTTATTAGTAGTGTGTTTTGTCTTTGGCATGGCGGGTTCGTTTGTATCGTTGTTGCTGTCCAAATGGTTAGCTAAACGTGGCACCGGTACTGAATTAATTGTTAATCCTCGTACCGCCGAAGAGCGCTGGTTAATTGAAACTGTTGCTGAGTTATCGCAAAAAGCGGGCATTAAAATGCCTGAAGTTGGTGTCTTTCCAAGTTTTCAGTCTAATGCCTTTGCAACGGGCTGGAACAAAAATGCGGCTTTAGTTGCTGTGTCCAGTGGTTTATTAGACCGTATGAGCCGTGATGAAGTACGCGCTGTGTTAGGTCACGAAATTGGCCACGTAGCTAATGGCGACATGGTGACTTTGGCCTTGATTCAAGGCGTCGTGAACACCTTTGTCATGTTCTTCTCTCGTATTATTGGCAACTTTGTTGATCGCGTCGTCTTTAAAAATGAAGATGGCCCTGGTATTGCCTACTATGTCACGAGCTTAGTTGCTGACTTGGTCTTAGGTATTTTGGCATCGACGATTGTGATGTGGTTTTCCCGTCGTCGTGAGTTCCGTGCCGATGAAGCAGGTGCGCGTTTGGCCGGCAAGCAATCAATGATTAATGCCTTGCGTCGTTTGCAAGCGGAACATGACGTCCCAGACCATATGCCTGCAGAAATGACCGCATTGGCTATTACTGAAGGTCGTCGTGATGGCTTTAGCTTGGCGAAGCTGTTTGCTTCGCACCCCGCCATTGAAGTGCGTATTTCGGCCTTAGAAACATTGCAGATTCCTAATGAAGTGCCAGCACATGGTTCTTTGTGGGGCAATCGTTAAGCACTTGTTTGAACATAAAAAAGCAGCCTGATGGCTGCTTTTTTATTGTCCGCGTTTGCTAAAAAAACCAAAAACTAGTGCGCTGTTATTTGACGTAGTTTAGCTTCTTCGCCACTCTGCTTCCTCTCCAAGCGCTATTCGCACTCCCCCATAAAACTTGACAATTACATTATAACGACAATGGACGCTTTGCATTAAGCATGCCTTAATATTTCAACGTTCATACTTTTATATGAAGCAAAACATATACATATGTATGAGGACATTGTCATGACCATATCCCCACCCCAGCGCAATTTATTCTCAATAATGATGCATTGGCTAACGTTGCTGCTGTTAATCGTCCTAA
The DNA here is from genome assembly GCA_947373945.1 of Moraxellaceae bacterium. Taxonomy (GTDB): domain Bacteria; phylum Pseudomonadota; class Gammaproteobacteria; order Pseudomonadales; family Moraxellaceae; genus Agitococcus. Next base: position 11,991 of record CANBZV010000058.1, read on the forward strand.
CAGCAAGTGTTTTCCTCAGGGAGGATCTTGAAGGTAAATCACTAAAACTGCTGCTACTCAATGCTCATCGCTCGCTTGGTTTGCTGGTACTCATCATTGCTGTCCCGAGATTCTTATTATGGATCAAATATGAGATCAGCCATCAAAAAATTAGCCCATCTCATTTTTGGCTACGTTTTTCTGCCACTGCCGCCCATCTTGCCATCTTCGCCCTACTCTTTGTGTTGCCTGTACTGGGTTGGATGGCTTCCAACGCCCGAGGCCAAACGGTGTCACTGTTTGGCCTTGTCAATTTTCCTACGCTGACCGTCCTTGATACTGATTATGCCGATGATTTAGTTCATTACCACGAACTGGGCGCTTGGCTAATCATGGGTCTGGTGGTGATGCACGTAGGAGCGGCATTGTGGCATCACTTTGTCCGTCGTGATGACGTGATGTCCAACATGCTGTTACGCAAAGAAAAAATGTAAAACAACAACAAACCCAAACTTCTCAAGGAGAACTGTAAATGCCTTTGTCTCAGTCTGGTCAGCGAATTCTCGCGCGTTTGTCGTGGCTCGCGCTGCCATTAATCATGGCTAGTAATGCTCATGCCTTACCTTCGTACGCAAGACAAACAGGTGAAGAATGCGCTGCTTGCCATATTGGCTCTTACGGCCCGCAACTGACACCACACGGTATTGCTTTTAAACTGACGGGCTATAGCGACGGCAACGGTAAGTC
>CANBZV010000059.1 GCA_947373945.1 Moraxellaceae bacterium
ATCACGCTGCGAGACTATTGCCGCTGCCGCACTGCGCTCTTCTGCCGTTTTAATAAAGGCATTGGCATCAAAATTTGCACCACTTAGAGCAACAAAGACATCACCCGCTTGAATGCTACGTGTATCGGTAGAAAATTGTTGTACGTCTAAATCTGCGCCGTACAGTTGGCCTTGAGTGACAGCGGCAATCGCAGTTAATTTCATGGGTTTCTCTAATTATTTTGACAAGTAGCTTGCAACAATTTCTGCATCATCAAAGGGATAACGCACGCCGTTAATTTCTTGATAATCTTCGTGGCCTTTACCGGCGATCAGCACTAAATCGCCCGCTTGCGCTTGTGTCAGCGCATAAGCTATTGCTTGTTGACGATCGGCCTGAACAACAACAGCATCCGTTGCGACAATGCCCACCATGACATCAGCAATAATTACGTCAATATGTTCACTGCGTGGATTATCAGCGGTGACAACCACTTTATCTGCCAAACGGCTGGCAATTTCACCCATTATCGGTCTTTTACCTTTATCTCTGTCCCCACCACAACCGAATACACACCATAATTGACCTGTTGTATGCTCACGCAAGCTCAATAATACTTTTTCTAACGCATCAGGTGTATGAGCATAATCAACAACAGCAGTAATGTGCGCATTACTGAGGCATTGCATACGCCCACGAACAGGTTGTACCGCCGATAGTGCCGTTAGAGCATCCGCAAGAGAGATATCAATACTTAATAACGCCGCTAAGACAGCCAATAAATTGCTGACATTAAAACGACCCAACAATCGGCTTTTTAACGTAACAATACCGTGGGGCGTTTGAATGGTCAGAATTAGCCCTTGCAAAGACGGCTCGACATCGAGAGCTACAAAATCAGCCTGACTATCGGCGTGCTGACTGTAACTCCAACAAGTCACCGTTGATGCGAGCAACGAACGAAACTCAGCATAGGCATCGTCATCGGCATTCAAAATCGCCGTTTTTAATGTCGGCCATTGAAACAATAAACCCTTAGCGTGCTGATACGCCGCCATCGTGCCATGGTAATCCAAATGATCGCGGGTTAGATTGGTGAAGATTGCAGTTTCAATATGAGTGGCCGTCAGCCGCCCCTGTTCCAAGCCATGCGAACTGGCTTCCATAGCGACGACCTGTGCGCCCGCATCACGAAAACTCGCCAGCTTTTTCTGCAATTGCAAGGCATCAAGGGTCGTATGCGTGGACGGGGTAATATCACCGACTAAACCATTGCCTAGCGTACCCAACACGCCCGCTTTGATGCCTAAATAATCACACGCATGCGCCAATAATTGCGCACTGCTGGTTTTGCCATTGGTGCCTGTCACCGCTACGACGTGAAAAGCTTGACTGGGTTGCTGATAAAAACGAGCGGCGATTTCTCCCAAAACAACAGGCAAATGAGCAATCGCTATAATAGGAATGCCATTATCCAGGCGGGTTTCACCCCCATGCTGACACAGCACCGCCACCGCCCCTTGAGCAATGGCCTGCGGAATAAAAGCCCGTGCATCATGCTGACGACCTTGCAAAGCAACAAAAACATCGCCCTGTTGCACATCACGACTATTCGCCGTTAAGCCGTGTACCAGTACATCGGCATACGCATTAGGGGTCGCTGGCCATAGCTCGGCAAGACGCAACATCAGGTTTTATCTCCAATAGCAGGAGTGGCTGTCACTGTTTTGACGGGGGCAATGGTGGTTTTCTTCATCATCACCGGCGCCTCTAAAGGCTTATCAAGCGGCACATTCATCAACCGCAAGGCTTCGCCCATTACTTTTGAAAACACAGGCGCAGCCACCGCACCGCCGTAGTAGCCATTGTTTCGAGTACTTGGCTCATCGATAACTACTGCCAAGGCCACTTTCGGATGACTAACCGGCGCAAAACCAACGAACAACGCCATATATTTGTTTGCTGAATAACGACCTGCTTCCGGCTTATGCGCAGTCCCCGTTTTTCCTGCTACCCGATAGCCTGGCACAGCTGCTTTGACTGCCGTACCATCCGAAGAAACTACCGACTCCATCATTGGGAATAGCTGATCCGTGATATGTTCACTAATCAATCGTGTGCCCTGAGGTGGCGTGGTGACTTTGGTAAAGCTAATCGGCAATTGCACGCCATGATTGGCGATCGTGGCATAAGCATGAATCAGTTGCAGTACCGTCACCGCAATACCATTTCCGTACGACATTGTTGATAACTGCACAGGATGCCACTCGCTACGGGGTTGAATAAGTCCTTTAGACTCACCCGGAAACCCGCTACCCGTCGTACGGCCAAAACCAAAGCGTTGAAAGAATGTTGGTAACATTTCCGGCGGCAGCGCTAACGCAATTTGCGAAGCACCGACGTTGCTCGATTTAGTCAGAATGGTGCCTAAATCAATAACACCGTAGTTTTCGTGGTCACGCACCAAGTGATTTAGTACCTGCATCGATCCAGGATTAGTATTAAATTTACTTTCGGGGGTAAACTTGCCACTTTCAAGGCCCGCCGCCACTGTTAGCACTTTCATCGTTGAGCCAGGCTCAAACATATCAATAACGGCGCGATTCCTTAACTGCTGTGGATTTAAACTTGTGCGATTATTCGGGTTATAGGTTGGTTGGTTAACCATCGCCAACACTTCACCGGTTTCGACATCCAACGCCACCAAATAACCTGCCTTTGCTTCACTGGCAGCCACTACCGCTGCCAACTCGCGATTGGCAACGTATTGCACCCGCGCATCAAAACTCAAGGAGATATCACGACCGGGTTTTGCTGGTTTTAACTGAGCGATATCTTTGACTTTATGACCTTTGCGGTCACGAATAACTTGCTGCACGCCTGAAATACCGCTTAAGTCTTTATCAAACTCCAGCTCCACGCCTTCTTTGCCATGATCATCTAAATCAGTAAAACCAATCACATGGGCGGTCGCATCGCCTTCGGGATAATAACGACGATATTCGGTTAAACCGTAAACACCTGGAAACTCACGCTCCAACACGACCTGAGCCACATCAGGTGCTAGATGCCTTTTCAAATACAGAAATTCTTTTTTCGGGTTTTTAGCAATGCGCGCGGCAAGATCTATCGGCTCTAGGCCAATGGCTGTTGCCAGGGCATTAACATCAAGAATCACAGGTTTTTTGGGTCGTTTTTCCGTGGGATCGGGATGAGCCAACTCATACACCTCTTTAGGATTAATCCACAACGAGGTCACTGGCGTACTGACAGCCAACGGCACACCATTACGATCCATAATCATGCCGCGATGGGCATTAATGGTCTCGGTACGCAACATGCGGGCATCACCCTGTTGGCGCAAAAAGTTTTTATCAATAATATGCAAATAAGTCGCACGTGCTGCCATGCTGAGAAAAATAAGCGCCAGCAAGCCCTGTAGCAACAAATGACGGCCAGAGAAATCAGCAGACTCAGCAGAAGCCGGTAGTTTGGGAAGCTTTAAATTCATGGTTGTACCATCACCACACTTTGTAACGCTGCGGGTTGCATTTGTAATTGCTCGGTGGCTACCTGACCAACACGACCATATGCGCCCCAAGAATGCTGCTCAAGCAATAACTGCCCCCACTCAACATCCAATGCCTTACGCTGTTCACGCAGGTTTTGCAGGTCTTGCAACGCCAAGCGCGCATGATGAACGCTAAACGCGACACCTACTGCCGAGCCAACCAACGCAATGACAATGCCAATAGCAATCAGAGCGTTCAAACTTGGATGAAAGGTTTTTTTAAACACATCCCACAACATGGTTTACATCTCACTTAATTTTTTAGCGATACGCAAATGCGCACTTCGGGCACGAGGGTTATGGCTTAACTCCTCTGGCCCTGCTGATTTTTTACCTAATACTTTTAAACGGGGGTTTAAATCCTTGGCACGAACGGGAATATCCCGCGGCAAATCATCGCCTTTCGCCTGATATTGAAAAAACTGTTTTACCAATCGATCTTCTAAGGAGTGAAAGCTAATAACAGCCAACCTACCTTCTGGTTTTAACGCATTTAATGCCTGCGGCAAAAACGCTTTAATATCATCTAACTCTTGATTAACCGCAATACGAATTGCTTGAAAACTACGCGTCGCAGGATTTTTGTGACGTTCCCATGACGGATGCGCTGTTGCGACAATCTCGGCTAATTTTTTCGTCGAGGTAATAATGCCATTTTCTAATTCTTTTTTAATCGCACGTGCAATACGTCGACTAAAACGCTCTTCGCCATATTGAAACAAAACATCCGCTAAATCCGTTTCCGACACCTGCATTAGCCATTCAGCAGCACTCATGCCCTGACCAGGATTCATGCGCATATCCAACGGGCCATCATTCATAAAACTGAAGCCACGACTAGCATCATCCAATTGTGGTGATGACACACCTAAATCCGCCATGACGCCATCAATGCGACCCAATAGATTTTCTGCGATTAATACCTGCTCCAAATCGGCAAAACTGGCATGGATAATCCGAAAACGATTATCTTCCGCCATTAACTTTTCGCCTTCAGCAATCGCTTCAGGATCTTTATCAAACGCCAACAAACGAGCATTTACCCCCAACAAAGCGAGTAACGCCCGACTATGGCCGCCTCGACCAAATGTTGCATCGACATAGACTCCATCAACATCACTTAACACAGCGGTGACGGTTTCAGTTAATAACACAGAGAGATGCAACAAAGGGTTCGTCATAAATACGCCAAAATAGCGGGTGGGAGGGTAAATATCGTGTCATCTAAAATCAAAAAATGACTTAGATAATCCCTCAAAGATAGTCATCAATAAGGGGCAAACTATAGAGAGCCTATAAATCAGCGTCAAGGGAGTTAAATAGATTGAGGTGTGTATTTTATACTGATTTTTCATGCACTTAAATGGCAAATTTTAGCGTGTAAAATCATAAATCAAGGTAATAACACACTCTGTTCACAGTTCACTTTAACTTTGGGCGTTTGTTATTTTTTGTCATTGCTTTCTGGCGACTTGGCAAGTGCTTTTAGCGACTGATTAATCACAAAAATAACAAATTGCATGCGGAGCAATCACACGCTAAAAAAATGAAAAAGACATGCCTTTAATCGGCAAAAAAGAAGGTGAGAGTTGGCCGATAAGCCGGGTTCTGTCGAGGACGATCATTCCTCTAGGCGCATAGTCACCTATACGCTCAAGCAACCTACCCGCATCCAGCGCGGGCCACGCCAATGGATGCCTATTTGGTCTTGCTTCAAGTGGGGTTTACCCTGCCGCAACCGGTTACCCAGTGCGCGGTGCGCTCTTACCGCACCTTTTCACCCTTACCTGCACGGTTACCCGTACATCGGCGGTTCAGCTCTCTGTTGCACTTTCCGTCGGCTCACGCCGCCTAGGCGTTACCTAGCACTTTGCCCTATGAAGCCCGGACTTTCCTCCCCTTGCTTACGCAAGCAGCGATCGTCTGGCCAACTCTCGGCGCGAAGGATAACAGGCTTTGATAATAGGGCAAGGGTTTTGTCGGATATCGTGCTCACCCATTGTGCAAGTTATTTTTGCAACAACAACGCCCGATCATAAAGCGCATTTTTCTTATGCCCTGTAAGCTCTGCCGCTAGTTGTGCCGTTTGTTTGACTGGTAAATACTTCAACAGCTTTAATAGCAAAGCATCTATTTCGGCTTCAGCTGCCAAACTGGCATTTTCGGCCGCACCTTCCAACACCAACACAATCTCGCCTCGTTGCTGATTGCTATCCTGCTCAACCCAAGCGCTTAACTCAGCCAACGTCATTTGCCGCACGGTTTCAAAGGTCTTGGTTAATTCACGCGCCAGCACCACGCGTCGATCGCCGCCAAAAACCAGACACATATCCTGCACACACTCCAAAATCCGATGCGGTGCTTCATAAAAAATCAGTGTTCGAGTTTCATGCAGGAGCGCACGCAATTGTGTTTGCCTAGCCGTCGTTTTTGCCGACAAAAAGCCTTCAAAGGTGAAACGATCACTAGGCAAGCCAGCGGCGGATAATGCACCTATCGCTGCACACGCGCCCACGACGGGTACTACTTGGATGTTTGCTTCATGGGCCGCCGCTACCAAACGAAACCCCGGATCACTAATCAGTGGTGTACCCGCATCAGAAATCAACGCCAAACTGTCACCGGCGACTAATTGCGCAATGAGGCTCTGTACGCGTCCGGCCTCATTGTGATCATGAACGGCGACCAGCGGCGTATTGATACCCAAATGTTGTAAAAGTCGTGCTGAATGTCGTGTATCCTCAGCGGCGATACGTGCAACTTGCGCCAAAACTTGTGTTGCGCGCCTGCTAATATCATCAAGATTGCCAATAGGGGTGGCAACCACATAAAGTATGCCCGTCATATATAGGAACTCGGTTATGTCGTGGACTCGTTATCTTGCTCTGGGTGTATTTTGTCTGGCTAATTCGGTATACGCCGCTAATATCAGCGTATTACTGCCATTGACGGGGCCAAGTGCAAAAGCATCAGAAAGTATTCGCGATGGTTTATTAGCTGCCTATTATCAGGCTATCAACCAGCAGAAGACTAGTGATACCCTATCTTTTTACGACACAGCCTCATATCAAGACATCACCCCGTTGCTTGAAACTGCAACTACACCCGAAACTCGGCTAATTATTGGCCCATTATTAAAAGAACATGTGAGTCAGCTTTTTTATAATCCGCCTAATGTCCCCGTATTAGCACTGAACAGAGTCAACACTGCAAATAGTAGTAGTATTTGGCAATTTGCCTTGGCACCTGAAGAAGAGATTTGGCCTATCGTGCAACTAATGCAACAACGAGGCATCAAAAAAGTACAAATCTTGATGCAAAACGATGCCAATAGTGAGCGTTTGCGCCAAGGCTTTGAACAAGTTTGGTTAGCCGAAGGTGGAGAGCTTCTGCCAACATATACTCTGAGCGCTAGTGCCAAAGATGGCTTAACAGCCAGCATTAAACTGTTATTAGCAGGCCCGCAAACGGCACAAGCTTTTTATTTAGCTAGCCCACAATTATCGATGTATGCGTTACCACTATTAAACTTTTATCAGCGTAGTCCTGTGCCGGTTTTTAGCGCCTCGCAAAGCTATGATGCGGAGAAAAGCTTACTTGAACGCCAAGATTTGAATGGGTTACATTTTTGTGGCCTGCCGTGGATTATCAACCCAGAACAATGGACGATTAATCAAACCATTCAGGATGGCACCAGTCCAGAGTCGAATAACTATGACCGACTCTTTGCTTTTGGCTCTGACGCCTGGATGGTCAGTCAACAAATTAACTCGCTCAAGAAAACCCCTATCAATGGACGTACGGGCAGCTTACTGCTCGTCGATGGACAGGTACACCGGACTCCCGTATGTGCTGAGGTAATTCATGGAAAAGCAACGCTCATCAAAACAGAAACAGGGGCAAGCCGCTGAAGATTATGCCTGCCATTATTTGCAAATGCAGGGACTTATACTCATCACGCGTAATTTTAATGCGCGCCAAGGTGAGTTGGACTTAGTCATGCTTGAGCGAGACACCATAGTCTTTATTGAAGTACGATACCGAAGCCGTAGTGATTTTGGCGGTGCTGCCGCATCAATTACGCGAAGCAAGCAGCAAAAAATTATTGCCGCCGCCCGCTACTTTTTGCATCATCAGCCACGATACGCCAATTACGCTGCCCGCTTTGATGTCATTGCGATACAAGCTCAGCAACAAGGCTGGCACATTGACTGGATTCCTGCGGCATTTTTGACGAATTAAAATGCTACAACTACTATCAACCATTATTTTGACATTGATTAACTAACATGAAATTACGTTTACTTATTTGTTTACTTTCGGCGACAACACTTAATCTGTCAGGCTGCGCCCAAATGCTCGCGGCTGCCTCTGGCCCTGCGCCCGTAGGTGTAACGGAAGGCGAGCGCACCCTAAGTCAACGTATTGAAGATATAAGTTTAGAAAAAACTGCCGCCATTAATTTGTATAAAGCCGATCCAGAATTTCGTAATGCCCACGTATTATTTATGAGCTTTTACAGCAATGTTCTAATCGCAGGTCAAGTGCTCAACAGCCAACAGAAGCAGATAGCCGAAGATACCGTGCGCTCCATGCGCGAAGTCAAACAAGTCCATAATGAACTAGTCGTTACACCACACATTAACTCTTATTTGAATCGCGCTAAAGATAGTATTATCAGCGCGCAGATCAGCACTACACTCACTTTTACCAAAGACTTTCCCAGCAGTCAGGTCAAAGTACTCGTTGAAGATGGCGTAATTTATGTGATGGGAAAGCTTACTCATAATCAATCTGAGCAAGCAATCAACTTGATTAAGACCATTCCTGACATCAAAAAAATCGTCAAAATGGTCGACTATCTGGATTAACCACAGATTTCATCCACTGATTACTTCACGACTTTCAAACTTGGCCGTCCCACGGGTTTCGGCCGTTCGCCATCCTGCTCATCGGCGACATCAGAAGATGCTGTTGGCACTGATAATATAGGCGCTGTCGTCAAAATTGGTGGTGTCTGCTCTAGCTCTTGCGTCTCTGCAAACTCTTCATTGCTATCAAAAAACATGCCTTGGCCATTTTCACGGGCATAAATCGCCAGCACCGCAACCATTGGTGCAGAAATAATCATCGGCACGCCCCCAAAGCGCGCAGAAAACGTAATGCCTTCGTTTTGAATAAATAAATCCTTAACCGCATGGGGCGCAGCATTCAACACAATTTTGCCATCCTTGATATGTTGCGGCGGTACACGCACGAGTGGGTTCGTTGCATCGATCAACACATAGGGTGTTGCATTGTTATCCACCAACCACTCATAAATGGCTCGTACTAGATAAGGCCGACTCGGAGTCATGTTCTGTCACCATCCTAAGGATTAACTAAATTAGATTTTACACAAGCATAGCCTGCACGAGCATTATCAAACAGAGCCCAGCAATGTAGGCACTCGCTACACCGTGTCGTGCCGTGTAATATCCTGTTTAATTCTAGCGGATTTGCCAGCCGCCATGCACTAAAGGCGACGAAACAACATTTGGTGCGTGATTAACGCATACCCTTCTCGGCACTAGTCAAACTCAGTACAAACGCTTCACGAGCAAATAGGCGTTCCATATACTTGAATAATGGTTTGCAAGGCTTTTCAGGCAATTCAATACCCATCATCGGCAAACGCCATAAAATCGGCGCCAACATTGCATCGACAATCGAAAACTCATCGCTCATAAAAAAAGGTTTTTCCGAGAAAATAGGCGCGATACTAATTAAGCTTTCCCGTAATGACTTACGAGCGCTGAGTGCCCTCTCTTCATTCACATCATGCAAAATCATGTCTACCAACACACACCAGTCACGCTCAATGCGATAGGCATATTGACGGGTTTGTGCTCGCGCCACAGGATAAGCAGGTAACAAGGGAGGATGGGGAAAGCGCTCGTCCAAGTACTCCATCATAATTTTGGTTTCAAACAAACTTAACTCTCGATCAACCAATGTCGGCAACGAGTTATAAGGATTTAAATCAGCAAGGTCTTCAGGTTTATTATGTGGATTCACCGAAATAATATCGACAGTTGCCTCTTTTTCTGCCAAAACAATTCTGACTCGATGACTATAGTGGTCATTAGCATCCGAATAAAATGTCATACCCGCACGTTTGCTCACCACACCCATTTTTATAGACTCCATTTATAGACACAAAAACAAAAGGGCAACGCTTAACGTCACCCTTTTGTTTAGACAAGGCATTAAGACTTTGGCAGAACCTATGCAATATAAAATTATTGACATAAGTTCCACGAGGCCTATTTTACATCTTTCCAATACTCTTTATTCAGTAAATATACTGGAACAAAGAGAATCGCTAAAAATGCTAGCACCCACCAGCCCAAACTTTCACGCTCGGTACGGCTTGGCTCAGACATATACGTCATAAAGTTAACAAGATCGCCCACAGCTTCTTCATAACCTTCAGGACCCAACTCTTGTTCCATGCTCGTCAAGACATGAGGCATCGCCACATCCTTGAATACACGGTTATTGACACCCCAAGGACGTTTATCATCAGGATAGAAATTCAACAAGTAAGTATAAATCCAGTCGGGGCTACGCAGACGTGCCTCTAAGGACAAATCCGGTGGCGCATTACCAAACCATTTTGCTTGCGCTTTTTTGTCTACTTTCGTGTCCATCGGATCACCGATTTTTTCGGTCGTAAACATCATGTATTCAGAAACCAATTTTGGATCGATTTCTAAATCAGTCGCCATCCGCTCATAGCGCAGATATTTAGCGGTATGACAACCCAAGCAATAGCTGATAAAAATCTTGGCACCATTTTGCATTGACTCTTTGTTATGCAAATCTACAGGAGCCTTTTCGCAATGTACTTCACCGCAACCGCCTTCGTTGGCCATGGCCAACATCGGACTTAGGAGCATAGCAAATAATAAAAAGAACTTTTTCATTAATGCGATCCTCCTGTTACGCGTTTCGGTGGGTTCTTGCACGTTTCTATCGAGGTGTAAATCGGCATCAACAAGAAGAACAAGAAATACAAGACGGTGAAAATTTGTGACAGCACGGTTTTCACTGGGTCAGCAGGTACAGCACCCAAATAGCCCAAACCAACGAAGCTGACGACAAAAATACCCAACCATACTTTGCTCATCCAGCCTTTGTAACGAATGGACTTCACAGGGCTCTTATCTAACCATGGCAAGACAAAGAGAATTGCAATCGCACCACCCATAGCCGCAATACCACCCAATTTGGACGGAACAGCACGCAAAATGGCGTAGAACGGTGTGTAATACCAAACTGGCGCAATATGCGGAGGCGTTTTCAATGGATTCGACGGCTCAAAGTTTGGCTTCTCTAAGAAATAACCGCCACCATCTGGAAAGAAGAACAGAATCAGCGAGAAGATTGCCAAGAAAACAACAATGCCCACCAAGTCATGAACTGTGTAATACGGATGGAAAGGAATGCCGTCTAAAGGAATGCCATTCGCGTCTTTTACTTTCTTGATGTCTACGCCGTCTGGGTTATTCGAACCAACATGATGCAGAGCAACCAAGTGGATAAACACCAAACCAACCAGAATCAACGGAATAACCGCAACATGGATAGCGAAGAAACGGTTTAAGGTAGCGCCTGAAATCAGGAAGTCACCACGCACCCACGTCACCAGCGAATCACCAACGACCGGTACAGCGCCAACCAAATTCAGAATAACCTGTGCGCCCCAATAGGACATATTGCCCCAAGGGAGCAAATAACCGAAGAAACCTTCAGCCATTAAGCACAAATAAATCCCCATACCAATTAACCACACTAATTCACGTGGTTTTTGATAAGAGCCGTAGAGCAAACCACGGAACATGTGTAAATAGACAACCACGAAGAACGCTGACGCCCCTGTCGAGTGCATATAGCGGATCAACCAGCCATACTCGACGTCACGCATGATGTATTCGATAGAGTCAAATGCGCCATCGCCAGTTGGCGTGTAAATCATCGTCAACCAGAAACCAGTAACAAGTTGATTGACCAACACCACCATCGACAACACGCCAAAGAAATACCAGAAGTTAAAATTCTTGGGCGCGTAGTATTCGGACATATGATATTTGTAGGTTTCCGTGGCTGGAAACCGTGCATCTACCCACGTCATTAAATTATTCAGAAATTTCATTAGGCAGACTCCCCAATGATGACGACCGCGTCATTGACATATTTGTATGGCGGCACTTCCAAGTTTAGTGGCGCAGGAACGCCTTGGAAGACACGGCCAGCCAAATCATAACGAGAGCCATGACAAGGACAGAAAAAGCCACCGCGCCACGTTGGTCCCAAATCAGCAGGAGCAACTTCTGGACGATACAATGGTGAACAGCCCAAATGCGTACAAATTCCAACCAAAATCAGATATTCGGCCTTAATTGAACGGTATTCATTTTTGGCAAAGTCTGGCTGTGTTGACTCTTCGGAACCAGGGTCACGTAAATCCCCGTCATTCTTTTTCAAATCAGCCAACGCTGCTGGTGTGCGACGCACGATCCACACAGGTTTACCCCGCCATTCAACAACCATTTGCTGACCAGGCTCTAGCCCGCTCAAATCGGCAGTCACTGGTGCGCCAGCCGCTTTGGCTTTGGCACTCGGATTCCACGATTTTACAAACGGAACCGCCGCGCCTACGATGCCAACAGCACCAACCGCTGCTGTGGTACCGATTAACAGCCGTCGGCGGCCATGATCTACGCCGTCAGTACTCATGCACGTACTCCCCCAAACAAGCATACAGAGGCTTTGCAACAACTGGTCGCAAAGCCCACCTAAAAGCCCCGTAAGTCTAAAGAAATTAACGTGTTGTTACAAGAAAAAAGCCACAGAGATACAAAGGATTAATTCGAGACAACCGCTTGCTAAATCAAAAACCATACAGTAGAAACAACAATCCCCAGACATGCTGGGGATTGTTGAGCACAAATCGATAAACGATTAACGCTTAGAGTATTGCGGACGCTTACGAGCTTTGCGCAGACCGATCTTCTTACGCTCAACTTCACGAGAGTCACGAGTCACAAACCCAGCTTGACGCAAGGCGGACTTCAATGTTTCGTCGTATTCGACCAAGGCACGTGTAA
>CANBZV010000060.1 GCA_947373945.1 Moraxellaceae bacterium
CGGCAATAAAAAAACACGCTTTGACAAAAAATATCCACGATGATGAATCTTGCTGAATGCCTTGTTCGTTAAACATGATATCTCTCACTGTTATAATCAGCCACAATTGGCTTGGTAATGTCTTTGCTATAGCGAGGATTGTGCCAAGTGCGCCAATGAAAATTTATTGATAAAAATCATTACATTACAAAAAATAAAAACCATCTGGATTGATAACTAAAAATTTGATATACATTTTCTGCTCATCATAACAACAAAAAAAGCACTCTTATGGCTACTACCCTTTTTAACCGTGACGATTTGCCCAGTGCTCGTGCTTTAGCCGATTTGGGTTTCACCAATCCTTTTGGTGCCGAACGTATCGCCCTCGAAAAACAGATTTTGGGTGCCAGCTACATTCCTGCATTTCAGGTTTGGGTCATTACCCCCACCCATCAAGGTTTTAGTCCAAATCTCGTTGCATTGGCGAAAGTCGGTGAGCATTTGGTGCAGACCGCGCAACAGCGCTTGCAACAAGGCTATGCGCCCAGCGAAAAAGAGTGGCAGCTGTATGGCGATTTGGCGTTATACAGCTTGTATTACCGTTACGAAGGCTCGTTTTATCAAGTGGTCACTGATGACAAACTCAGTCACATCACCATGCCGTTTTATCCACGGTTTTTCAAAGACTGGCAGTCGTTTTTTGCCAACACACCGCTCGCCCAACAGCAGCAGTTTATTGCTGAACACATGTTCGCATTATTTTTTCAGATTCGACGGGCGTTCCATTTTATTTTTCGGGCGATCTTGGGTACGTCAGCCGCGGCATCGGCATTACGAATGGCGGTTTGGCAGTCGATTTTTGGTCATGATGTGCGCCGTTATCAACGCTCTCTGTATCAGCGCATCCATGAAGTATCGACACTCATTCTGGGTGAGTCAGGTACAGGCAAAGAATTGGTGGCCTCTGCGATTGGTTTAGCGCGCTATATTCCTTTCAATGCCAACAGCCAGCGCTTTGATTCGGATTATTTGGCTAACTTTCAACCCGTGCATTTAGCAGCATTACCATTAACATTACTGGAAAGTGAGTTATTTGGTCATCGCAAAGGCTCGTTTACTGGCGCAACAGGCGACCGTGCGGGTTATCTGGAAACCACTCATCATGCCCAAAGTGTCTTCTTGGATGAAATTGGCGAGCTACCCGCCGAAGTACAGGTCAAATTATTACGCGTGTTACAGGGACGGCGTTTTCAGCGTGTTGGCGATAATCAGCCGCGTGAGTTTTATGGCAAGATTATTTCAGCAACCCATCGTGATTTAGCCGCCGCCATTGACTGCGGTAGCTTTAGGGCCGATTTATATTATCGCTTGTGCTCGGACATTATTCGTACACCATCATTAGCAACACAACTTGCTGATAACCCCGACGAATTGCATCATTTGGTGACACTAGTGACGGCAAAAGTGGTCAATACCGATATCGCCAACGAAGTCGCGCACGAAACACATCGCTGGATTAGTCAACATCTGCCCCATTATCAATGGCCGGGCAATATGCGTGAATTAGAACAATGCGTGCGAAGCATTCTGATTCATGGCTCTTATTACCCTAATCAATTACATCGTCCATCTAACAGCCAACAGCAATTTGCGACGGACATCATCAATGGCAGCCTCGACAACGACAGTCTTTTAGGGCGCTATTACGCCTTGGTTTATGCGCAAACAGGCAGTTATGAAGCAACAGCACAACGATTGGGCACGAACTGGCGCACAGTGAAAAGTAATATGGACATGAATTTTCTAGCGCAATTGAAATCATAACGCATCAAAGAAATGACCTTTAAGGAGGTATAATGATGGTCAGCATCACGTGACTCAACATCACGATCAACCTGTTACTCGACTCTAACTGCCGTTTGGATCTGTTATGACTTTTGACTTTGGCAATCCCGATATCCTACAACAATCCTTTTGGCCGATTCTATTGCTGAGCTTAGTGATTGCCGCCCTGATTTGTGCGTTGGTCTATAAGATATTTGGCTTAGGCAAATGGGCAACGCTGGCGATTGCCATGCTGATGCTGATTGCCACTGCAACGTTTTGTAGTTTTAATTTGAGCACTATTTTTTATCGATTAGCCGTTAGTGATAATACTGTCGTCATGAGTTTTGCTTTCCCCTATCGTCAAACTGTCACTAAAGCTTTTACTGACTTTCGTTATGTCGATGCCATTCGCCCGACAGCACAGTTAGATAGCTGTCACGTGGTACTGGAAGCTAATGATGGCATGCTCTATCAAAGCATGGATCTTAACGCCAAAGACTGCGAGCAAACCCAACAACTCTTAGCCAGTACGCTGCAACTCAAAACTCGCCCACCTGCGCCTAAATCGGTGCATACGCCGCCAACTCCAACGCAATAAATGATCAGCGGGTTTGCACGTGTCGGTTATTCACTTGCCGCACGTGATCTGAATTGCTCCAACTTCGCGAACAATTGCTGCATCATAATCGGCTTACTCAAAAAGCCATCCATCCCTGCTTCACGACACAGTTGCTCATATTGTGGTAAGGCATGGGCGGTTAAAGCAATTACTGGTAATCGAGGCTGCTGATGCTCTTGTTCCCAGAGTCGTAGTTGGCGCACCGTCACCAAACCGTCTTGTATCGGCATTTCGTAATCCATTAATACCAAATCGAAGTGTTCATGTTGGCTAGTCAGCAGACTAATCGCCTCTAAACCATTGCCCACGATCACCGGGTTAATCGCCAATCGTTGCAGCATGGTACGAATAACCACCTGATTAATATGACTATCTTCTGCCACCAAAATCCGCAACTGCGCCAAACCTAAGCGTGCGCTAGCATCCTCAATCGGTTTTGCTACGGCCTCAGGTGCCATGCCGCATTTTAACGTGACATCAAAGCTAAAGGTGGAACCTGAGCTAGGCTCGCTGATTACACCGATAGTACCCCCCATCAGCTCCGCTAATTGTTTACAAATTGCCAATCCTAACCCACTGCCACCGTATTGGCGGGTAATACTCATATCGGCTTGGGTAAACGCGGTAAACAAGCGCTCAATTTGCTCAGCGCTCATGCCAATACCGCTATCCTGAATAGTAAACTTTAACTGACACTGCGTTGTATCCTGCTTGAGGATTTGCACCGATAACCGCACATAACCTTTGGGGGTAAACTTCAAGGCATTGGCTAATAAATTAAATAAAATCTGACGCAGACGCACTGGGTCGCCCATCAGCCATTGCGGCAAATCATCGGGCGCGTCATAAACAAGGATCAGTGATTTTTGTTGCGCGGTAATTTGGAACAAGTTGACACATTCTGCCAATAAGCTTGGCAAATCAAAGTTCACCTCCTCCAAAGACAACTTATCGGCATTGATGCGTGAAAAATCCAAAATATTATTAATTAACTCAAGCAGTTGAACACCAGAACTATATAACAATGCGATCTGCTGCTGCTGTTCTTTCGTTAATGATACCGAAGAGTCCGATAACAATTGGGTAATGCCTAACACTGCATTCATGGGCGTGCGAATTTCATGGCTCATGCGTGCTAAAAACTCACTTTTGGCATTACTTTCGGCTTTAGCAATACGACTTTCTTGCTCATGGCGCGCTTTTGCCTCTTTAAGCGCATTCATTTGCTGCGCGATACCAATAGATAAGAGGACTTGCTGCAACGCAAAACCTGTTTGCATGGCATCAATAGCACGGGTGATATCACCCATTCCCAAGTTGTTCATGACAATCGTGTATAACGCTGCCAGTAACAAACAACTCCATGCCATCACAAATAACGGCGCAGTATGCAATTTATCCTGACAGCGCAGATAGCCCGCATACAGTGTTAACACAATCAGAAATAGCGTGAGTACCGGCGCAATACGGGCAACCACCGCCAACGGCACAGCAAACTGGACAACCGTCAACAACAAGGTCAGACAGATGAAGATGATAAAACCAAAGTCTAGTCGAGGCCGCGCTCTTAGTTGTAGATACTCGCGCGTAAATAACAGACCCAGCGACACCGTCAACAAAATGGAGCCATAAAAGCCATGATTATTCCAATCGGTAGCGTTGGGCCAAAAACGAAACAGTAAGCCATGTACCCATAAAAAATACACCAGACAACTCGCCAGATAACCTACATACAACAACTGACTGCGCTCGCGCGTCAGTAGCCATAGCGCGCAGTTATACAACAGCAAGCCAAAGGTAATGCCGTATAAGACACCTATCGCCAATTGATAATTGCTTTGTTGGCTAATAAAACGCTCTAAAACACTTAACCGTACCGGCACCGCAAACGGACTAGTTGTTTGCACACGCAAATAATAATCAACACTCGTATTAGTAGGAATAACGAGAGTAAAAACAGGGTTATTGATAAGTAAAGGCCGTTGGTTATAGGGCAGATTGTCACCTGCTCGATATTCTTGAACCTGTTGTTGCTGATCGATGACAAATAAATGAATGTCATCCAATAGACTAAATGGGATTTCCAATACCATATTTTGAATCGCATTAGTGCGATTACTCAAACGGAATCTAAACCAACATGGCGATTGTTTGTAGGTGAAGGCGATATTATCACCGAGAATCGGCATATACATCGCCTGCTGAGCACCGCGCAAGTCGCGTGGAGCAGCCCCTTCAGCTTCACAGAAAAAATCCAGAAAGGGTACAACATTAGTGGAAGACTCAGTGCCTGATAACAACAACTCGCGGGCAAAACAATGCTGCCAGTAACAGAGACTTATGATCAGCGGGAGCAACCAATAACGAGACAATGGCATAAATATCGTCCTGACATATCTTGTTCTTATACCACAGTGGCGACCGTTCGCCATGCTGCTGTCGCCAAAACTTCTCTATGTTCCGATGGCGCCGTTTTAACACGCCCCGCCAACCAATTACGGCAGTAATCTTTGGTCGCCCCCAGAATTAACGCGGGATATAGCTCTTTAGGAAAGACGCTTAAGACTCCATCATCACGATAGCGCTTTATGTACGGCAACAACAACTCAAAGCGCTCACTATTGCGCGTTTTCAACATGTCGGCGTGCGGGCCATTAAGGACATAACCACGCGCTTGCTGTAAATAACGAGCCAATTGCGGATTCGCTGTTACCCAATCGACATAGGTATAGACCAATATTTTAATCGCCTCTTCCGCCGATTGTGTTTGCGCCAATAACGCAAATTGCTGCTCGGCATGACCCTCCAATGCGGCAATATACAGTGCGGCAGCTACACCTTCTTTACTGCCAAAATGATGATAAATACTGCCCACGCTCGCGCCTGACTGCGCCCGAATCATATCTATCGTTGTGCTTTCAATACCTGACTCACTAAAACAGATGAGTGCTGCTTCAAGAATTTCCCGTTTACGCTGATTTTTTTCTGCAATAGCCATTGTTATATCCAGAATAATATTCTAGGGTAATATTCTAGTTACTAGAAACCGCTCTGTCTGAGGTTTTATGTTAACACCCTACTCCTGTCGAGAGCAGCGCCCTATAGCAGAGCTCGCTGAATAGACAGTAACCCTGTTTTGCATAATCCCAATTGCCGAACAGTTTTTGCCTTAGGCATCTAGTCTCATTTGGAGAACATACCATGAGTCAACTTCTCGCCATGTACAATACCGTTGGCAATACTCAATTTAGTCAAATGGTCTGTCAGGTAGCGCCATTTTTTAGCACGATCAGTCCGGAATTTACGGCTCTCAGACCGAGTTATTGCGAAGCCTCCGTTAAGTTTCGCCGTGAAATTACCAATCATTTAGGCACGGTACATGCCATTGCCATGTGTAATGCAGCCGAATTAGTCGCTGGCACAATGACTGATGCGTCTATTCCTACCGGTTATCGCTGGATTCCCAAAGCCATGTCCGTTGAATATCTCGCCAAAGCGAAAACCGATTTGCGCGCCGTTGCCGATGGCAGTGCCCTCGACTGGAGTGGCGAAGGTGATGTGATTGTCCCTGTTGATATTTTTGACACTCACAACACCAAAGTCTTTAGCGCCCGTATTACCATGAATCTTAAAGCAGGCTAATAACACGCTGTTAATAGCAAAAATCCCGTATTGATTGCTCGATACGGGATTCTTTTCAGAACATCTATTGGCTAGCGTAAAACATTAGCTCCAGTTAGCGGCAATTACCCCATCCAAAGCTGCATGTTGACTCGCCGTCAAATTGATTTGTCCAATGGCGGGTGCCGTTAAGGAGGCCATCGCCGTCACCAGGTTTTCAACTTTTGAATCAAGTAACGTTCTACCCGTAGACATCTGGAATTGCTCGACATGATGTGCTGCACCCAAATACCAGTCACTAACAACCAGCTTGCTTGCAGTACCAATAATACTCACTTCCAGATTATTGCCGACATGACTAAACCACAGTTGGTTAGCCGCTACATTGTCACCAAATTGCACACTGTCAGTATTGTTGAGCGTCGCGTCACTGTCGAAAACGGTATCCGTGGCATAACCGCGACCAAACAGATAGGTATCGTTGCCTGCGCCCCCCGTCAGCAAATCGTTACCCTCTTTACCGTTGAGGATATTGTTACCGTCATTACCGGTTAAACGATTATTTTGACTGTTACCAGATGCGTTGATATTAGCTGACCCGGTTAGCCACAGATTTTCAATAAAGGTGCCGTTCAGATCATAGGCAATGCTAGTTTTAATGCTATCAACACCTTCACCGCTGAGCTCAATGATTTGATCATCCATGCTATCAATAACATACGTATCATCACCTGTACCGCCATAGAGCATATCGCTGCCAATACCACCCATTAAGGTATCAGCATCAGCACCGCCCATCAGGATGTCATCGCCTGAACCGCCGTTCAACGCATCTTTACCTGCGCCGCCAGACAATACATCCGCGCCATAACTCCCATTCAGTTGGTCGTCGCCTAAATCGCCAAACAATTGGTCATCACCGTAACCACCATCCAACAAATCAGTACCATCATCACCATGTAACACATCATCGCCATAACCACCTACCAACTGGTCGTCACCGCCACCGCCAAACAATTGATCCAAGCCATAACCACCGTCCAGCACATCATTACCCAGACCACCATTAAGTTGGTTGTCATGCATATTGCCAGTGAGATAGTTATTCAGCTCGTTACCACTACCATTTTGCGCATCCGTTAACAGGACAAGATTTTCGACATTGGCTGCCAGTATCAAATTATTTTGGGTATAAACAGTATCCGTCCCCTCATTGGCCGCTTCAATGATTCGATCAAAGATATCTGCATAATAGCTATCATCGCCTTCACCACCTTGGAGCGTATCTCCCGCACTTATGCGGACGCCATTAATGGAATAGTAATAATAGTTATAGTCGTTATCCGCGTAGAAGGTGTCATTGCCCGCCAAACCCATCAGCACATCGGCACTAATACTGCCGTAAATTTTATTATCAAGCGCATTACCCTGACCAATAACACCCTGCTGATCGTAATAGTTCATTGCTGCGTAGGTAAAATCAAGGTTCTCTATATTATCGCTGAGGGTATAACTGGTAGTGCTGTTAACCGTATCTACCCCCTCACCTGCCAATTCGATGACGACATCTGCTGCACTATCGACAAAATAAATATCATTACCTTGTCCACCCACCATCGTATCAGCGCCAAAGGCACCATTAAGTTGATCGTTACCTTCATAGCCATAGAGGGTGTTGTTAAGGCTGTTGCCTAATATGACATTGGCCAAATTATTGCCCTTAGCCATTTGTGCGGCTATGGCGTCTAACAACGTTAGATTTTCAGTATTAGCGCCCAAGGTATAATTAACGATACTGGTGACGGAGTCAGTGCCTTGATTGGCCAACTCAACAACTACGTCGGCAACATCGTCCACGAAATACGCATCATTGCCAATACCACCTACCATCGTGTCTTGACCTACACCACCATCTAGCCAATCATCGCCCGCATTGCCAAGCAATTGATTATTAAGCGCATTCCCAAACAATCTATTCGACAGCTCGTTGCCCGTTGCTGTGACGGCGACAGAGCCACTCAAAAAAAGATTTTCTAGATTTGCACCCAAGCTGTAATTGATACTACTTGATACGGTGTCTGTCCCTTGGTTGGCTAACTCAATCACTTTATCGCCTAGGTTATCAACCACGTACCAGTCATTATCCAGCCCCCCTTTCAGGGTATCTGCACCGAGGCCACCATCCAAACTATCGAAGCCATCGCCACCAAATAAGATATCTGCGCCTTCATCACCATTCAACTGATCGCTACCAGCTCCGCCCGACAAAGTATCGTTACCTGCCCCACCCGACACCGTGTCATAACCTAGACCACCAGATAGATTATTATTGCCGACATTGCCGACAATGACATTATTTAAGCTGTTGCCTGTACCATTGAGATTGGCAGTACCAAGAAGGGTCAGATTTTCGATATCGTCGCCGAGCGTGTACGAGACACTGGCCATCACCGTATCGGTTTTATCATAAAAGCCGAAGCCGGTATTAATTTCGCGAACAACATCACCCACATTATCAACATAAAATGTATCATTGCCCGAACCACCAACCATCGTGTCGACACCCGTACCGCCATTGAGGGTGTCATTACCATCACCGCCTTCCAAACTATCATTGCCCGCCGCGCCATTGATGGCCTCATTAAGGCTGCTACCAACAATGTGATTATTTTGACCGTTACCCGTCAGGGTAATTATGGGTGGATAGATGTAATATCCGCTATTTACGAAGCTTAGATTTTCGAGGTTTTGCCCTAATGTATAGCTAAATGCAGCCTGATTGGAGTAGCTGTTATAGTTAATAACGACGTTATCAACACCTGAGCCAGCGGCAGCAGTCTCGACAATCAGATCGGTATTGCTGTCAATAAAATACATATCATCGCCGTTGCCACCGACGAGCTTATCAATACCATTACCACCCATTAAGGTATCGTTGCCGTCACCACCGACTAGGGTATCGTTACCCGCACTATCATAATCAAAGTCAGAGGAACCACCATACAGAAGATCATCGCCGGTGCCGCCATAAAGGGCGTCGTCGCCATTGCCGCCAATTAGCGTGTCCGCGCCATCATAACCATACAAGCTATTGTTTTGACTGTTGCCCGAAATCTTGTTATTTAGCTCGTTGCCCTTGCCTATTTTAGCGGATAACGTAGGGTCATAAATGTTTACCATTAACTGCAAATTTTCGACATTGGCCGTTAGGGTATAATTAAACGAGGTACTAACGGTATCAATGCCTGCGTTTAGTTCTTCAATAACGATATCCGCACTATTCGCCAAGATATAATTGTCATTCCCTTGGCCACCCTGCAAGTTGTTCGCTGATGGCTCTTGAAAGCCATAATAATTATCATCACTACTATATAAAATATCGTTACCATCCCCTCCTATTAAGGTGTCGCTACCTGTCCCACCCATTAAGTAGTCGTTGCCCTCATCGCCATACAGAGTATCGTTACCTTCATTACCATAGAGAAAGTCATTATCTAAACCACCATGTATGGTGTCATCGCCATAGTACCCCGTGACATAATCATTCCCTGCATAAGCAAAGGTTTCATCATTGCCGTAGTTGCCAAATAAATAGTCATTATTGCTGGTGCCATTTATTACCGTCATGCTCTCTCTCCATTAGTGTGAACAATACTCAATTATCTATGCGCACGGCTGATGTAAATCCCTACACAAAAAACCGCCCTTTGTACCATAAAGTTTCTATTTTCTCTGTAGGTAAAAATGGACAAACAGGCGCTGAAATTTCTTATTTTGCCTATACAGATGTTAGACAGCAAAAGGCCAAGCATATGCTTGGCCTTTGGGCTGAAAGTTCGCTAAGCAGGCGCGATTAACGCTCTCTTAAACTCTCGTTTTTGTATTGTAAAAACGGTTTCAGGAAGTATTCAATCACTCGGCGGGTGCCCGTTTTTACTTCCACGGTGACGGCCATGCCAGGCGACAAATTCACTTCTTTGCCTTCGACCATGATCGTGCCACGTGCCATTTTGACTTTAGCGGTATAGATCAAGCCACGCTTTTCATCGTTAATGGCATCGTTGGAGACACTGCTAATGGTGGCATCAATAACGCCATATTTGGTGTAAGGAAAAGTCTGGATTTTGACTTCAGCCTGCTGACCCGCATTTACAAAGCCAATATCCTGATTCTCGACATAGGCTTCAACTTCAACCGCTTTATCTTTGGGCACAATAATCATCAAAGGCTGTGCTTCTGTTACCACACCACCCACAGTATGCACTGCTAACTGTTGTACCGTGCCATCAACAGGCGCAACCAAGCGCATTAACTCGCTACGGGATTGTGCTTTAATGAGGTCTTGTTCTAGCGATGAGGTCTTTTGATTACCTTCATTCAAGCTATCCAATTGCGTGCGATTAGCTTCTGCCAACAACGCATTCTTTTGCTCTTGCGCTGCGGCCAAATCAGCGGCAATTTCTTTCAAACGACTACGATTGGTCGCCAAATCACCCTCTTGGTCAATGCGCTGCTGTTCACGCTGCAAATAGGCATCTTTAGGAACATTGTCTGAATCAGCTAAGTTTTTAAAGTTCTGCGCCCGCTGCGTGGAGATTGGTAAACTTTTTTCCAGCTTTTTCACGATCTCTTGTGTCGAGCGTTGCTCTGCTTGTTTCTTATTGATATCTGCCTCTAGCAACGCCAATTTCGATTGATACTCGGCATATTGGCCGCGTAACAAATGCTGCGCTTCGGTAAACTGACTATCAGACACATGCTCTGGACGCACCAAAATCGGCTCTTTACCGTCCGTTAAGGCTTTTAGCATCGCTTGGGCGCGCGCCACTTGTAATTTAAAAACCGCTAAATCACTCGTGATGCGGTCTTTATCGGCCTGTTCTGTCGTGCCATCCAACTCAATTAACAGATCACCTGCTTTGACTTGCTGACCATCTTCGACATGAATTGCCTTAACCGTTGACACTTCAAAGGGCTGAATAATTTTACTGCCATCATTCGGCACAATTTTACCTTGCGCCGTCGCCACGATATCAATACGGCCAAAACACGCCCATAACACGGCAATAATACTAAAGCTGATTAACAACCACATCGCAATACGCGGCGCAGGTGACACCGGAGCCTCTTGCAATGCCAATGCGGCGGGTAAAAATTGTGTTTCATGCGTTAATAAATTTTTCTCATCGGTCTCGTGACGCTGTTGCCACGCCTGTGAAAAAATCTGCCGATAACGGTCAACTAGGTCAGACCATGCTTGTAAATGCGTTTTTAATTTCATGGTCGTTTAGCCCTGCTGCATTTGATAAAGGTGGGCATACAAGCCTTTAGGACGGGTAATCAGCTCAGCATGAGCGCCTTGCTCAACAATTTGTCCTTTGTCCATCACCACAATTCGATTGGCATCACGCACAGCCGACAAGCGATGGGCAATGATAATCACCGTCCGACCTCGACAAATCGCTTTCATATTATTTTGAATAATACGTTCCGACTCATAATCGAGAGCACTAGTGGCTTCATCAAAAATCAAAATACGCGGATTGGTGATTAATGCCCGCGCGATAGCAATACGTTGGCGTTGACCTCCCGATAACGTCGAACCATGTTCACCAACGAGCGTGTCATAGCCTTCTGTCAGCTCGGTAATAAACTCGTGAGCACCCGCCAGTTTCGCTGCTTGCATAACAGCAGTTAACGGCGCACCCGGATCAGACAAGGCGATATTGTCGCGGATGCTGCGATTAAAGAGCACGTTCTCTTGCAAAACGACACCAATTTGGCGACGTAATGACGAGGCATCGGCCAACGAAATATCCATGCCATCAATCAATACACGGCCACGCTCAGGAATGTACATCCGTTGAATCAGCTTGGTTAAGGTGCTTTTACCCGAACCAGAACGACCAACAACCCCCACGACTTCACCAGCATTAATGCCAAAAGTCATATTACGAATGACTTCGGCCGCATCGGGGCGATAACGGAAGTTGACTTGATCTAATTGAATTTGGCCACGTAACGGCGGCATAGAGGTTTTACTACTAGCAATTTCAGTGCGCGTGTTCAGAATGTCGCCCAAACGCTGAATCGAAATGCCCGTTTGTTGGAAGTCCGTCCACAATTGCGCCAGACGCATTACCGGCCCTGTCACTTGCCCTGACAACATATTAAAGGCAATTAACTGACCAACCGACAAGTCACCCTTAATAACCAGTTTGGCACCAAAATATAACGTCGCAATGGTAACGAACTTACTAATTAAGGTAATACCACCATTAGCGAACATACCAATAGTGGCCGTTCTGAAACCCGCGGTAACATAGGCCGCCAGCTGATTATCCCATTTGCGCGTCCAGTGTGGCTCGACCGCCATCGCTTTAACGGTATCAATCCCGCTAATAGTCTCCACCAAAAACGATTGATTTTCGGCGCTACGATTAAACTTCTCACTCAAGCGTGCGCGTAATACCGGTGTATATAACAATGACGTGGCGAAATAACACGGCAAAGACAACAACACAATCAACGTCAGCCATTTGCTATACACAAACATCACGGCGATAAAAACCACCGAAAACACTAAATCCAAGACCAAGGTGATGGCGTTACCGGTGAGGAAGCTACGAATATT
>CANBZV010000061.1 GCA_947373945.1 Moraxellaceae bacterium
AATTTATTAATTCCAGAGCTGCATCAAGACTTAAGTAATGTTTTTCTAACTAATCATGGTCTTGGTCTTGAGGCGCGAACTCATGGTATAGGTCGAAATGTCATTGGTATGCGCAAAGATGGCAGTACGTTTCCATTAGAGTTGGCGGCTAGTGAAATGTGGTTAGGCGGCCAACGCTATTTCACAGGTATTTTACGTGATGTGACCGTGCGTAAACAGATTGAAGAAGAGCAAAGAACGCTGAATCAACGTTTGCGTGATCAGCAGTTTTATACCCGTTCGCTGATTGAGTCGAATGTTGATGCACTGATGGCCACGGATGCTGCTGGCATTATTACCGATGTCAATAAACAGGTGGAAGTGCTGACAGGCTGTACCCGTGATGAACTCATTGGTGCGCCATTCAAAAATTATTTCACTGATCCTGATTTAGCTGAAAAAGCCATTAAACGCGTGTTAAGTGAAAAGAAAG
The DNA here is from genome assembly GCA_947373945.1 of Moraxellaceae bacterium. GTDB lineage: Bacteria > Pseudomonadota > Gammaproteobacteria > Pseudomonadales > Moraxellaceae > Agitococcus. The sequence goes on from CANBZV010000061.1 coordinate 473, forward strand.
TCACGAACTATGAGCTGACTACACGTGCTAGAGACGGTAAAGAAACGCCTGTTTCCTACAATGCCACTACGTTTTATGATCGCGATCGCAAGTTGCAAGGGATGTTTGCTGCCGTACGTGATATTAGTGAGCCGAAACGTCTGGATCAAATTCTGCAAGAAAAGAATATTGAATTGCAGAGCGCAAAATCTATTGCCGAAAAAGCTAACCTTGCTAAATCGGATTTTTTGTCCAGTATGAGCCATGAACTGCGTACGCCTTTGAGTGCGATTCTTGGTTTTACTCAATTAATGGAGTCAGGTACGCCGCCGCCGACAGCGACCCAAAAGCGCAGTATTGAACAAATTCTCAAAGCGGGCTGGTATTTGCTTGATTTGATTAACGAAATTCTAGATCTGGCGCTGATTGAATCTGGCAAGTTGTCGTTGTCAATGGAACCTGTATCATTAGCTGAAGTTATGCACGAGTGCCAGACCATGATTGAGTCGCAGGCGCAAAAGCGTGATGTTCGCATCACTTTTCCTGTGTTCGAACACCCATACTTTGTTCATGCTGACCGAACACGTTTAAAACAAGTGCTGATTAATTTGCTGTCAAATGCGATTAAATATAATAAGGATAGTGGCACTGTTCTCATTACTCTCCAAGCGGATGCCCATACACATTTTATTCGTATTGGCGTAGAAGACACCGGTGTAGGATTATCAGTGCTGCAAATCACTCAATTATTTCAGCCTTTTAATCGTCTTGGCCAAGAAGACAACGGCGAAGAAGGCACTGGTATTGGCCTTGTTGTCTGCAAACGCCTAGTGGAGTTAATGGGCGGTGTGGTCGGTGTTGAAAGTATGGTCGGTAAGGGTAGTGTTTTTTGGTTTGAGCTGAATCAAACCGATGAGCCGCCAATCGCCGCCACTATTCCTGAACACATTGCCTTTGCCGAAATATTGCAATCGACTGACGTGCCGTTATATACGTTACTTTATATAGAAGACAATCCCGCCAATTTAATGCTCGTTGAAGATCTGATTGCGCGTCGGCCAGATATTAATTTGTTGAGTGCAAGGGATGGTAAAAGTGGTATCAGGCTTGCGCGTACGGCACAGCCCGATGTCATTTTAATGGATATTAATTTGCCCGATATCAGCGGCCTCAAAGCGTTAAATTTATTAGCTGCTGATACGACCACGGCACATATCCCCGTGATTGCACTTAGTGCCAATGCGATGCCCAGAGATATTGAAAAAGGCATAGAGGCGGGCTTCTTGCGTTATCTGACCAAGCCCATCAAAGTGAATGAATTTATGGATACTCTAGATATGGCGCTTAAGCTGGCCAAAATGAAAGTGCCTACACTCGCGGCCAATAAAAAGGAAGAAGTATAATGGTTTCCATTAATGCCGATATTCTTAATGCTCGGATACTCATTGTTGATGATCAGGAATCCAATGTTCGCCTCCTTGAGCAATTACTCAGTGAGGTAAATTATGTCAATGTCAGATCGACAATGAACCCCCAGGAAGTATGTTTACTGCATACGCAACATAACTATGATTTGATCCTGCTTGACTTGCAAATGCCGGTCATGGATGGCTTTCAAGTCATGGAAAGCCTAAAGGGTAATGATGTAGATAGCTATTTGCCTGTGATCGTACTTACCGCCCAGCCTGCCCATAAACTCAAGGCATTACAAGCAGGTGCCAAAGACTTTATTAGCAAACCCTTTGATTTAACGGAAGTCAAAACGCGTATCCACAATATGCTGGAAGTGCGGTTGTTGTACAAAAAGCTAGAGAGTTATAACAGGGTGCTGGAACAAACAGTACAGGAGCGTACGGCTGAATTACGCGCTAGCGAAGCCCGTTACCGTCGTTTAACCGAACTGGCCTCAGACTGGTATTGGGAACAAGACGCAAATGGCCACTTTACTCAGGTGTCTGGCCCCGTGTTGGAGATGCTGGGTAATCAAGGTGACTCGGATCAGCAGGCACTGGGTTGGAATGAGTTAGAGCGCAAAACGTTAAGAGACACAATTAGTGCCCGTCAGCCTTTTATTGACTTTATCCTTAATCGACGAAATGGCGATGGCTCTCAACAGCAGTTTAGGGTCAGTGGTGAGCCAATGTTTGATCAGTCAAGCCGCTTTGTTGGTTATCGCGGAATAGGCGTCGAATGTTCTAAACAGCAATAACAGGCAAAAGGAATAGCAATGTTATCACCTCAGCCTCATAGCCCAAGTCAAAATCGTCTTCTTGCTGCCTTGCCAGCCTTAGAGCTGGAGCACTTGGCGACTCGTTTAGAGTTCGTTGATATGCCGTTGGGCAATATGCTTTATGAGCCGAATACCCAGCTCCAGCACGCCTATTTTCCGACTACGTCAATTATTTCATTACACTATGTTATGGAGTCGGGCGCTTCGGCGGAAGCGGCAGGTGTAGGTAACGAAGGTTTAGTCGGTATTTCTTTATTTATGGGAGGGAACACCACACCGAGTTCGGCGGTAGTGCAAACAGCAGGTCATGCTTATCGACTGGAACGTAGTGCGCTGTTAGCTGAGTTTAATCGTGCCGGTTTTCTTCAACGTTTATTATTGCGTTATACGCAAGCGCTAATTACACAGATTATGCAAACGGCGGTCTGTAATCGCCATCATTCGATTGAGCAGCAATTGTGTCGCTGGTTGTTGTTGACGATTGATCGTGTGCCTTCACGTGATTTAGTGATGACGCAAGAGTTGATTGCCAGCATGCTCGGTGTGCGCCGAGAAGGTATTACTGAGGCCGCCGGAAAATTACAAAATGCCGGGTTTATTCATTATCGCCGTGGCCATATTGCCGTGCTGGATCGAGTAGGTTTGGAAAGTCGAGCGTGTGAATGCTATGCAGTAGTCAAAAAAGAATTACACCGTTTATTGTCAGATGTCCGTTAATTGTGCCGCTCATTTAGCATTTGATCCATTATGAAGCGAGTGATATTTGACTTCAGGTTGGGCAAGGCACATTGCCGACGCTTTTAAGTCATTCCTAGTGTCTTGATGCTTTTTTGTTCATGTTATTTCCTTTTGTCCATAAAAATTAAACATGGCACAACAATTGCTTAAAGGCTCTCATTACCGTGGGGAGCAGGGCGATGTTACGAGTCCTTTTAGTTAACGATACCAACAAACAAGTGGGTCGTTTGCGAGCAGCATTAATACAAGCAGGCTGTGACGTCGTTGAAGAAGTCACGTCTGCGTTGATGATTCCTAAAAAAGTGGCCGACCTTAAAGCAGATGTCGTCATTATTGATACTGAGTCGCCTAGTCGTGATGTCTTAGAGCAAATTTGCGTCGTTACTCAAGATGAGCCGCGACCGATTGTCATGGTCAGCGAAGATACGCAACCATCCGCAATTAAGGCAGCGATCAAAGCAGGTGTCTCCGCATATGTCGTACAAGACATTGATGCCAGCAGTTTAAGTGCGGTTTTGGGTGTCGCTCAAGCACGTTTCGAGCAAGATCAAGCCTTAATGGGGCAAATTCGCCAAGCAGAGTCCAAATTGAGCGAGCGTAAAATTGTTGAACGAGCGAAAGGTTTGTTAATGCAATTGCGCAGTATGACCGAAGCCGAGGCCTATCACGCCATGCGTAAAATGGCGATGGATAGAAACATCCGTATTATAGATGTCGCGCAAAAGCTACTATCAATGAACGAATTACTCGCGTAGGGTGGGTTGCAAACCACAAATCAAATAGCCTTCCTCTATGTACTACTTATTTCTAAACCGCCTTCGGGCGGTTTTTTTATGGTGAATCATTCCTGCTTCATTTTGGCTATACCTACGCGCACAAATACCTACTTTGGCTCTTTCAAGGCGTGCACCATTCCCGTTTTTGGTGCAAAACGCGCACCTTAATAGTGAATAATTGATTTTTAATCGTTTTTCAAGGTTGGCACGACCCTTGCTATATAAAAAGTGAGAGTGATCCTTTAGCCAATGTTGGCTTTGTTTTTTAGATGCGTGGTTGTTGCCCAATGGGTATTGCGCTAAGCATCTGAAATTTGGTTGGGACAATGGCGTCCAGAAGCATTTTGCTGAAGGACGCCTTTTTTTTGCCTTTTTTCCACCAAACCAGGGCTTTTAACCTAGTTAAAGCCTGATTAGACAGAGGTGCATCATGGTGTATTTGCCAGAAAACGACACACTTGTAACGACAACTAATACTGACACAGCACCATTGGAAGGTCATAGCCGCCGCGACTTTTTGAAACAAACGGCGATGGCTGCGGGTGCTGGCTTACTTGGAGGCGGAATGATGAGCTTATCTACAAGCGCATGGGCGGCTGGTAGCGATAAACCTGAAAAAACAGAAGTCAAAGTCGGTTTTATCCCTTTAACCGATTGCGCCCCGATTGTAGTTGCCTCGGTGTTAGGTTTCGACAAGAAATACGGCATCAAAATCACCCCAAGTAAAGAAGCGTCATGGGCGGGTGTGCGTGACAAGTTGTTGAATGGCGAGTTAGATGCTGCTCATGTGTTGTATGGCCTTATTTACGGAGTACAACTCGGTATCGGTGGCCCAGCTAAAGATATGGCGGTGTTAATGTCACTGAACCAAAATGGTCAAGGCATTACCTTGTCGAATCAACTCAAAGAGCAAGGTGTTACCGATGGCCGGTCATTGAAGCGCATGATCGACTCCAATAAGCGTGAATATACCTTTGCCCAAACCTTCCCAACAGGTACTCACGCCATGTGGTTGTACTATTGGCTGGCGGCTTACGGCATTGACCCCATGAATGATGTCAAAACCATTGTTGTGCCACCACCACAAATGGTAGCCAATATGCGTGTCGGTAATATGGACGGCTACTGTGTTGGTGAACCTTGGGGTGCTCGTGCTATTGCTGATGGTATCGGTTTTACTGCGGCGACTTCGCAAGATATTTGGGCAGATCATCCTGAAAAAGTCTTGGGTTGCACCAAAGCGTTTGTCACTCAATATCCGAATACTGCCCGTGCCATGTTAATGGCGGTTTTAGAAGCCAGTCGTTACATTGACGATGTCAAAAACAGACCAGCAGTTGCCAAGTTGATTGCTGATAAATCCTACGTTAATGCCCCAGAACAAGTCATCGAACAACGTTTCTTGGGTAACTATGACAACGGTATTGGCAGAAAATGGAAAGATGAACACGCCATGCAATTCTATCGCAATGGCGAAGTATCGTTCCCGTACTTGTCGGATGGCATGTGGTTCTTAACTCAACATAAGCGTTGGGGTTTATTGAAAAAAGAAGTGGATTATTTGGCCGTTGCCAAGTCCATCAACCAAATTGACTTGTACAAAGAAGCGGCCAGCCAGCTCAATGTACCTGTACCAAATAGTCCAATGCGTAGTAGCAAATTGATCGACGGTAAAGTATGGGATGGTTCTAATCCTAAAGCTTACGCCGCTAGTTTTGCCATTAAAGCCTAAGTTGGGAGAGTGATGATGAGTACTACGTCAAGCACACTAACGGAATCAACCTTAAGCAAAAAGCCTGACACGGTGAAGTTTAAAATGCCAACTCTGATGATTAAACCTGCGGCGGTTGTTCGATGGGCTTTTCCACCCATTCTCGGTTTAGCGCTGTTTGTATTTATGTGGGCAGCATTAAGCCACTTTAGAACTGAGTTGCCTGGGCCGGTGTCAACATGGCATTCAGCAGTCGAGTTATTTGAGCACCCGTTTTATAACAACGGGCCAAATGACCAAGGTATAGGCTGGAACATCTTGCGTTCGTTGGGTCGTGTCGGTTTAGGCTTTGGTTTGGCTGCGCTAATCGGCATTCCCTTAGGCTTTATTTTAGGGCGGGTGAAGTTTATCGGTGACATGTTTGCACCAGTAATCTCCTTATTGCGTCCAGTATCGCCGCTAGCCTGGTTGCCCATTGGCTTGTTAGTGTTTAAAGCCGCTGAGCCAGCGTCAATCTGGGTGATTTTTATCTCCAGTATTTGGCCGATTATTCTCAATACCTCTGCGGGTGTGTCGCAAGTGCCACAAGACTACTTGAATGTCGCACGGGTATTACGTTTGTCAGAATGGAAGGTATTTACCAAAATTCTGTTTCCTTCGAGCTTGCCCTACTTGTTGACAGGTATCCGCTTATCAATTGGTGTCGCATGGTTGGTGATTGTTGCCGCTGAGATGTTGACGGGTGGCGTGGGCTTGGGCTTCTGGGTCTGGGATGAGTGGAATAACTTGAATGTTGAACACATCATCATCGCTATCTTTGTTGTCGGTATCGTAGGTTTGTTACTCGAACAAGCGCTGATTCTGTTAGCGAAACGTTTCTCTTACGAAGGTTAAGTCGAGGTGCATGATGAATAAGTATGTCAGTGTCGAAAATGTTTCCATGCGTTTTGCCACCAAAAACGGTGTTTTTGAAGCCTTGCGTGACATTAACTTGGGTGTGGCTGAAGGTGAATTTGTCTCGTTGATCGGCCATTCTGGCTGTGGCAAGTCCACCCTGTTAAACCTGATTGCCGGTTTGACGTTACCGAGTGATGGTTATCTGTTTTGTAATGGCCGCGAAATAGCAGGTCCAGGCCCAGAACGCGGCGTGGTGTTCCAAAATCACTCGCTGTTACCGTGGTTAACCTGTTTTGAGAATGTTCATCTCGCCGTTGAGCGCGTGTTTGGCGAAACCGAGAAAAAAGCACAACTCGAAGAGCGCACTCATGCAGCGTTGAAATTAGTGGGTTTAACACACGCCACGCACAAACACCCGAAAGAAATTTCGGGTGGTATGAAGCAACGTGTAGGTATTGCCCGAGCGTTAGCGATGCAACCGCAAGTGTTATTGCTCGACGAGCCATTTGGTGCGCTGGACGCCTTAACGCGCGCGCATTTGCAGGATGAGTTGCTGAAGATTGTCGCCGAAACCAAAGCCACCGTAGTGATGGTGACGCATGATGTTGATGAAGCGGTATTATTGTCTGATCGTATTGTCATGATGACCAACGGCCCGTCAGCAACGATTGGCGAAATCCTCAATGTCGATTTAGCCAAGCCGCGCGACCGCATTCAATTAGCTAGCGACCCTCATTACCATGAATTACGTTCGGTGGTTTTAGAGTTCCTGTATCGCAAACATTTACGGCCTGCAGCCTAAGTCTTTGTCCGTTGGTGCTTAAGCCAACACGTTAATTAATCCAAATCCTAGTGCTGGGCTGTTTTTCAAAAACAGCCTACTAGGGAGAGTTTTGCCTGAATTTTATCCACAAGGTGCATTGTTATGAAAAAGTTACTTGCTCTGTCTATTAGCATAGCCACGCTGTACCCAACTTTAGCCTTGGCCGATGTCCAAGATCTAATTACTGCGATTAATACCGGTAAAGCAACCGTTGATGTCCGTTTACGTAGTGAGCGCGTTAGCGATGATGCCTTAGCCCATGAGTCGAATGCCGAAACTATGCGCACAGTTTTAAGTTATAAAACTGCGGATTACCAAGGCTTTACCGGATTCTTGCAGTTTGAAGATGTCACCAATTTTGGCCACGAGAATTACAACACAACCATTGGTACAAAAACCACGTACGCAGCCATTGCCGATCCGTCATTAACCCAAGTTAATCAAGCGTTTATTGAGGCTTATGGCGCTAAGGTTGGTCGTCAAAAAATTGTTTATGATAACGCCCGTTTTATTGGTGATGTTGGCTGGCGGCAAAATGACCAAACCTTTGATGCGGTCAGTTACACCAATAAAGTGTTGGTGCCGAGTACCACTTTTTCGCTGGCTTACGTGAATAAGATCAATAACATTGTCGGTAAAATTATTCCAGTGACTGCGCCTCTTGTGAATGTGCGTTATAGCAAAGTAGGGAGCAACTACGGTGTTAACGTCAGTGGTTTTTACTACGGCATTGAATACGATGGCACAGCGATTGCTAATGCTACAGTTGCCGATTCTTTCCAGGATCTAGGGATGCGGGTTGATGGTACGGTGGGTGATTTCCTGTACGACGTATCGTTTGCTCAACAGTCATCCTATGCCGATGGTACAACCGCCAAAGCGCCTGATGCCGACTACCACGATATTCAGCTCGGTTATACCTTTGGCCCTGTGACGTTAAAAGCGCAGCAAGAAGTCCTGGAAGCAGGATTTAAAACGCCATTGGCAACACTACATGCTTTTAATGGTTGGGCTGACCGCTTTTTGAATACCCCCGCTAAAGGTTTGGAAGATACCAACATCAAGTTGTTGGCAAAATACTGGGGCATGAACTTTGTTTTAGCGGCGCATGAGTTTAAAGCCGACACCGATGGCACGAAGTTTGGTCAGGAAATTGACGTCTCGGTGGCCAAAAACATCAACAAGAACTTCTCGGTATTAGTCAAAGCCGCGCAATACAGTGGTGAAAGCAGTGCGCCAACAGCGGCATTGAAAAATGACTTGAAAAAAACGTGGCTACAACTTGCCTATAAGTTCTAAGCAATAGCAAACGAGTAGGGCAAGCAAAAACAACAATAACATTATAACAATTTGCCCTTTTCCCGATTGCCGTCTCTGACGGCTTTTTTATTGCTAGGTCGATTTAGCATATACTCGCTCAGCTAGTAGATCAGTTTACGAATTGGGTGAGAATCTTTAATGTTAGTTTGGCGACAATGCCTCTTGTATAGTGCACTGTGTTTTCTCACAGGCTGTCAGTCGTTGCACTATTATGGCCATAGCATTAAAGGACAATGGCAGATGGTTAGCCAACGCCAAGCTATCACTAAGGTAATAGCCAAACCAGACACCACGCCACAGTTGGCCAAACAACTACAAATCATTGAAAAAATTCGTGTGTTTGCCGCTAGCTTAGGACTGCCAACGACAGGGCAATATGATACTTATGTTGATATTCATCGCCCGTATGCCATGTGGTCGGTGGCGGCGACACCCGAATTATCTCTAACTGCTAAAACGTGGTGTTATGGTTTTGTCGGTTGTTTAAGTTATCGGAATTTTTTTGACCAGAAGTTTGCCGAGTCATTTGAATATCAGCTCAAAACGCAAGGGTATGACACCTATTTAAGCCGCGTTACTGCGTATTCAACTTTGGGCTGGTTTAGAGATTCGGTCTTAAGTAGCTACGTCTATAAGTCCGAAAATGAATTAGCAGAATTATTATTTCATGAGTTAGCGCATCAAGTGGTGTATGCCAAAAATGACCCTGTCTTTAATGAAAGCTTTGCCGATGTTGTTGCTGAAGAAGGCCTAAAACGTTATTTGGTCGGGCGTTCAGATGGATTTCAAGCCGTTGTGATACGTAAGAAACGTCAGCAGCAATTTGTCGAGTTAGTACTGAGTTATCGGCAACAATTACAAAAAATGTATCAATCAACGTTGGCTGTGGAAGAAAAGAGAAAACAAAAACAAATATTATTCAGTATGTTACGGCAACAATATCAACAATTAAAAGAACTTCAGTGGCAGGGTTTTTCAGGCTATGACGCATGGTTTACTGAGCTAAGTAATGCTAAATTGAACAGTATTGCCGTGTATAATGAGTTAATGCCCGCGTTAAATGCCATATTGATGGCTGATGGATTTGATTTACCTGCTTTTTATCAGCATTGCCAAGAGCTTGCTAAATTGAGCAAAGACCAGCGCAACCGTATTCTTAATTATTCTTCACCTGTCACCGAAGTTCACCATGATTGAATTAGCTTCATTTAACGAACATCGTATCGCGTTAGCGCTTAGTGATTATTTGACGTCACTAAAGATTATTAACCATATTGAAGTTGAGCCTGATCGCTTTGCCATAATGCTCAATCATCCTGAGGATGGTGAGCGGGCAAAGCAAGAGCTGGAAGGTTTTTTGGCTAACCCAAGCGACCCGCGTTATTGGCAAGCCTCTTGGCATACCGGACAAATTATTAAGCAGCCTATTAATACGAATGGCGTTGGTGTGGCGGATATTGCTCAAAATTTATGGCAACGTTCGGGCATCTTAACGCTCGCCATTAGTGCTATTTGTCTTGTCGTTTATATTGCCTTAATGGTCATTGGTCAGCCCGTCTTTGATGCCTTGAGCTACCCGAAAGATATTCGAAATACGCAAGAATATTGGCGATTATTAACGCCAGTTTTTGTCCATTTTAATGTCATGCACATTGTCTTTAATTTAATTTGGTGGTGGGACTTAGCGGGTCTTATTGAGCGCACCCAGTCAAAAATGCAATTGTTAGGCGTATTTTTAGCGACTGCATTGCTCAGCAATTTTGCTCAATATTTAAGTTTGGGTAATGGTTTTGGCGGTCTGTCCGGTGTGGTCTATGGTCTGCTCGGTTATATTTGGCTGTATCCTTTAGTCAATCCGCGTATTGGTTTTCGTTTGCGCCCAGCAATTGTCATCTTTATGGTTGGATGGTTGGCGCTGGGTTATAGCGGCGTTTTTGATGATGTATTTGGCAAAATGGCCAATACCGCTCATTTAATTGGTTTGTTGACGGGCATTGGTCTAGGTATTGCCTTTGGCCTATTACATAGACTGACCTATAAAGAAGTTTAGGATTACTGAGCACATTTTTTGTAATTAGGAATAGAGACATCATGGTGACGCTGTTGCAGCAAGAAAAATTTCTGCTTATCGCTTTTTTGACAGCCTTAATAGCATTGCCTTTGGAGCACACACTATTAGCGCATGGACAGCTAACGGCTTTAATTGCCACAGGGATATTAATAGGAGCAATTTTGCTTACGGCGTTACGAGTGGCTCATCATGCTGAAGTGCTTGCCGAAAAATACGGCGAACCTTACGGCACCATGATTTTAACCATTAGTGCGGTGTTGGTAGAAGTGGTTATTTTGGTGATGATGTTAAGTCACCAACCCTCGCCAACATTATTACGAGATACTATTTATTCGGCGGTAATGCTGGATATTAATGGCATTTTGGGTGTTTGTGCGATTTTGGGTGGGTTGAAACACGGCGAACAGTCTTACAATGTGGATTCGGGCAATACTTATATCGTCATGATTTTAACAGCGATGGGCGTGTCGATGATCGTGCCTGAGTTCATTCCTGTTGCACAGTGGCAAACGTATTCGATTTTTACCATTGGCATTATGCTGTTGTTATACGCCATGTTTTTGCGCTTACAGGTCGGTCAGCACAGTTATTTTTTTAGTTATGCCTATGCGCAACATCCGACTGATAAAGAGTTAGGACAACCCCATCATGGCACTTGTTCTGCGCAGCAATCGGCTGTGCTGTTAGTTGTGGGAATTGCCATCATTGGCGCATTAGCAGAGGTGATGTCAAAAACGTTTGATGTTGGTTTAGCGGGCACTGGTGTTCCGCCAATTACCGCTGCGTTAATGGTGGCGATTATGTCTGCCAGCCCCGAAATTTTAACCTGCTTACGCGCAGCGTTGGCCAATAAAATGCAACCTGTGGTGAATATTGCGTTAGGGGCATCGTTATCAACAGTGATCTTGACTGTTCCGGTAATTGGTTTTTTTGCTCTGATGACTAATACTCCAATTCAAATGGCGATGACGCCTGTGCAAACAGTCATGATCTTTTTAACGCTGATGGCGGCATCCATTAACCTGCATGATGGCGAAACCAATGCCATCGAAGGCATGACGCACTTTGTGTTGTTTGCAACCTTTATCATGTTGTCGGCCATTGGTTTGTAAGTGTGATTAATAAATAAGCGGGTGTAGTCATTGAGAACAGAATTTGCTGTTACTTTGGTAAATTTCTGTTATATTTCTTCGCCTCGTTGCGCCAGTGGCGAAATTGGTAGACGCGCTGGATTTAGGTTCCAGTCCGAAAGGGTGCGGGTTCGAGTCCCTCCTGGCGCACCAGATACCGTTCTAGCATCGTCTAGGACAATCAAGAAAGCCTTGAACTGTAATGGTTCAGGGCTTTTTTATTGTCGGTTAGGAATTTAAAAAGCTATTAATCAAACACATCTGGGGGCAATACATCATTGCTTCTATTTTGAGTT
>CANBZV010000062.1 GCA_947373945.1 Moraxellaceae bacterium
TGTTCAATTTGGTCATACAACGACTCATCAGCGTCCGCTAACGTGAGTGATTTTGCTTCTAACCCTTGAACTGCTTCTGCTGCTGTCATCCTCAACCACCCTGCTCAACTTTAAATAGACACGTGTGCATTAATGCGCGGCAGTATAAAAGATCGCAGCAGGAAAAACATGACTTAATTGCAGAATAAATGCAGACTTCGGCCAAACAGTGTTTAGGTTTGATAAATCCATGTAGGCTGTGGCTTTAGCCCAGCAATTTCCTCGCAAAGACGGTTAAAACACGGCCAGAATCCTGATCAACACAACAGAATAAGCATTTAAATACAATAGGTTGTGCTGGGCAAAAGGCCCAGCCTACGCATGTTACTCGCTAACACACGCCAACCAATCGGCCTGTAACGCTTTGTCGCCAATCACAAAAAACTCGCCATTGGTTAAGGTATCGCGAACGTTATATTGCAAAGCGTGGCCATTAATATCGACCAAAACGCCGCCTGCCTCTTCAACAATAATTTGCGCGGCAGCGGTATCCCATTCCATTGTTGGGCCTAAACGTGGGTAAAAGTCTGCAACCCCTTCGGCAACACGACACATTTTCAATGCACTACCCACATTCAAGGCCGTGAAATCACCAAAACGCGCGGTAATTTTGTCCAAAACCTGGCCTTCTTTGCCACCTTTATGATTACGACTCAACAACACCGTTGGCGTTCCTGTAACGGATACAGAGCTAAGCGCAGATTTCTGTCCATCTCTGCTGATGAGCCACGCACCGCCACCAACAAAGGCAGCATAAGTGACCTCCGCGACAGGTGCATAAACCACACCTAAGACAGGTTTGCCATCAACAACAAGGGCTATACAGACGACAAAATCATCGGTACGGGTGACAAATTCTTTGGTGCCGTCCAAGGGGTCAACAACCCACAAACTCGACCACTGACGACGCTGACTCATGTCTTCTGATTCTTCTGACAACACCGGAATCTGTGGCGTCAATTGCTGTAATGCCTGTTCAATCAGTTGATGAGAGGCTAAATCAGCGGCTGTTAACGGCGATGTATCGGTTTTATGTTGCACATCCCATTGTTCAGGCTGATTATAAATTGACATAATTGCTGCGCCTGCCTGTTCTCCAATGGCGATAACTGATGGCAACAATTCGGATAAATTTAACATGGTCACTTGGTCCTCAATCGACACTGTGCTTTTAGATATGGACGGCACATTACTGGATTTACATTTTGACAATTATTTCTGGCAAGTGTTTGTGCCCGAAAAATACGCCCAAAAGCATGGGCTTTCTCTACTCGAAAGTCAAAAAGTTCTTGTCCCGCGCTTCCACGCCGAACACGGCACACTCAATTGGTATTGTTTGGATCATTGGACCCGCGATTTGGGTTTGGATATTGTTGGGCTAAAATATGAGCTACAACATTTGATCCGTCCACGTGTTGATGCGATTGAGTTTCTTGAGCAACTGGCTAATAGCAACAAGCATTTATGGTTAGTGACTAATGCTCATCCTGATGCCTTATCACTCAAATTAGCAGCGACAGAGATCGCCCCTTATTTTGATCGCATCATTAGTTCTCACCAGTTTGGCTTACCTAAAGAGCAGCAACTGTTTTGGCATAAACTACAAGAGTTTGCACCGTTTCAACCTGAGCGCAGTTTATTTATTGATGATAGTGAATCGGTCTTAACCTCGGCGCATCAATTTGGCATTGGCCATATTCTGTCAGTCATTCAACCCGATAGCCAAAGTGCCGCTCGCACTCAGCTATTATTCCCAGCTATTAACCATTTCGCTGAAATTTTACCTCTTTAGCACCAGTGGGACTTTAATGCCACGTTTAAATCCCAGATTGTCTAACAATCAGAATTGACAGTGTCTAGTTAGCGCTTGAGAATCGAGGACTGATATTCTGATTAGCCTAGGTACTGTGTTATGTCCGCTTCTTTGTTGTTAAACCAAATCTCGGATGATCTTTTTCAACGTTTGCAGGACGCCGCCACCCTTCACCAACGTAGTCTTGAAGAAGAAGCGATTGTTTGTTTAGGTAAGGTGCTATTACCGATTGCCACTACTGAAGAGTTAATTGCCCGCACCCATGAATTACGCCAGCAATTTGTCTGTGACGAAGATCGTTTAGCCGACGTCATCAAACGACTGGAAGGTGGCGATCCGTGTCTACTGTAAACGATTAACATGTAGGGGCGGTTTTAACTGGAAGACATGCTTGGCGAATAAATCCGCCCCTACTACTTAAACTGTTCCCTCTAAAATCAAACGCGCCACTGCCTTGGGATCGTCCCACATCGGCACATGTCCCCAACCGCGCGGCTTATGCCAACGAGTATGCTTGGGCAATTCATCACGATGCTGACAATCTGCGGTTAATAGCCAGTCCCGACTACCAAACGCGACAGTAATAGGAATTTCCAAGCTTTGTCCACCGACAAAGTTGGTGGCGGCATCACGCGTCTCATCAAAGGCCGCTGCATTAGCAAAGTTTTTGGTAGCAACCAAGGCATCATGGCCCGACATTCGCCAAGCCTTGGATGAAATAGGCACTGCCATTAATGCAGCACGCGCAGGCGCAAAACCGACCAACCAATGACTCAAACGCGGCAGCGCCTGTATGGCGCTTCGCATGATGCTAAAAACGGCTTTAATATGCGCAGGAACTGCATCTTTTTTCCAAAGTCCAGCAGGCGACAAGGCCACCACACTACGGGCAACACCTTGTTTGGCCGCTTCCAATGCCAAATAGCCCCCTAATGAATTACCGGCAATATCCACCGGCTCGTGTATACCCATCTTGCGTAAGGTCTGCGCTAACGCCATAACAATATTTTCTGCCGTTGGCACAAGGCCATCCGCTAAGGGTGGGGTTTGACCAAAGCCCGCAATATCAAACGCAATTACCCGTCGCTCTGCCGCCAAAAACGGCATAATGGGACTCCAGGCAGCATGAGACATACCAATACCATGAAGCAAGACTAATGGCCGTCCATTGCCTTGTTGCACATAATGCCAAGACATACATAAACTCTCTGTCAGGGGGAATAAAACGATCACAAGCCCCGAACATTATTAGTACGACCGTGCAAAGTCAATGGCCTATCCGACCACAGACAGCACTTTTTACACCATCTGATGTCACAGTCTTCAGCAGTACGACATCGCTATACCCGTATTTTGCAAGAGCTACTCCGCTAAACCGAAACCACATTTGCTGTTATGAAATCAATTAATCATTTATTAGCTATCTATCCATACTTATTAGAACAACACCAACAATAGAGTAATTATTCTAAATTAGAGCATATATTCTATACCGGCTATTATTATATAATAAATACATATAAATCAAACAACTAGAACCAGACAATCTATATTAAACCTAATTTCTCATTATATTAATATTGTCATCATCTCCAAAAACACTGTCACCATTTATCAAAGCAAAGTCTGTATTATGCCTTCCATATTAAGTAACCCTTAATCAACGGCTTGGAAACGACAAATACTCAAAACAACGTCACCCACGGTGTTTTGTCCAAGTCGAACTGTTAATAACTGGAGAATCTCATGCGTTTGACCAAACCTTCGTTCCGTGTTGCTACTGTCGCTGCTGTTGTTGCTAGCTTAGCCGCTTGTACTGCTGTCCAAATGACACCAACATGGGAAAAATGGTTCACGGCTGACGATCAAGAATCAGGTTATGCCACCTTGCAAGAAGTTATCTATGACCCTGCAGGTGCCGTCATTAGTGCCGGACACGCTTCCTCTTTAACCAATAGCCAAGACACCTTAGTGGTTATCAAACAAGATACTAACGGCAATCGCATTTGGAAAACTGTCACTGACTTAGGCGCGGGCACATACAATCGTCCATGGGCGAGCGTCTTGGGTACAGACGGCAGTATTTATATCGTCACCGAAAGCACATTGATCAAATTCACGAGCTCCGGCATCGAAAGCTGGCGTCGTAACATCAGCACTCTGATTGGCGCTGATGCAGCATTGCGTGATTTAGAAATTAGCGGCAACCGTTTGTATGTCGCTGGCCGTGATTTATACGTCTTTGATTTGAATGGCACCTTGACCAACACCGTCGCTCAAATTGCACCGCTGTGGGATGTTGCCATTACCACCAACGCTATTTATACCGCGGGTACGGGTCAAGTTCATCGTTATAACACCAATCTGACACCCGTCTGGAACTACGCTCTGCCTGTAGTGCAAAACCCACCTGCGCGTTTGGCGATTCAAACTGATGGCACCGTTTATGTTGCCACCTTTAACAGCGAACCCCAGGACAGTGCGTATTTAACGCGTATTAACAGCAATGGCGCACAAGTTTGGTCTAAGTTTTTTGCTGACCCAGATAGCAGCTCTTATCAACTATCCAGCATTCCTGAAGTGAAACTGTTACCTGATGGCAATCTAGTGTTTAGCCAATCACAACAGCCTACACGGATCATCAACATCATTAATGCCAGTAACGGCACGGTCAAAACGACCAACAAACAAAGCACTGGTATCATTAGCAAAATGGTTGTTGATAGCAAAGGTGGCATTTATGTTGTCGGCAACAACAAACCGCAAAAGTTTGATAACACCGCGACTTTATTAGCCAATGGCACCATGTCTGGCACAGCTGATATTGCCAGTGGCGGTTTAGCCGTCACTGCCGATAGCATTTATGTCGGTGCAGGTTTGTTTCAGAACAACACCATGAAGATGTACGTGTCACGTTACGCTAACCAGTAAACCATAGACACAAAAAAGGGCAGATTGATTCTGCCCTTTTTTATTGCTTAAATTTTGTTAGTTGTAAGCCGGTTCACGAATAGACGCCAATTGCGCAGTCTGAAAACGCTGCTCACCCACTACTTCTTTAAAGGCTGATAGCGAATGGAACGGATGTTCTTGAATCAACAAATTGACAATAGCTGCGGGGACATAGCCGCCTAATTCGGCATGACCAGTCATGGTCACTTCAATTTGACCGTGACCTATAGGGCGAAATAACCAACCACCTTCTACTTTCGGCATACGTTCATAACCCGCACGTACGGGGTGATTCATGACACTGGCACTATCAATGCGGACAAACAAATTATTCGGATCTTGCGTAATCTTACCTTCGACAATCGCTTCGCGGTCCTTAAATGGCCACGGGAAATTGGTGACAACGCGCACAACAAAATTATCGTGATCTTGCGATAGCGTCGCTACTTCATTAGTCCGATACAACCAACGACTTGCCGATTCGTTATCCATAATCAAGGCTACAACACCTGTCAGTGTGCTTTTGACCGTTGTGACCGCTTTAAAACCATGAAACGGACTATTCGGAATACGATATGACCAAATTTTAATGCCATTTTTATCCAGAATGAGTTTCATATCGGTTTGCTCAGTGGCTAGGGCTGGTAATGACAAGAGGCTGAATAACATTAACAGCACGGTGGTGATAACTTTCATAGACATGCTCCGTATCGCAAAACTCAACAAGCAGAGCTAAAGCAACGCTGTGAAGTCCTAATTTTGGTAAGACAGTAGAATGCTACGACTGTACACACACAAAGAGTAGTGACATTTGTCACGGGCACGATAGTACTAATAGAGATTTAATACACTAGGACTTTTTTGTAAAAATACGCCTGTTATTAGTATGAACATTGTCGGACAGTCTAAGCTAGACCCAATTCGCGCAGACGCAAAATAGCCTGCGTACGGTCACGGACCTCCAGTTTCTCGAGAATAATAGATAAGTAATTGCGCACTGTGCCGGGGCTTAATTGCAGAGCGAGCGCAATTTCCTTGTTTTGCTTGCCCGCACACAACTCACGAATAATCGCTAACTCTCGGCGATTAAAAAAGGTCTGTGGATTGTTGGCATGACTACTTTCAATACTACCGCCTTGCGCAACGGTACGAATCGCTGCCACCAATTCGGCATGGGCAATATCTTTTAGCAAACACGCTTGTGCACCCGATTGTCGGCCTTGTGCCATCGTTAACGGCTCATCAAAGGTAGTCAGTAAAATGACGGGCGTTTGATCATTCATGGCGCGCATGTGCTTCAGTGTTTCCAAGCCATTACGACGCGGCATACGAATATCTAATAACACGACATTGGGCCGTAATTGCGCAATTTTTAGCAAACAATCATCCCCATCAATTGCCTGTCCCACCACTTGCAAATCGGACTCAAAACTCAACAAAGCAACAATACCGTGCCGCACTAGCTCTTGATCATCGGCCACCACTAAACGAATCATAATAAGCTATCCTCAGGAAAATTGACCGTCAGCAAAAAGCCCTGCCCTGTTGCATTGGCCTGTAACGTGCCTCCAAGTTGATTGATGCGCTCTTCCAAACCGCGTAAGCCATTGCCCGAACTAAACTCGGCCGCTTTGCGATGACGGCCATTATCTTGCACCAACAATTGCAAGCTTTCATTTTCATACATCAATTGAATCAATAATCTACAGGCATCGCTATGTTTTAAGCTATTGGTAATCGCCTCTTGCACCACGCGCAACAAACACGACGCCAACTGCTCATCGAGCATGGTCATCGCTTCATCAACATCAACATCAAACTCTAAAAAGGGAATATTGCTTAACATATTCTCCAGCAACTCACTAAAACTGGACTGTTCCTGTCGCAACTGGCGCACTGTCGTTCTGATATCACTAAACAATTCTTTCGCCAATTCTTTAGCTTGCGTCAATTCCTCGGTCGCTGAGTCTGGCATTTTACGTTCCAGCAGTTGCAATTGAATATTCAGCGCCACCAAGTGATGCCCCATCTGATCATGAATATCGCGAGCAATACGAATGCGCTCATTACGGGCAACGGCATCGGTTAGTAGTTGTTGGGTAGCATGTAATTGAGCATGAGCGGTCGCGGTTTCCTGATGCGCTTGCCACTCAGCAATATTGCAAAAAGTCATATACCACACCGCACTTTGCGCCAATAACAAATAGAGCATAAACACCATTACCGGCAAGGTATGCTGCAATAAGGCAATGGCAAAAGACGTCAGCACAAAGATGCTATTGGCGACAAGTGGGGTAAAACGGTTCAGTAACGGGGAGAAATTAAACAATAAGAAACCGAGAAAGAAACTCTGAATCGCTGGCAACACCAAACACTGTGCCAAGACAAAGGCACTGCCGTAACCGACCAGCACACACGCCCAAATCATCCCGTCGGTGTTATCAATTTGCCAACGGCGCGTAGTGACAATAATCCAGAATAAGCGCAGCAGCGCCAAGATCGCGCCAATACCGTTCAAGGCGATTAACACCACATACAGAACAACGCCCTGCGTGACGGCGGGCTGACTTAACTGCCAAACAGCCAACAACCACGCCAATACGCCGAACATGATGAAGACGGGCTGGCGACGCAAAAAAGGAATAGTGCCGTGCATAATAAGTATTCTGGATGGCGGTTAAATGAATAATAAAGTGAAAACAGAATCAAGCAACGGTGTAATTTCACAAACAAACCATTACCTAATCAGCGCTAAATAGCTACGATATGTTTTTATAGTCGTGATAAATAGCAAACATCGCTACGTTTAGGAACAACTATGTCAGAAAATAATGAAAAAATTCGAATGGACAAGTGGTTATGGGCAGCCCGCTTTTTCAAAACCCGCTCTTTAGCCAAAGATGCTATCGAAAGCGGTAAAGTACATTGCGAAGGTCAACGAGTTAAAGTTAGCAAAGAGATGCGTGTCGGTCTGATTTTGACCATTCGCCAAGGTTTTGATGAGAAAACCGTCAAAGTTATGTCATTAAGTGAAGTGCGTAAAGGCGCGATAGAAGCCCAAGCACTCTATGAAGAAACCGCCGATAGCATTGCTAAACGTGAAGATAATACCGCGCAACGCAAAGCGCAGAATCTGGCCCATCCTGATCATCGACCGAATAAAAAAGAACGGCGGCAAATTCATAAGTTTCAGGACTCGTGGGAATAGTGAGTCGTTGAGTTAATGAGGATGTAATATCCAATTCTCTACGATTAATGAGGGGTAGTCTTTAAAGTCTGCTTCATTATTAGTAACCAGAATCAACTGCTGGCTGAGTGCATGTGCCGCAATGAGGCGATCCAGTGCATCACGTTTTCGGTCACGCACTAAGGCTCGTAATACCCCATAATGACTAGCCGCCTGCTCTTCAAAGGGCAATACTGGCAAAAACCGTAGCAACCCCATCAGTGCGGCATCCGCAGCTGAACGCATTTGGCTATCGCGCTCCACACCATAACGCAATTCAGCCAAGGTAATACTAGAAATAACCACATCACCATATTTGAGCGTGGCAAATTTTTGCACTACCTCGGGCGGCTGGCGTTGAATCAAATGAATGCAAATATTGGTATCCAACATGTAGCGCATTAATGACGATCCCAATCACGCTCGTTTTCGACATGAGTGTCTCGCCCATCCGCCATAAAGCCGCTCGGAAAAGCACTAAATGCTGCCATAATATTTGCTAATGACTGCTTGTGTACGGGTCGAATCACCAAGGTATCGCCATGCCGCTCAATATCGACTTCCTGTATATCAGCCGTAAATTGAATATCTTTGGGAATTCGTACCGCTAGTGAATTGCCACTTTTAAAAATGCGCGTCAACATAACCACATCTCAATCAATGTATATACGCAATATACAACATCCTACTAAAATATCAATCCGTAAAGTAGTTGAAATAGCCACCAACTAAAACGCTACTTGCGCGCGCATCTGCACGACATTGGGATTATCTTCGACCCCTGCTTTTTTTGACGCTACTTTAATCGCATTAGCGGTAAAACGGACATTCGTCACCGGATACCAGTTCAGCCCTAAAGTCGTCGTTTTGATTTCACCACCCGCGATGCCTGCGCCCGCATCATTCAAATCCAGCTGATCAAATCGCAAAGCGAGTTCCCATGCACCACCCGCATTTTTAGGCACAATACGGCCATAAGTCGCAGAAGCCATATCCCACGGACGGCTTTCACCCGTCAGCACATAACTGCCGTAGAAATACCAGCCGTTAAAATCAGCATCGTGTTGGCTGTGGTTACGATTGAGCATCTGCTGGTTATATTCGGCTTGAAGGGATAACGCCCCTAAAGTGAAAGAGCCTTCAAACGCCAACGCGCTTAATGCCGACACGTCTTTAATCATGCCGGTATCAACCAATTTTATAGGTGTGACATGAGAATTAGGACGTGCGGCGACACTCCACGTATCACTGGTGGGATCACGCCAATAACCACTGACTCCTATCGAGAAGACATCGCCACTAGCATTCAGCGGCACTAGGACAAAACGTGAAGACATGCCCCACGATTCATTCAACGCTGCTTGCGCATTATTGGTTGAATCACCATATACGCCCGCACTAACGCTATAGGCATCACCCCAACGGCTATAGGCAAGCCCTTGATTATAATCAGGCGCAAAGGCATCAACAGCAATTGAACGCTCCATAAACGTCGTATCGACAGCACTGGCGTATTCTTCTAAGCCATACATTTCAAAAAGATTTCCAAGCTGGATCACGGTATTTCTCATACCGGAATAGGCAACATAGCCCTCAGTGACACGTATTTTTTGGCCGCTTAGAACATCAATCTCCAGTTTATAGTCCCAATTTTTCGCCACTGCACCACGTGCGCCTAAACGTAAAGAACGCAACTCAGAGCCACTACCCAAGTCTTTGTTATCTTTATCATAAAAGGCATAGTCTGCTTGTAGCCGACCCGCAAAACGAAACTTGCTGCGGCCATCGGCGGATTGCGCCCGTAACCCCCCATCGACTTTAGTTAACGCGGGATTATTTTTGATTTTTGCTAACTCGGCTTCTAGATTTTCGATGCGCTGCTGCAAACTGGCATCATCAGCAAAACTGTAGCCACTGATCAATAACAGCAAAAGCGATAAAGAGCCTTGTGAGTGACGGGTTGTCATCGCCTGTTCCTTGTGTTGTTATTTTTATCTGAAGATGTAAATGACTATAGACGCTGAATGGAGTGCGGCAATTATTTGTTATTGCCCGCAAAAAAGAAGTTCGGTCGAGGCAATGGCATAAAGGCGGATAAATCCGCCCCTACGATCTCGTTATGCGCTTGTCGGTTTAGATAACCTCAGTCTGAAAAGACTGCTTCATAACCGATAACACCAATTTATCACCAAGCTTTAACGGCGCTACGCCTTCGGGTGTTCCAGTCAGAACAATATCTCCTGCTTCTAGCGTAAAAATTTGACTGATATAGGCAATCAACTCATGTACGGGGGTAATCATGTCTTTGGTAAAGCCATGCTGACGCTGCTCGCCATTAACCGTTAAGCTAAACTCGGTCGCGTAAACATCACCAAATTGCTCGGCTTTGATAAACGGCGAAAGTGGACATGCACCGTCAAACGCCTTGGCGACTTCCCACGGATAACCTTGCTTTTTCAACTCATTTTGCAAATCACGCAAGGTTAAATCCAGCGCCAAACCAAAACCAGCAATCGCGGCAGGCACATCTGCAATACCTACCTTGCTAATGGTTTTCCCAATCAACACCGCAATTTCAGTTTCGTGATGACAAGAACCACGATCACTGGGAATACTAAAACTCGGTGATAAAGGCACCATCGCGGTACTGGGCTTTAAAAATAAAATCGGTGCATCAGGTACAGCATTGCCCAGCTCTTTCGCGTGCGCGGCGTAATTTCGTCCTACACACACTGCTTTGCCTACGGGCAAATCAATGACTGTGCCATCAATAAACTGGTGTTGATAACTCACTTCACGGCCTCGGCAACTAAAAATAAACGGTCTTCGCCAAAATACATATCATCGCCGACAAAAAAGGTAGGCGCGCCAAACGCACCACGAGCAACGGCGTCTTCGGTATTGGTTTTGAGCTGGTTTTTAATTGCGTCATCTTGCGCTTTAGCGATCAACTCTGCGCCTGCCAATTCGGTTAACAACTCAAGATTAGTGACATCTTTTCCTTGTCCCCAATAGGCATTAAACAGCTTGAGCGTTAACGCTGCGCGCTCGCTATCACTGGCTGCACACAACACGCGTTGTACGGTTACGGTATTGGCCGGAAATTGAGCTGGCATGGCAAATGGAATGTGATAATGCGCCACCAAACGACCCAAATCTTGAAACATATACGGCATTTTAGCCGCCACAGTAAAAGCAGGTCCCGAATTACCTGTCGCTTTAAAGACGCCACCTAATAAAAATGGCCGCCAAACAACTTCAGCCTTACCTGCAAACTGTGCCATTTGGGTCGCAGCTATATAGCTGTAAGGGCTGACGATATCGTAGAAGAATTCTATTTTTTTCATGGGATTGTGCTCTGTTATTTTAACTTAAGCCGGAGTCCCCTCCCCCCTGATAAGGGGAGGATTAGGGTGGGGTTCTGCGTCATAGCGATTAACCCCCTCCCAACCTCCCCCTTGTCAGGAGGAGGAGTGTTATTACATATCAAAAACCTTACCGCGATTGATGATGTTATTCGGATCAAAGACCTGCTTAATCGCCTGCAAATAGGCAATTTCTTCGGCCGAACGCGTGTAGTGCAAATATGGCTTCTTAGTCATACCAACACCATGTTCGGCAGAAATCGAACCATTGTATTTTTGCACCGTTTCAAAAACTTTTTTATTCACTACTTGGCATTTGCCAAAGAACTCGTCCTTGCTTAAATCGGCAGGCTTGAGGATATTCAAATGCAAATTACCATCACCAATATGGCCGAACCAGACAATATCAAAATCGGGATAATCCGTCTGAACAATGGCGTCAATATCGGCGATAAAGGCTGGAACATGCGTAATCAGCACCGAAATATCGTTTTTATACGGCGTAAATTTGGCGATGGTTTCCGAAATATCTTCGCGTAAACGCCACAAGTTTTGTACTTGGGTTTCATTCTGGCTCATTACACCATTGAGCACCCAACCTTCTTCCATGCATTGCTCAAACACTTGCATAGCTTGCTCTTCAATCGCGGGTGATAACGCTTCAAACTCTAGCAAGGCATAAAATGGCGTCGCGTCTGGGAATGGCCGAGCGACATCGCCACTGGCAATCACACATTGCACCGCTAATTCGGAGAAAAACTCAAAGGC
>CANBZV010000063.1 GCA_947373945.1 Moraxellaceae bacterium
GGCGACGTGGCGCTTGTGCCGGAGTTAGTACAAATATGCCAGCAACAACAAGCGGCTTTAATGATTGATGATGCTCACGGTTTTGGTGTGCTCGGTAAAACAGGGGCAGGTACTGGCGAGCATTTCGGTTGTTCTGCCGCTGATATCCCGATTTATATGGCTACCTTTGGCAAGGCACTTGGCACATTTGGGGCTTTTGTGGCTGGTAGTCGCGAGCTAATTGATTATTTAACTAACTTTGCTCGTCCTTATATTTACACCACCGCCATGCCACCTGCGCTTGCCGCAGCGACTCGCCAAAGTTTGCAGCTCTTAAACACCGAAAGTTGGCGTCGCGACTATTTACAGCAGTTAATACACCGCTTTCGTGCAGGTATCATTGCCCAAGGCTGGCAACTAATGGCTAGTCAAACCGCTATTCAACCGATTTTATTGGGTGAAGAAAGTAAGGCTTTGGCCTTGAGTCAGGCATTGGCGGAACGAGGTTTTTGGGTGACAGCGATTCGTCCGCCGACGGTGCCGCAAGGTCAATCACGATTAAGAGTGACTTTAACCGCAAGCCATAGCGAAGCTGATATTGATCAGCTACTAGGGGCGTTGGCGATGTTGAGGGCAGATTATGTCTAGCCTGCGTCATCATGTTGTACCGTCTGATAATCCCTGTGCCGTCAATCTGGTGTTGCTACATGGTTGGGGCATGAACGCGCAGGTTTGGCAAATACTATTGCCGTATCTTCAGGCAGATTTTAAGATCATGCTGATTGATGGTTTTACTGAGGATATTGCCGACTATTTGGCAGTTGCTCCGGAGCGGGCAATGTGGTGCGGCTGGTCTTTAGGTGGATTGCTTGCTTTGGATATTGCCATTAAGTTTCCTGAGCGTGTGCAGGCCGTAGCGACAATTGCCTGTAATCCATGTTTTGTCCAGCGAGAGGATTGGCCGCATGCTATGCCCATGAAGGATTTTCAGCAATTTCAACAAGGTCTTGCCGACAATCCACCGGTGACGTTAAAACGATTTATCGCGTTGCAGTGCCAAGGTTCAACTAGCCAAAAGCAAGATACACGGTTTTTGCAACAGCAATTAGCGACGACATCTTTACCTTCTACATCACTATTACAGACTGGATTAGCGTTATTGGCACAAGACCATCGCCAGCAATTAGCGCAATTGACGCTGCCAATTTGCTGCTTGTTGGGCGAAAAAGATGTGTTGGTGCCAGCCACTGTTGGCCGTGATTTAACTGCGCTAAATACCCGTTTGCAGTTTTCGATAATAGATGAAGCGGCGCATGCACCGTTTGTGTCTCATCCAGCGGTTATCGCTCAACACCTAAAGCAGTTTGCGCAGGAGTGTTTATGAATGCGTTTGCGCAGCAGTCATTAAACGAGCGTATCGCTCAACGCTTTGGCTCGGCTGCTGCACATTATGACGAGCAGGCATTGGCGCAACGTCAATCGGCACAACAATTAATTGCCAATCAGTCATTACATGGTCGAGTGTTGGATGTCGGTTGTGGTACTGGTTGGCTAACTCGCCATATCGCTGACCACCATCCTGTCGATCATATTGTCGCTTTGGATATTGCCGCTCCAATGTTACAAGTCGATGCCTTACAACATCCATTAATTCTGCCCATACAAGCTGATGCCGCACAATTATCTTTTCAAAATAATAGCTTTGATTGTGTGGTCAGTAATTTTGCGCTGCAATGGCTATCCTCACCATCCCAGTTTGCCACTGAGTTACAGCGTGTATTGGCTTCAGAGGGCCAGTTTTGTTTGGCAATTCCTGTTGACGGAACATTGCAAGAGTTAAATCAGGCGTGGGCGACGATAGATCAATCGCGTCATACTAATAGCTTCTTTTCAGCTCAAATATGGCTGAAAGCGTTGATGGCGGCAGGTTTGACGATAACAAACCATCAACAAAGTGCATTTTATCAATACTATGATTCGGCGAAAGCGTTATTAAAGAGCTTGAAAACGATAGGTGCGAATGAGCTACAACAACATCGCCAGCAAGGTTTATGGGGGCGGGGACAGTTGTTGGCTTTGGAGCAAGCAATGGATCATTATCGGCATGAACAAGGTTTACCGTTACACTATGAGGTGTTGATGGTATACGGACAACGCGCAAGATCACCAAATAACGCAGAGTAATAGCATGAGAAAACTAGCAACAACAACTCTTTTAGCGCTAAGCCTGACATTTGCTGGCTGTACCCAAGTTGAAAATACCTTATCTACGTGGGCTATAAGTGCTGAGCGCTCATTGGCCAATCTCCAGCTTAAACAGGTTGTGGTCGGTGATTTCACTACGCCGTATCTTGAAGGTGGTCAAGGCGAGACCGTGTTTTTAATTCATGGTTTTCAATCCAATAAAGATATTTGGATTAGGTTTGCACGCCAGTTAACCAAACACTATCACGTGATTGCGATAGATTTGCCTGCTCATGGTGATAGCAATATTTTGATGGATAAAAACTACAGTATCCCTGAACAGGCGAAGCGGGTCATTGCCATAATGGATAAGTTGAACTTAACCCAACCTGTGCATGTTATGGGGCACTCGATGGGCGGTGCGATTGCGTTTCATGTCGCGGTTATGGCGCCAAATCATGTTAAAAGTTTGGCGTTAATGAGTTCGGCTGGTGTTATTTCCCCGCAGCCTAGTGAGTTGTCCAAGCTCAATCAGCAAGGCAAAAATCCGTTAATCGTGCGTAATGAAGATGATTATAAAAAGATGTTGGCGTTTACAATGTCAGATCCGCCCTATATTCCTTCACCCGTGATTGCTAAGCTAACGCGTGAGGCGATTGCCCGCGAAGCCATTGCAACTAAAATTTATCAAGAAATTAACCTCAAGTATTCTTTAAACCCTGAAGAGGCGTTGCCAAAAATCAAAGTACCAACTTTTGTGCTTTGGGGTGATGAAGATAAATTGCTTAATGTCTCGTGTACGGAAGTCTTTAAGCGGTTCATCCCGCAAGCGCAAGTCGTGATTTTTAAAGGCGTTGGTCATGCGCCACAAATTGAGCGTACTAAAGAGTCCGCGCAAGCCTACGAAACGTTTTTGGCAACGGTAAAATCTTAAGGATACTATGAATGGCGGTTTTTTTTCTGACAGGCACCGATACCGGTATTGGTAAGACCACAACGGCATGTGCATTATTGCATAAAGCAGCTCTACAGGGTTTAACCTCCTTAGGCGTTAAACCCATTGCGTCAGGTTGTGAACTGACGGTTGATGGTCTGAGAAATGATGACGCTTTGCAATTGCAGCATCACAGTAGTTTGAAATTACCCTATCAGGAAATCAATCCCGTCACCTTGGCTGCGCCATTATCGCCGCATTTGGCAGCTAAGCAGGCTGGACGACGTTTAACTATTAGTCAATTGGTGGGTTATACGCGAGCAACACTGACTCATCGTCCTCAATTTGCCATTATTGAAGGAGCCGGTGGCTGGCGTGTACCCATTAGTGATAGAGAAATGTTGTCGGCATTGCCCAAAGAATTGAACGTGCCTGTCATTTTGGTGGTGGGTATACGGTTGGGGTGTTTGAACCATGCCTTGCTAACGGCAGAAATTATCTTGCGTGATGGCTTACGGCTAGCAGGCTGGGTAGCTAATTGTATTGACCCTGCTATGGACGCCATCGACGAAAATATTGCGACACTCGTACACATGTTGCCAACTCCCTGTTTAGGTGTTTTGCCTTATCAGGCACAAGCCAATATTGCCGAGTTGGCCGAATGTATTAATTTGGAACCTTTACTCGCTAAACCTTTATAAGTGCTATTTTGAACTGTTATTATCCACGCGGTTTTCATGGATACTGCCACTATGTCTCATCGGCCTTTCGGCTTATTTCTGCGCTCATTTTTTGATAATTTTGTCGCCGCCTTGATGATGCTCGTCGGGATGAAGCGTGCTTTTCAGCATTTACATCCGACACCCGTGCAGTTTATTACGTTTGTACTGGGTAGTTTGCTCACTAGCTTTACCTTTGATTTCATTAGTGAGGGCTGGCCTGGCGAAATTCAGCCCGTGGGTTTTGCGTCGTATTTAATCCCTCCATTTATATGGCTGGTCGTCGGTATTTTTCTGGCACAACGCTATGGCGTTTGGCGCTTGATTCTGACGCCCGTTATTTTATGGTTGGCGGCCGATATTCTGGTGGGCTTACTACAGTCCAGTATTCAATGGGCAGGTCAGGCTGATTTATTACCTGCCGCAGTGAGTCCGTGGATTCCCAATCTTTATTTGGCGTTATTTGCATGGCCAACCGCAGCACTGATGTTTGTTTTTGGCCGGCAGTTGACATGGGCATGGTGGCTACGTGTCGTTAATATTGTTATTGCTGTAGGTGCATTGTGGGGATGGTCGTTACTTTTTTCTGAGCAGCGCTTATGGTACGCCGCTGAAACTGTCGTGCCAGAAACAGTTCCACATATTACTGAAGAGTCCGCGTTTTATGTCCAGCCACTATTACTAAATCGCGCCTTAGCGCAACTGCAAGAAGGCACGAAAGGAAAAACAGACTGGTATTTCCTTGGTGTTGGTGGTGCGGCGTATCAAAGTGTGTTCCGCCGGGAAGTCGAGTCCGTACAAAGTTTGTTTAATACGCGTTTTACAACCAATGGCCACTCGATGGTACTTATAAACGATGATGACACAACGTTAAGTCAACCTATTGCCACACGCACTAGTATTAGTAAGGCGTTGGAAACGATTGGTCAACGTATGAACAAAGACGAGGATGTGTTGTTCTTGTTTTTAACGTCGCATGGTGGTGCAGATGGTACGTTTGAATTAAGCCATCAGCCGCTGCAAATTCAAAGTCTAACACCGACATGGCTGCGAGCAGAATTGGATAAAGCGGGCATTCATTGGCGGGTTGTCGTTATTTCTTCCTGTTTTTCGGGCGCGTATATTCCATCACTACAAACACCGAGCAGTCTGGTAATCACGGCTGCTGAAGCCACAAAAACATCGTTTGGTTGTACTGATGATGCTGACTTCACTTACTTTGGGCGTGCCTTTTTTGATGAGGCCTTACGCCAAGAGCATTCGTTAGTTAATGCTTTTCAAGCGGCGAAACAAACCATTGCCGCGCGCGAAAAAGAGGAGGGTTTTATGCCATCCCAACCACAGATGTTTATTGGAGCAGATATGGAAAAGTCACTACCAGCATTTGAGCGGGAGTTATTTCCTCCCCAATGATGTCAGTTATGGGGGCGTTTAGTTCAAGCAGAAAATAGACATCCGGTCAGATGGAAGTCTATCTGCTGCAACGGTAATAGTGTTCAAATCTCCCGCTTGTTCGGGGAGTAATTAATATGATACAGGGTTTGAATTACCCTGCGATTAAGCAGGGTAAAGAAGGAAGGTCGTCGTATTATTTATTGCAAAACGCTGAGATTTGGCGCTGAACTTTATCCAAGCGGTCGGAGCGCTCTTCTTCCGTCATTGTATGCACTTCACCTTTATCATTTTGTACTTTAATTCGCCCACCTTTATCAGAGAGCGTTTGCAGATCGGTTTTGTATTGAGCACATTGTTCTTTATATTTGTCAGGAGCATCGGCAACATCAGGTTTCTTGCCGACTTTGGTCACGCCTTCCTTGTCGTCGTCTTTTTTCTCTTTGGCTGCATCAGAACGTTGTTTGTTGAGGTTGGAAACGGCGGCTTCACTACCCATTGGTAAACGCGTGTTGACACTAATCACCTGAGATTTGAATGTTCCTGTGTCGGTTGGAGGTGTTTCGGAATAGTGAGTGACACCGCGCTCATCAACCCATTTGTAAAACTCCTCACTAGCGTGTGCTCCTAGTGCAAGGGTGGCTAAGAAAGAGATTGTTATTAATTGTTTGTTCATCTGCCATTTGCTCCCATCATGGGCGAAAAATCTATAGCACGAATATAACTGCTTTATTGGCACTTGATAAGTGAAACTATGACGAGTGTGAGAAAACATTGTTTTATTTTGTCATACTGTGAAGCTAACCACCCAAATTGCATTTCATTATAGTAACTAATTGAAAAGTATTGAAAATAGCTTCCGTATTCATAAATGTGGCTATTCGCACACACCATGAAGGGGGAAATCACTCGGAGCGGTGAAGGCAAGTGTCATACTCAAATACGTCTTTGGTGAGATAAAACCCGTCTAAATCATAATTAGTTCTTGACAGATAGTGTCTGAGAATTAAAAATGTTTCCCTTTTTAGTGGCAAGATTGCCGTTGGACAAGTCACCCTCTTGTTGAGCGCAATCATGGCGGACGCTCGCTTAGGTTTGCTGAACGCATCTTAAGCTTAAACTGCTCGTCTTATTTTTAGTGGCAAACCCAGCCCTGAAACGCAGGATATTCACCCTAATATCAGCAACGAGCCAAGCAATGCCCCCTAATGTCAGGATTTACACTGAGTTTATCATGCCCAAACGTGGTCTTTATCTCGCTGTACTATGCAGATAAAGAAGTCAAATCATGGTAAGCGAACAATCATGTGTGGTGTAAATCCCCGTTATCTCAGCAGACCTAATGTCTGTAATCTGTAAGGGTGATTAAGTCGTGGAACTTTTATCTGGTGGTGAAATGCTTATCCGCGCGCTTGCGGACGAAGGCGTAGAATTTCTTTTTGGATACCCAGGCGGTGCGGTACTCCATATTTACGATGCTATTTTCCAACAAGACCGCGTCAAGCACGTGCTCGTCCGTCATGAACAAGCTGCTGGCCACATGGCCGACGGTTATTCGCGTTCAACAGGCAAAACAGGTGTCGTGCTAGTAACTTCAGGTCCTGGCGCAACTAATACCGTCACGCCTATTGCGACTGCCTATATGGATTCAATTCCAATGGTGATCATTTCGGGTCAAGTCCCGTCACATCTCATTGGTGAAGATGCGTTTCAAGAAACCGATATGGTCGGTATTTCCCGTCCTATCGTGAAGCACAGTTTCCAAGTGCGTCATGCGTCCGAGATTCCTGCGATCGTTAAAAAAGCTTTTTATATCGCCGCATCGGGTCGTCCAGGCCCCGTGGTTATTGATGTGCCTAAAGATTGCACTAATCCCAACGAAAAGTTTCCTTATGAATATCCTGATAAGGTGAAACTGCGTTCGTATAATCCGCCGGTACGTGGTCATGCTGGGCAGATTAAAAAAGCGATTGATGAATTAGTCCAAGCCAAGCGTCCCATTATTTATGCGGGCGGCGGTGTGGTGCAGGGTAATGCCTCTGCCTTGTTAACGGAATTGGCGCATTTGCTGAACTTTCCAGTAACCAACACCTTGATGGGCTTGGGCAGTTTCCCTGGCTCAGACAAACAGTTTGTTGGCATGTTGGGTATGCATGGTACTTATGAAGCCAACATGACCATGCATCATTCCGATTTGATTCTGGCTATTGGCGCGCGTTTTGATGACCGTGTGACTAACAACACCAAGAAATTCTGTCCGCAAGCGAAAATCATTCATATTGATATTGATCCTGCGGCGATTTCCAAAACTATTGCTGCGCATATTCCTATTGTTGGTGCTGTCGAGCCAGTCTTAGTGGAAATGTTGGCGCAATTGAAGCAAATGGGCGTTAGCAAACCTAACCCTGATGCGCTTGCGACATGGTGGCAGCAAATTGACCAGTGGCGCACACATCATGGTTTGCGTTACGAACCTGCGCAGCCTGGCGGTGAAATGAAGCCTCAACAAGTGGTTGAGATGCTTTATAAAGTGACCGAAGGCAAAGCGATTGTGTCGTCCGATGTCGGTCAACACCAAATGTTTGCAGCGTTGTACTACAAGTATGACCGTCCACGGCAATGGATTAACTCCGGTGGTCTTGGCACGATGGGCTTTGGCTTACCTGCGGCGATGGGCTGTGCGATGGCATTCCCAGAAGAAACAGTCGTTTGTATTACTGGTGAAGCGTCGATTCAGATGAACATCCAAGAGTTATCGACTTGTTTGCAATACAACTTGCCGATCAAAATCCTGAATTTGAATAACCGTGCTTTAGGTATGGTGAAACAATGGCAGGACATGATGTACGAAGGTCGTCACTCCAACTCTTATATGGAGTCGTTACCTGACTTCGTTAAGTTGGTTGAAGCCTACGGCCATGTGGGTATGAAAATTACCGATGTCAATGAATTGGAAAGTAAAATGCGTGAAGCGATGGCGATGAAAGATCGTTTGGTATTCATGGATGTTTATGTTGATCAATTTGAACACGTTTACCCGATGCTTATTGCTAACAACTCCTTACGCGATATGTGGTTGTCGAAAACGGAGCGTACCTAATCATGCGTCGTATTATTTCTGTTTTGATTGAAAATGAATCGGGCGCGTTATCTCGTCTGGTTGGCCTGTTCTCGCAACGTGGCTACAACATTGAGACGCTGACTGTTGCGCCTACTGATGACCCGACGTTATCACGGTTAACGTTAACAACATCCGGCGATGACCACAAAATTGAGCAAGTCACCAAACAGCTCAACAAGCTGGTTGAAGTGGTAAAGGTTGTTGACCTGAGCGAAGGTGAGCATATCGAACGTGAGTTGATGCTTATTAAAGTGAAAGCAACAGGTGCTGTGCGTGCGGAAATCAAACGTACAGCCGACATTTTCCGTGGTCAAGTGGTTGATGTAACCTCCAGCACGTACACCATCCAGCTCACAGGCACTTCCGATAAGCTCGATGCCTTTATCGAAGCCTTGTCTGATACGACAATTCTTGAAGTTGTTCGTAGTGGTGTATCTGGCATCGCCCGTGGCGAGAAAGTATTAAGTATTTGATTTTGACTTGCCCTTCCTCCTATTGGAGGAGGGAAGTTACAGTTATTAACCCCAACCAGAAAGTGTTGAAGCTTTCTTAGTTTTTTGAAGAGGAATTCTCATGCAAGTTTATTACGATAAAGATGCCGATCTATCCATCGTTCGCGGCAAGCAAGTTGCGATTATTGGTTACGGTTCACAGGGTCACGCTCATGCACAAAACCTGCGCGACTCTGGTGTTAACGTCACTGTGGGTTTACGTAAAAGTGGCGCAAGCTGGGCAAAAGTAGTAAACGCAGGCATTAACGTCGCTGAAGTTGCTGATGCGGTTAAAAATGCTGACATCGTGATGATTTTGTTGCCAGATGAAAACATCCCTGATGTATACCGTAATGATATCGAGCCAAACATCAAGCAAGGCGCAACATTAGCGTTTGCTCACGGCTTTAATGTTCATTACAACCAAGTTGTGCCTCGTGCAGACTTGGACGTGATCATGATCGCGCCCAAAGGCCCAGGTCACACTGTACGTTCTGAATACCTCAAAGGTGGCGGTGTACCTAGCTTGATCGCTATTTACCAAGACAAATCCGGCAACGCTAAACAAGTTGCTTTGTCTTATGCGGCAGCTAATGGCGGCACCAAAGGTGGCGTTATCGAAACTAACTTCCGTGAAGAAACAGAAACTGACTTGTTCGGCGAACAAGCTGTATTGTGTGGTGGTGCGGTTGAATTGGTCAAAATGGGCTTCGAGACCTTGACTGAAGCTGGCTATGCGCCAGAAATGGCCTATTTTGAGTGCTTACACGAATTGAAATTGATTGTAGATCTCATGTACGAAGGCGGTATCGCCAACATGAACTACTCCATTTCCAACAATGCTGAGTACGGCGAATACGTTACTGGTCATCGTGTTATTGCTGATGAAGCCCGTGCTGCAATGCGCGAGTGCTTGAAAAACATCCAAAATGGTGAATACGCTAAGCGTTTCATTCTCGAAGGCCGCACTAACTATCCAGAAATGACAGCTCGTCGTCGTTTGAATGCTGTGCATCCTATTGAAGTTGTCGGCGGCCAATTGCGCGCCATGATGCCGTGGATCCACAAAAACAAACTGGTTGACCAAAGCAAAAACTAATGCTTTTTCAGGTAATTAGTTGAGTAAAGGGCGCATTAATTGCGCCCTTTGTTTTTTCTACATTCTTTTCGCTTCCGCTGTAACAAACTCCTTTCTTGACTCTCTAAATATCAGGCAACACAACAAAGCCATAGCGCCAAAGCGTAATGCTGTTTATCATCGCCATTTTTGGCCAAGGTTAATTGTGTATGCACAATCCCCATGATGAGCAGGATGATGACTACAACGGCATCACCTTTGAAGTAGTCGAAGAAGAAGACAATGCTGACGGCAAAAAAGTGCGTAACACGGGTATTTATTTATTGCCCAATCTGTTTACCACCGCTGCGTTATTTTCGGGCTTCTACGCTGTAATTGCTTCTATGCAAGGTCGATTTGAGCCTGCCGCCATTGCTATTTTCTTTGCGGCACTTTTTGATGGCATGGATGGGCGTGTAGCACGTATGACCAATACCCAAAGCGCATTTGGCGAGCAATATGACTCTCTATCTGATTTGGTGTCTTTTGGTGTGGCGCCAGCGATTTTAGTGTTCAGTTGGAGCTTGCAGACCTTAGGTAAATTCGGTTGGATTTGTGCGTTTATTTATACAGTCTGTGCGGCATTTCGTCTGGCGCGTTTTAACGTACAAATTGGCAGTGTCGATAAGCGTTATTTTATTGGTTTGGCGAGTCCATTGGCGGCTGCGGTTGTCGCGAGCATGGTTTGGGCTGGTGTTGATCATGACATGCCCAATAAGGTGAAAGAGTTTGCGATCTTTACCTCGTTAATTACCGTGCTGACGGGCTTTTTAATGGTCAGTAACTTTAAGTTTTATAGTTTTAAAGAGTTAGACCGCAGTCGAGTGCCCTTTGCGGTGATGTTACCGGTTGTACTGGTCATCGGAATCGTGGCATCTGACTTGCCAATGGGTTTATTAGCGGTATCCGTTGTGTACGCGTTGTCAGCACCGCTGACTGCGCTTTGGCAGAAATTACGCCCCACCAAATAAAACACTGTGGGGCAAAGGAGAAAATGATGTTAATAACAACTTCAAATCCCAATGCCCCATTAAGCAGTGACATCACCCCCGAATCAGTTTATCTCGAACGGCGTACTTTGCTTAAAAGTTTGGGCTACATCGGCACAGGTTCGTTATTGTTGCCGCATTGGGCTAACGCCGCCATTGCTCGTCCTTATGATGTCGCTCCAGAGCGCACTAATGCCCCCGCATGGCTCAAACAAAAGATTAATGCTCGCCAATTGCAAGCAAATAGTACAGGAGAGAGCCTCACTCCCTATGACTCTGTCACCACCTATAATAATTTCTATGAGTTTGGTTTAGATAAAAGCGACCCAGCCGAAAATGCGGGCACACTAAAGATGGAGCCGTGGAAAGTCACCGTTGATGGCCTATGCAACAAAGCAGGTATTTACACTTTAGAGGATATTCTCAAGCCTCACGCCTTAGAAGATCGTATCTATCGCTTTCGCTGTGTCGAAGCTTGGTCGATGGTTGTGCCGTGGCTAGGTTTTTCTCTTGCTGATCTTATCAAGCGTTTCGAGCCTAAATCAGACGCTAAATACATTGAGTTCACGACTTTGGTTGATAAAGAGCAAATGCCAAATCAACGGGGTGGCTCTTTGGATTGGCCTTATGTCGAAGGTTTACGTTTAGATGAAGCGATGAATCCTCTCGCTATTATGGCTGTTGGTGTTTATGGCCGCAGCTTGCCGCCGCAAAACGGCGCGCCTTTACGATTAATCACGCCGTGGAAGTATGGTTTCAAAAGTATAAAGTCGATTGTTCGTATTCGCTTTACTAATACCCAGCCGAAAACGACATGGGCGGTGATGGCGCCCAGTGAATATGGTTTTTATGCTAATGTTAATCCTGCCGTCGATCATCCGCGCTGGACACAATCCCGCGAGCGCCGTTTGCCTGCCAGTCTCTTTAATCCCAATTGGCGACCAACGTTGCCATTTAATGGCTACAGTAAAGAAGTAGCTGCACTTTATCGCAATATGGATTTACGGCAGTACTTCTGATGACTAAGAAACACGACTGGTTGATCTATAGCAAGCCTGTACTGTTTTGTTTGCTGTTGTTGCCTATGATCTGGCTAGCTTTTTTAGCGTATCAAAATCACCTAGGACCAGACCCAGCCAAAAAACTAGTTGATGAAACAGG
>CANBZV010000064.1 GCA_947373945.1 Moraxellaceae bacterium
AGGGATCGAGACACGTGCTGAAAGAGACTTTTTGAGTTCTGTTGGGATTGATCTTATGCAAGGGTATTGGTTTTGCAAACCTGTTTTTAAAGGTTTAGGTGAGATTCCAGAAGAGGCTTGGCATTAATAAGCAATAGTGCGTACCACGCACCATTATGGGCTATCAACTCGTGTGGTGCGCCATGCGCACCCAAAACTTAACTTGTGCTACTTAGTAACTCTCACCGCGAATATATTGTTCGAGTTGTTGAATTAAATATTTTTGTTCTTGCATGGTGCTTTCTAATAAATCACGGATTGAAATCATGCCGAGCAGCTTGTCGTTTTCGACCACGGGTAAATGGCGAATGCGTTTATCGGTCATTAACTGCATGCAGGCTTCCATGTCAAAATTGGGTGATACTGTGAAGGGGTTGGCCGTCATAACTTCACTAACTGCGGTTGTTTGCGATGCGCGCCCCATCAGCTCAACTTTCTTTAAGTAATCGCGTTCACTCACGATACCCACTAAGGCATCATTCTCGGTTACTAGCAGAGCGCCCACGCCTTTCTCGGTCATCAGTTTAATAGCATCCCAAACCGTGGCGGTAGGGACAATGCTAAAAGTGTCATTATTCCCTTTGGCGTTTAAAACGTCCCTTACCTTTTTCATAATATCACCCTTAATTTGTTGGTCTTAGCTTTTGGTGGCGATAACCTTGTAGAGCCAGCTACTTACGAATCTGAGAGTACCTTCTGAGGGGTTATTTAACAATGCTATTAGCTACAGCCTACCTGTCAATAGCCATTTCCTTTAGAATATATTTTCCTCGTAATCCGTACGAGCTACAGAATTCTACGCCTAATTTTAGGATGTTTAAATGTCAGCCCCCACCATGCCTACCTTTTGGCAAGCGTGCATTTTTTGGCTGAAGATTGGGCTGCTGAGTTTTGGTGGCCCCGCCGGACAAATCGCGCTCATGCATCAGGAGTTGGTGGAAAAACGGCACTGGATTTCTGAAGGCCGTTTTCTTCACGCTCTAAGCTACTGCATGATCTTGCCCGGCCCTGAGGCCCAGCAATTGGCCACCTATATTGGCTGGCTAATGCACAAACGCTGGGGCGGACTGACGGCAGGTGGACTGTTTGTATTGCCATCACTGCTATTGTTTTGGTTGTTGGGCTGGCTGTATATGCGTTTTGGTCAATTGCCGAGCCTGCAAGCCGTATTATGGGGCATTAAACCGGTAGTCGTGGCGCTAGTCTTGGCAGCGGCCGTGCGTCTAGGCAAAAAGACCCTGAAAAATAAGCTCTTATGGGGAGTTAGCCTGCTGTCATTGCTGGCGATGCGGCAAGGTGTCGATTTTGCGCTAATTTTGCTCAGTGCTGCTGTTCTTGGCGTCGCCTTGATGCATTGGCAACCTGAACTATTTCAAGCCACGAGCCATAATAGTCATAAACACTATGGCGCGGCGTTGATTGATGATCATTCGCCGATTCCTGAACATGCGCGCTGGTCTATGCATCAAGCCGTTTATACGCTATTGGCAGGAATATCCGTGTGGCTATGCCTGATGGGCATTGTGGCGCAATGTTTTGGTGGCGATAGTGTGTTAACACAGATTAGCGTATTTTTTAGCAAGGCGGCGTTACTGACGTTTGGCGGCGCTTATGCCGTCCTGCCTTATGTTAATCAGGCCGTGGTTATTGATTATCATTGGCTGACGCAAGCACAAATGATGGATGGTTTGGCATTGGGTGAAAGCACACCCGGCCCATTAATCATGATTGTGGCCTTTGTCGGGTTTATCACCGGTTGGCAACACACTGTAGTTACTGACCCATTATTGTCAGGCATCTTGGCATCCAGCATCGCCACCGTGTTTACGTTTTTACCCTCATTTATCTTTATTTTTTTGGGCGCGCCGCTGGTTGAAGCCAGTCGCGATATGCCTAAACTCAATGCACCATTAACGGCAATCAGTGCGGCGGTGGTCGGGGTCATTGTTAATTTGGGACTATTCTTCGCTCAACACGTTTTTTGGCCGCAAGGACTCACTCAAGCACTTGATTTAACAGCTTTATTGTTGACGGCAGTCTCTTTAATTGCGCTAATACGCTTTAATGTTAGTGCGATGGCTTTATTGCTAGTATCAGCTAGTTTCGGTTTTGTGGTAAAACAGCTTATCTAGGACTTATTTTAAGGATGACGTTTTCGGTACGATAAAAACGACTAAAACACGATTATCCCGAAGTCCTGTTTCTAACTTATTCATAATTTTGCCTTGAGGACACTCATGGAAACGCAACAGAACAATCACGAACTACATAAAATATTAGTCGTTGATGATGATGTACGTTTACGCACGCTATTACAGCGCTTTTTAGAAGAGCAGGGTTACAGTGTTAAAGCGGTGCCTGATGCCTTGCAAATGGACAGAATGCTGGCGCGTGAGCTGTTTTCGCTGATGGTGCTGGACTTTATGTTGCCAGGGGAAGATGGTCTGGCAATATGCCGCCGTTTGCGTGCTGCCAATAATCCGATGCCGATTATTATGCTCACTGCCCGGGGTGCTGACGCTGATCGTATCAGTGGTTTGGATGCTGGAGCAGATGACTATTTGCCCAAGCCGTTTAATCCGCAAGAATTGCTGGCACGCATCAAAGCGGTATTGCGTCGACAAGTACGCGAATTACCGGGCGCACCGTCACAAACCGCAGAAACGGTCAAGTTTGGCCCATGGGAGCTGGATTTATCAACGCGTGAGTTTAGAAAAGAAAATGAAGCCGTGCCACTGACCACAGGTGAGTTCGCGGTACTGAAAGCCTTGGTTCAGCATCCGCGTGAGCCATTAACGCGTGATAAATTGATGAATTTGGCACGTGGCCGTGAATGGGGTGCGATGGAACGTTCGATTGATGTGCAAGTGTCACGTTTGCGGCGTTTGATTGAAGAAAATCCGGCCAAAGCTCGCTATATCCAAACCGTTTGGGGCGTGGGCTATGTGTTTGTCCCCGATGGCAAAGAATAAATAGGGCTGATTGATGGATAGGCTGTGGACAAAACTTAAACCGAAAAGCGCGTTATGGCGTACCACCCTGGTCATCAGTATTGTCTTGGTCGTCAGTCAGTATTTATCGTTGGCGTTCTTCTGGTGGAACTTGTATTTGCCTGAAATGCGCCAACATGCGCATTATGTTGCCGTCAATTTATCGCTATTACGTAACGCCGAACAACAGGCGTTGATGAATCCACAAGCATTAGAGATGCACGCCTGGATTCAACGCTCCACAGGCATTGAGGTGGTGCGTAACCCAGATGAGTTTCCTTCGCTCAAAGATAAGCCCTTTGCCGAGTTCTTTACCCACGAATTACAAAATCAACTGCGTTTAGAACTGCACGAAGATGTCGATGTTTATTTTGAGTTCAAACCTAAACCGCGCTTATGGATGTATATCCCCTCGTTAAAAGATGTATGGGTACGTGAACCTCTGCTGTTTTTTGCCCAATATAACCCGTTTATTATTATTGCGTGGTTGATTGGCGTGCCATTAATGGCGATTGCCGCGATTGTTGTACTGGTAAGACAGTTGAATAGACCCCTCAAGCGCCTGCAACTAGCAGCGTTGCGAGTGGCTAAAGGTCAGCATGCCACCATGCTTGAAACCAAACGCGGGCCGTCTGAAATTCGGGCAGTAAACGCGGCATTTAACCAGATGACTCATGATATTCAGCAAGCTGCTAAAGATCGCACGGTGATGCTGGCAGGAATTTCGCACGACTTACGAACGCCGTTGACACGGCTACGGCTGACCGCAGAAATGATGTCTGATAAAGACTTGGCCGAAGGTATGATTCTCGATATTCAGGACATGGATGCCATTTTAGAGCAGTTCATTTCGTTTATGCGTGATGGCTCGGATGAGCCGCTGGAGTTGGTTGATATTAATATGGTGCTGGCAGAAGTAGCGGCACAATTTTCGCAACAAACTGTGATTGAATTTCATCCAGAACCATTACCCGATATTCTGATTAAGCGATTGGCGATTAAGCGCATGATTGGTAACTTGGTCAATAATGCACTTCGTTATGGCCAAGCGCCGATTGAGCTATCGGCTCGCCAAGCGCGTAATGACATTGTTATAGCAGTGCGTGATCATGGCCATGGTATTGAAGAAAGTCAGGTGCCCGATTTGTTGCAGCCGTTTGTCCGTGGCGAGTCTGCGCGCACAACCCAAGGTTCAGGTTTAGGCT
This sequence comes from Moraxellaceae bacterium, assembly GCA_947373945.1. Classification (GTDB taxonomy): domain Bacteria; phylum Pseudomonadota; class Gammaproteobacteria; order Pseudomonadales; family Moraxellaceae; genus Agitococcus. The sequence continues at coordinate 4,235 of CANBZV010000064.1, forward strand.
TGGCTATTGTGTCGCGCATTGTGCGTATGCATAAAGGTAGTCTGGATATTCGCAATCATGCTGAAGGCGGGCTGGAGGTTACGGTTGGCTTGCCATTGCCAAAGACGGTTAACAGTTAACAGTAGTCGGGGCTTCGACTCCGTTCAGCTAGCGCAGAATGCTCCCTTAGCGAAGTCGAAGGGGCAGGCCCTACGTTAAAAGAAAATATACGATTAGACGGCATAATTAATGCACTTGTACCTGAAATAAGCCTCGAACATCCTGCGTCGTGAAGACATATTCACAATGGCAGAATTGGCAGTGCAGCCGAATTTCTCCTTGTTCGGCAATAATATCTTCGCATTCCGCTTGGCCAACGCTAATGAGCGCATTAGCCGTATTTTCCCGCGAACAGGTGCAGGCGAACGTGACGGTTTCACTATCAGGTAATGTTACCGACTCCTCATGATATAGCCGATATAAAATCTCATGGGCGGGCAGTTCCAATAACTCGTCAGACTTAAGTGTTTGCGTTATTTGTACTAAACGTGGCCAACGATCCTCATCTTCCTCATCATCTTTGCCTTGTGGCAGTGCTTGCAATAGCACACCAGCGGCGAGCGTATCGTTACTGGCCAACCATAAACGTGTCGGAATCTGCTCGGACTGGCTGAAATAGCCTTCGAGACACTCTGCAATCGTTGAACCTTCGAGTGGTACAATGCCCTGATAACGCTGGCCTTGTTCGGGTTCAAGGGTAATAACCAATAGGCCTTCGCCTAATAAACTGTTGAGGGTGGCATCGTCAGCAAATATGGTTTCTTCTGTCGTTAATTGCGCAATGCCGCGAATTTCATGGTGGTGGTTACATTCCGCCATAATCATTTTTAAGGCGCCATTCCCACGAGCCTGTAGGCTGAGACGGCCCTGCAGTTTCAGCGTTGCGGTTAGCAACACGCTAGCAGTTAATAGCTCGGCCAGTAACTTTTTGATCACTAGCGGATAGTTATGACGATTGAAGACGTCTGCCAATGTCTGTTCCAATTGGACGATTTCACCGCGCACAGGACTGTGAGCAAAATAAAAACGTTGTCTTAAGTCGGACATAGGGAGTTGCCTGCATCAATATGGGAGATAATTGATTTTACCTCTAGTAAAAAAAAATGTTCAAAAATAATGAGCAAGTAGCGTACAATCGCGAAAAATACTCAGCCTGTTTCACTGAGGGCTTGACGTTATTGCGTCTAATGGGTAGCTTTGGAAAGTTTTTAAAGACATTGGAATGCATCTAGCTAAAACGTTTGCTTTTATGACTTGGCGCATACTTGAACAGTCTCTAGAATAGCCACGTCTGGCAAACGACATTCCTAAACCAGGAGGAACTCAATGAAACTCAATCGGATTGCACTTGCTGTTGTGTTGGCAGCCCCTATGGCGATGTCAGCCCATGCCGCTTTATTCTCGGTCACCCCGCTCGTGGGCTACCACTCTCCAGATAAAGGCGATAGCGGTGCCTATGTTGGTTTGGCTGCTGGTGTAAAACTAGTTTCGTCAGTAGCGGTTGAAGCTGAGTATGGCAAAGCTTCAGATGCTAAATTATTAAGCGGCAATGTACTTATTTCTCCTGCTTCTTGGGGATCAGGTGCGGTATCGCCCTACGTTTTAGGCGGTTTTGCCCAGCAAGATTTTGATGGCACTATCCAGGGTGTAAAAGTGGAGTCTACGGACACCATGATCAATCTGGGTGGCGGTGTAATGTACGCATTTAGCGATGCATTATCATTACGTGGCGAATTACGCGCCATTCACAACTCCGACAAAAGCTTGACTGATTATTTGGTGTTGGCTGGTTTGCAGTATGGTTTTGGCGAAGCTCGTCCACAACCTGTCTATATTCGTCCTGCAGAACCCGTAACTTACACACCTGCTGATACGGATGGTGATGGTGTTGTTGATGCCAATGACCGTTGCCCGAATACACCAGCTGGCTGGGAAGTGGGTACTGATGGTTGTCCATTAGATGCTGATAAAGATCGCGTACCTAATAGTATTGATGAATGTCCAAATACCCCGGCGGGTATGCAAGTTGGCGCTAATGGTTGCCCATTAGACGAAGACAAAGATGGCGTAACTGATGCTCAAGACAAATGTCCTGGTACTGCTGCTAATGTCGCTGTTGATGACAAAGGCTGTGCGAAGGTCATTACTCAAGCAATCAAAGAAGAAATCAAAATCGTCTTTGATTCTGGCAAATCAATTATCAAGCCTGAGTTTAAAGGTGAAGTGGCTAAAGTTGCTGACTTGGCTAAACAATACCCAACGTCAGTTATTTCGATCGAAGGTCATACCGACTCTTCGGGTAAAGCAGCGAATAACTTGAAATTGTCTCAAGCTCGTGCTGATGCCGTACGCGGTATGTTGATTAGTGAGTTCGGCATTGCTGAAGACCGTGTCACTGCAAAAGGTTTTGGCTCCAGCCAACCGATTGCTGACAACAAAACTGTTGATGGCAAAGCTAAAAACCGTCGTGTCGTAGCAGTAATTTCTGGTGAACGTAAAGTAACTGTTCCTAGAGCTGTTAAGCCAAAAGCGGTTAAAAAAGGCAAAAAAGGTACTGGCAAGAAAAAAGCTAAAAAATAACTAGCTGATTTCGAACTCAGAAACCGCACTAAGGCCATCTTCGGATGGCCTTAGTCATTTCTGGGGTTTGTAAAAATACGTCAGCTTTGCTGATTATTTTATTACCAAGAGCCTCCTTCCTCTCAGGATTATTGGGTTTTCTAATTTCTATGTCGTCATTCCCGCGAAGGTGGAAATCCATTGGTCGCTGCACACTGTGGTGATGAAAGTTGATGGATTCCTCGTCAGCTAGTAGTGTCGTTTTTAGGTTGAGTTGAACGGCTACGTCTCTTCCCTTTATTGCTGATGAACAGTATTTGATCTAAATGTTGGCATTTTTAGAACGTAAATACCGTTGTTATTGCCCAGAAAATAAAGAGTGACAAAATAAAAATGCGGTTATGCGTAAGTCTTAACCACTCTTGCGGTATACTGCGCGCCTTTAATCTCGCAACACTCTGCTCAAGGCTATTATGTCCATTCAAAACCTGCGTAACATCGCCATCATCGCTCACGTTGACCATGGCAAAACCACTCTAGTTGATAAACTTCTACAACAATCTGGCACGCTCGGTGATCGTGCGGGTGAAGTAGAACGGGTAATGGACTCTAACGCCATTGAGAAAGAGCGTGGCATTACCATTCTTGCCAAAAATACGGCAGTAAAATGGAATGGCTACCGTATTAACATCGTCGATACCCCAGGCCACGCCGACTTCGGTGGCGAAGTTGAGCGGGTATTGAGTATGGTTGATTCCGTGTTGTTGTTGGTTGATGCGGTTGATGGCCCTATGCCACAAACCCGTTTTGTGACCATGAAAGCATTTGCTCAAGGTTTAAAGCCGATTGTTGTGATTAACAAGGTTGACCGTCCGGGCGCCCGTCCTGATTGGGTTGTTGATCAAGTATTTGATTTGTTTGACCGTTTAGGGGCAACAGAAGAACAATTAGATTTTCCTATCGTCTATGCTTCTGCATTAAATGGTATCGCTGGTTTGACGCTCGATTCTATGGCTGAAAACATGGATCCATTGTTCCAAACCGTGGTCGACCGTGTTAAATGCCCACAAGTAGATGCCGATGGCGCATTCCAAATGCAAATTTCCTCGTTAGATTATTCTAGCTATGTCGGCGTTATTGGTATTGGTCGTATTCAACGTGGTAGTGTTAAAACTAATACTAACGTCGTGATTGTTGATAAAGACGGCAAAAAACGTAATGGCCGTATTTTACAAATCATGGGCTATCATGGATTACAGCGTATTGAAGTGAGCGAAGCTGGCGCAGGCGATATCGTTTGTGTCACAGGTATGGAAGGCTTAAACATTTCTGATACGTTATGTGACCCACAAAATGTCGAAGCAATGCCGCCATTAACTGTTGATGAACCTACCGTGTCGATGACCTTCCAGGTAAACAACTCGCCGTTTGCGGGTAAAGAAGGTAAATACGTTACTTCTCGCGTTATTAAAGATCGTTTAGATCGTGAGTTGATTCACAATGTTGCGTTACGCGTTGAAGCTACCGATAGTGCTGACCGTTTTAAAGTATCGGGTCGTGGCGAGCTGCATTTGAGTATTTTGATTGAAAATATGCGCCGTGAAGGTTTTGAATTAGGCGTATCTCGACCTGAAGTGATTTTGAAAGAAATTGATGGCGAGACTAATGAACCATTTGAAGCGGTAATGTTTGATGTCGAAGAACAGCATCAAGGCACCGTCATGGAGCAATTAGGTCTGCGTAAAGGCGAAATGACCGATATGGTTGTCGATGGCAAAGGCCGTGTGCGTATTGAGGCGACCGTGCCTTCACGTGGTCTGATTGGTTTCCGTTCAGAGTTTTTAACTCTGACTTCGGGTTCAGGTATCATGACTTCCAGCTTTTCGCACTATGCGCCGATGAAAGCTGGCAGCGTCGCTAAACGTCAAAATGGCGTCATGGTATCGATGGTTCAAGGCAAAGTATTGGGTTATTCCTTGTTTAACTTGCAAGAGCGTGGTCGTTTATTCTTAGGCCATGGTGTTGAAGTTTACGAAGGCATGGTTATCGGCTTAAATGCCCGTGGCGATGACATGGCTGTTAACCCAACCAAAGGTAAGCAGTTAACCAACATTCGTGCTGCAGGTACAGACGAAAACATCGTTTTAACACCGCCGATTAACTTTACTTTAGAGCGTGCTTTAGAATTCATTGAAGATGATGAGTTGGTTGAAGTAACACCATTATCGATTCGTATTCGTAAAAAGTATTTGACCGAAAACGAACGTAAAAGAATGGGTCGTTGATCGGTAGTTTTCAGCGCAAACTAATGTTTGTCTGAATATGACAAAATGGGCTATGAATAGAGGTGTTAGGCCTCGGTTCATTGCCCTTTTTTTTGCTCTATTTTTCCTTATCTATCAATTAATCTAATATCAATGCTACAAATCGGGTTCTGTAGACTGGTTCTCATAAATATGTGCGAATTTCATCACATATCACAATGTTTAATCTGCAAAATAAAATAGTTTCAATAGAATGTGGTGTTAGGCAAGCTGAATGGCAGTTAGCCATTCTAGGATATTCAACGAGTCATAAGGATTGAGACGGGAGTTTAGTTATGCGTGCATCTTATTCTATTCGCTTCATTACAGAGCATGAGCAAGACAGAGTTTTATTGAAATCGGTGTTGTCAACGTTTGGACATCGACCTACCGTTGACTGGCATTATGAAAAAGAAGGCAGCGTTGATGTTGTGATGCTGGATATTGATCATTGTTCATCGTTTGATCTAGAGTTTGCCCATAATATTAGCAAAGCGATAATTTTTTATACCGCCGATATGACATTGGCGGCGCAAAAACCTTTGGTTTTACATAAACCGGCCCATGCACGTGACTTCTTACAAGTTCTTGATAAGGCTGCAACCTATTTGGCAGATCGGCCAGTAGTTACCAATAAAGTGACGATAGTAGCAAAACCTGTAAGCCATGTAGCAAATGATGATGGCGAGCCTGTTGGCGTGTATTCAATGTAAGCGGGGTGACTAAACGATTATTTGCGAAAATAATTTGACCTAAGCTAGTGACGAGTTGCGTTATTTTTTCTATGCTGTTGGAGTGTGCATTCACGGTAAAGTATTTGCTGTGAGTGCTGTGCTGGTGTTAGAGCTAGTATAAGTATAATGTATCTCCATATATCGTGGAAAAGTCGCTATTAGGAAGCCAAGCTATGACCAGTCATTACAATATTTCCGTTCTTGCCGCAGAGCATGATAAGGCCTTAATCAAATCATTATTGGCGACATTTGGTGATCGTGGTGATAATCAATGGAGCTACAAAGAAACTGAAGCCGATGCCGATGTCGTGATTGTTGATTTTGAGTCCTATGCTCAAAAATTACCATTGCGTGATGCTAAAGCTGGTCATCTTGTGGTTGCCTGCGCGCCGCAAATTCCCTCTAACGCGCCGACACCCTTTATGTTGCCTAAACCTATTCGTGGCCGTGACTTTGTTAAGCTGCTTGAGCGTTTAGAAGATGTACTAAAAGCGGATGATGAAGACGAGTTTGCCAAAACCCATCGTCGTATTGTGTTTTAAACTCAGTGCTCTGAGTGTCACTAACCTTTCCTCATCTATGCAAATAACAAGGGCTTAGGCAAATCAGATGCCGTAAGCCCTGTAACGTTATTTGTGTTTCTTGGTTTTGCTCTTTTTACTTGATGTCTTTTTCTTCGATGACGTAGTGGTTGTTGTTGCCGTCACCGTGGCTGCGACAGGTGTTGCTTCAACTGCTGGCGTGGCTGTAGGCTGACCCATTAGCTTGTTTTGTGCCGTGCCACTGAATCCTTTGACTAGATCACTGGCTACTTGACCTGTTGTGCCTCCACCCGCTTTTTGTGCGGCTTTTTGCGCAGCGATATCCGTCGCAATTGCACCCATAGGGTTGGTATCGGCAGTTGGGGCTTTTTTGGCCATTTCAGCTGCTGACTGTTGAGCTTGTTGCTGTGCTTCCTGAGTAACATCTGCTTTAGTGTTCTTGAGCACTTCTTTTCCGCTTTCGCCGCTTACGGCTCCAGTCACCGCACCTTGCACGCCTTTATTAAGCAAGCTTTGATAGTCAAATGCTTGAGCTGGCAAGGTCATGGCAAATGAAAATAACGCAGCGGGGATAAGGATAAAATTTTTCAACGCGATGCTCCAAACACAGAAAATAACGATAGTGGATAGTCTAAATTAGTGTCAAAAGAATGCCAGTATTTCAGTTAAATAATTAGAGTCCAAATACATCGCTTAGTATCTTGTCAGTGATCGTCACGATGCATATTGGTGATGAGCTGTTATTTGGTGAATATTGGAGAAAGGTGCTAGGTGAGTACGTATGTTGAATTGAAACAGAAGCTTGTATCGAACAAGCTTCTGAATGGATAGCTTGTTAATTGGTAGGTGCTTGCAGTTCAGCGGCTGGTTTTTTCTTGAACATCCCGCCAAAGCCTTTGACTAGTCCGCCCGCGACACCGCCTACGACTCCTGCGCCTGGGATACCACTATGTTGTAAAGCATTAGCCGTTGCTTGTGAGGCGGTATCAGATGCAATATTTGTTGCGACACCTTGCGCGCTATTAGGGTCAACTTGACCTTGGGCATTTAAGCTTTCAGTACCTTGTTGCGCCTGATTCACGGCTTCCTGTTGCACGTTTTGTGAGCTTTGTTGCTGAGTTTGTTGGGCGTTGCCACCGTTAACGGTGCTCGTAACGGCACCTTCAACGCCTTTTTGTAGTAGTTTGCCGCCAATATCTCCCAAGCCCCATGCCATTGCTTGACTAGTTGACAGTGTTGTTATAACCGCGACAAGTAAAAATCGTTTCATGTGGTTTCTCCTAGTAAGTGCTAGGTCTATGAAACCATAGATTGATTTAGGCGATTACCCCTCTGTGGTAGGGGCAACGTTTAGGGTAAAAAGAAAGCTAGCACATCGTTTAAATAGTTATAGCCTAAGTCAGTGCAGGCAATTTGACCCTGATCTAAGCTTATCCAGCCTTTTTGCGCACAGGCCCGTAGTTGCGCTTCTACCGCACTTAACGGCAAGCCCGTTCGTTCGGCAAAAAAACTCTGCGGGACGCCTTTTTTCAGCCTTAAGGCATTCATCATAAATTCAAATAATA
>CANBZV010000065.1 GCA_947373945.1 Moraxellaceae bacterium
ACCTTGTTGATTAATCGTGATTTATTGAAAAAGAAATCACCGGATTTGGATAGTCGTGTTGCCGCGTTCCATGCCATTACCTCCGAGTTTTTGGATGATATGCTGACCAATATTTTCGCCACTATCGAAAAAACTGAGAAGGAAGTGCCAAAAAAATACTGGATGATTTTGGAGCCTGCAAACGAGCAGAAATTCCAGCAAGCGATGCATGATGCGCGTATTCAAATGACCAAAGATGGTATTTACGATGCCAAAATGATGAAAGTCTTGAAAAAAGTACGCTGCAAAATAGAGCCAGCGGCGGCGGAATGTACAGCAACGGATGAGTAATCGTGTAGCTTAATATCGTCGAAATCCCCTCTCACTCTCCTTGGGTAAAGGGGAGGAAGTCTTTATAAAGTGAAGGTTGCGGTTAAGCCTCCTTTTGCAAAGGCAGGTTTGGAGGGATTTCCAGACGAAAGTTTACAAGCCCTTATCAAAAACCGCGTTATTCCACTAGGAGTGACGCGGTTTTGTTTTTATCACGCCTGTTATTATCATTGATTACTAATAATCCAAAATTTCCCTAACTGTCCTCCCATCACCCGTTTTATAATTCGCGGTTAAATTAAGGCAAGGCTAGTGTATTGCTGCGCAATGGTGCGTTTTCCTTAATCAAAGATTTTATTCAAGGCGGCGGCGATATTTGCCGACGTCCAGCTTTACTTGCGGTGTGGTGTTATGCGTTATCCCAAAGTTTATGATGTGATTGTGATTGGTGGCGGTCATGCGGGTACAGAAGCCGCGTTGGCTTCGGCGCGTATGGGCTGCCAAACCTTGTTGTTGACACACAATATCGAAACCTTGGGGCAGATGAGTTGTAACCCTGCCATTGGCGGTATTGGCAAAAGTCATTTGGTCAAAGAAATTGACGCCATGGGCGGAGCGATGGCCTTGGCGACCGACAAAGGCGGCATTCAGTTCCGTGTCCTCAATGGCAGCAAAGGGCCCGCCGTTCGCGCTACACGTGCGCAAGCTGACCGCGTGTTGTACAAAGCGGCAATTCGCAGCATTCTAGAAAACCAACCGAATCTGGATATATTCCAACAAGCCGCCGATGATTTGATTGTGGAAGGTGACACCGTTAAAGGCGTGATTACCCAAACAGGTATTCATTTTAGCGCGACCTGTGTGGTGTTAACGACGGGTACGTTTTTGGGTGGTACCATTCACATCGGTCTGGAAAATTATCGTGGTGGCCGAGCTGGTGATCCGCCGTCGATTGCCTTGGCAAATCGTTTACGCGAATTACCGTTACGGGTGGGTCGTTTGAAAACAGGTACGCCGCCACGAATTGATGCTAAGTCGGTCGATTTTAGCGTCATGACTGAACAAGCAGGTGATACGCCGACGCCAGTGATGTCGTTTATGGGCAATCAGGCCATGCATCCACAGCAAATCAGTTGCTGGATTACCCATACCAATGAACAAACCCACGATATTATTCGTAGCGGTCTGGATCGTTCACCGATGTATACAGGTGTGATTGAAGGCGTTGGCCCACGTTATTGCCCATCAATTGAAGATAAAATTCATCGTTTTGCCGATAAAAACTCGCACCAGATTTTTATTGAGCCTGAAGGTTTAACGACGCACGAATTGTATCCGAACGGCATTTCCACAAGCTTGCCGTTTGATATTCAAATCCAATTGGTACGGTCAATGAAAGGGCTGGAAAACGCCCACATCGTTCGCCCCGGTTATGCCATTGAGTACGATTATTTCAATCCGCAAGACCTGCAACATACCCTCGAAACCAAAGTCATTCATAACTTGTATTTTGCTGGTCAAATCAACGGCACCACAGGTTATGAAGAAGCAGGTGCGCAAGGTTTGTTGGCGGGGATTAATGCTGGTTTACGCGCTCAGGATAAAGATGTCTGGTATCCGCTACGTGACCAAGCGTATTTAGGCGTGTTGGTGGATGATTTGATTACCCACGGCACGAAAGAGCCGTACCGGATGTTTACCTCGCGCGCTGAATATCGTTTGTTATTGCGTGAAGACAATGCCGATGCCCGTTTGACAGAAACAGGTCGTCGTTTAGGCTTGGTGGATGATGCGCGTTGGCAAGCCTACTGTGAAAAACAGGAAGCGATTGTCAAAGAAACGCAACGGATGAAAGAAGTGTTTGTTCATCCGGGTACTGACTTGGGCAATCGTTTTACTGCGACCACCGGCCAAGAATTAGCGCGCGAAAATAACTTGCTCGACTTATTGCGTCGTCCGCAAGTCAGTTATAGCCAATTGGCGTCATTGACCGCTACCGTGGTTGCTCCTGAAGTGGGAGAGCAAATCGAGATTAACGCCAAGTATTCGGGTTATATTGACCGTCAACAAGATGAAGTCGCTCGTCTGCGCAAGTCGGAAGAAATGATTCTGCCGGATGATTTTGATTATGACCGTGTGCAGGGTTTATCCAACGAGGTGCGTTTGAAGCTGAAAACGCTCAAACCGGCAACCTTGGCGCAAGCTGGGCGGATTTCGGGAGTTACACCTGCGGCGGTGTCATTGCTGATGATTTATCTGAAAAAACACGGCATGGCGAATATGAAACTGGCTGGTTAAGTTAATTAGCTGCTGCGTTTATCCCCATCGTTTCTAGGCATGGATGCCTTTAAATTCTCTGCCTTGGCCACGAATACGATATGTCTATGAGTTCATTACAAAGTTTGCTACAAAATGGCATCACCCAACTCGGTTTAACCCTTCCCGATACTGCTATTTCGCAACTGGAATATTATGTTGCCGCCTCGCAAAAGTGGAATGCGGCTTATAACCTCACCGCTATTCGCGAGCCGCGTGAAATTGTCATCAAGCATTTGCTAGACTCGCTATCCATTTTGCCGCATTTACGCGCCAAGTCCTTGCTTGATGTGGGTACAGGGGCGGGCTTACCTGGTTTAGTATTGGCGATTGTGAACCCTGAATTGCAGGTCGATTTACTCGATAGTAATAGTAAAAAAACTCGGTTCTTGCGGCAAATGGTGGCGGAACTGGGGCTGAGAAATGTCAAAGTCCATCATGCCCGTATTGAACAGGCCGATTTACCGTCACAAGTACAAGTAGTGAGCCGAGCCTTTGCCAGTTTGAGTGACTTTAATCAGGGTTGTCGTCATTTGTTAGCAGATGATGGCGTATTGCTGGCGATGAAAGGGCAGTTTCCACAAACGGAAATTGACGATTTACCTGCCGATATTCAACTACTGAGCACTATTCCGTTAACGGTACCATTTTTAGATGAGGCACGGCATTTGCTTGTGTTAGGCAAAGTGTAACCCTCACCCCAACCCTCTTCCTTAGGGAGAGGGAGTAAGGCATTGGTTCTCTCTTCCGAGGGAGAGAGTTAGAGAGAGGGTGAAATGAGCTTAAATCGGATAGGAAATTAACATGACGCAAATTCTCGCTATCGCCAACCAAAAAGGGGGCGTAGGCAAAACGACAACAACGGTCAATTTAGCGGCTTCTTTGGCAGCGGTTAAACGTCGGGTATTGCTAATTGATTTGGATCCGCAAGGTAATGCGACCATGGGTTCAGGCATTGATAAAAATGCACTGCCGTATTCTGTTTATGACGTCTTGCTTGGTGATACACCGATTAAAGTGGCGATTCAAAAAACACCCAAAGCTCGGTATGACGTCTTGGCTGCCAACCGTGATTTGAGTGGTGCCGAAATTAGCTTGTTTGATTTAGAGCGTCGTGAATCGCGTTTAAAGGACGCGGTTGAAGAAATTCGTAATAGTTATGATTTTATTTTGATTGATTGTGCGCCATCGTTAAGCATGTTGACGTTAAACGCGTTAGTGGCGGCGGATGGTGTCATTATTCCTATGCAGTGTGAGTATTATGCGCTCGAAGGACTGGCTGATTTAACCAATACCATCGAACGGATGACGGCGAAACTCAATCCACATCTGCAAATTCGCGGCATTCTGCGCACTATGTTTGATCCGCGAAATACTTTGGCCAATGATGTTTCGAACGAATTGCTGCATCATTTTGGCGATAAAGTCTTTAACACGGTGATTCCGCGTAATGTCCGTTTGGCCGAAGCGCCTGCGCATGGTGTGCCCGTGATGTATTACGATAAAGGTTCGCGTGGTGCGTTTGCTTATTTAAGCTTGGCTGCCGAGTTAATCAAAAAAGAGAAAAAGAGAAAAACAGCATGAGCACGAAAAAACGCGGTTTGGGTAGTGGACGCGGTTTAGATGCCCTGTTGGGGGCGGTTCGGCAAGTGCGTGAAGAAGTGGCGGCTGTCGAGGCTCACAGCACATCACCGATCATTCTCAATAGTATGCAGCATTTACCTTTAGATCAGTTGCAGCGTGGCCGTTATCAGCCGCGTCGTGATATGAATCCGACAGCCTTGCAAGAATTAGCCGACTCGATCAAAACCCAAGGCGTGATGCAGCCGATTGTCGTACGCATCATTGGCGATCAGCGTTATGAAATAGTGGCTGGTGAGCGTCGTTGGCGCGCGGCGCAAATGGCGGGTTTGGACACTATTCCGTCAGTGATTCGCGAGATCAGCGATGACACGGCGATTGCCATGGCGTTGATTGAAAATATCCAGCGCGAAGACCTTAATCCGATGGAACAAGCCACAGCGATGCACCGTTTTGTCGAAGAGTTTGATTTAACGCATCAGCAAATTGCCGAAACCGTGGGTAAGGCGCGTGCCACCGTCAGTAATTTATTACGCTTAATGGCGTTGCCGCGCGAAGTAAAAACCTTATTGGAGCATGGCGATTTAGAGATGGGTCATGCGCGCGCCTTGCTCTCTTTACCCGAACAGCAACAAACCGATAACGCGCGTTTAATTGTCGCCAAAGGGCTGTCAGTACGGCAAACCGAAGCCTTGGTACGCAGTTTATTGGCGGCGCAAGATAAACCTGCGGAAGATAAATCCGTTGATCCGAACGTCGCGCAACTGCAACAAAGTTTGGCTGATAAACTCGGTGCTGCAGTGCAGATTGATTACAACAAAAAAGGTCAGGGACGGTTAGTGATTCGTTACAACTCATTTGAAGAACTGGATGGTATTTTGGCGCATATTCAATAGTCCATTTAATGAGAATGTTATTGTGTTAATGCGCACTAGCTTATGGTTGGTTGTTTTATGTTTAAGCATCAGTGCTTGGGCCGAAGACTGGGAGTTAGTTCGCCAAGATAAGCAGCGCAATATTCAGGTTTACACACGTGGGCAAGAAAATAGTCCCTATGATGAATTTCGCGCGCAAACGATAGTGCCGCAGCCAATTAACACCGTTGTTGCCGTCTTGGCCGATATTAATGCGTGGCCTCAGTGGGTGGCGCGTATGAAAGAAGTGACTGTCTTAAAAAAGCAAAACGACCAGAGTTGGGTTTATGTCGTTTATAAGCTGCCCTATCCTTTTATTGAGCGTGATGCGGTGCTGTACGCGCATTTAATCAAAGATCCCCAAACGGCCGTAGTGACCATTAAAGGCTATGCGGTAGCGGGTTATCCGATACCTAATAAAAGTACGGTCAAACGCGTGCGCTTAAACGATATTAATAGTATGTGGCGGTTAACGCCGTTAGTGTCGGGTGGAACCCAAATAGAGCTGTCTGGACGCGGTGAACCCGGAGGCTATATGCCGTCGCTGATCTTTAACTACAACTTGGCGGACGAGCCACAGCAAACGTTGCGCATGTTGCGCAAAATGTTGTTGCGGCCACAATATACGGCTGACAAGCATATCGAGAAAAAAGTACCAGAAACTAAAAAAGATAACTGAGTTAGCAAGATAAGGTGGGCGTGAATTGATTCGCCCATGATGGCGGTTTAAAGGCGGATGAATCCGCCTCAACAGACAACTTAGTTTTTGCGCACGATCTGCCAAACGGCAACAACTGTTAGACCTGTAAACATCAACAACGTCCATTCAGGCAAGCTGAAACCGAGTAGCGTCCAGTCAACTTTGGCGCATTCGCCGGAGCCACGCAGCACCTTTTGGATCACTTCCTGAAACGGAAAGGTTTCCATCCAGTAATCTAAACCAGGGCCACAACTAGGTACTTCATCAGGCGGTAAATGTTGCAGCCAGACATGACGACCAGCGACACCAACACCGGCTAATGCGGCTAACATCGCCAGGCCAGCATATAAGCGACGACCCAAAGCCGCTGGATTATGTAATGCAGCGATCAGAGCGATCAAGCCGACACCCATTAACGACACGCGCTGGAAAATGCACAACGGGCAAGGCTCCAGATGGTCATGATGTTGTAGAAACAACGCCACTGCCATGCCCGCTAGCATAAAAAGAAACAGGCCAACATTGGTCAGGCGTGGAGAAGGTAGTGTCATGTGTCAATCTCGAAAGAGGGTTGGTGTGCCAACCCTAAAAAACTTTGCTTAAACAAACAAGTAGCAATTCGTTACGCGATATACGCCGCCAGAAAATCATCAAAATTCATGTTGTCGCTGGCTTCAATATCTTGTTGTGCCGCATGAGACTCTTTAGCCTGTTGTTCAAAAAACGCCTGACGCTCCGCAGATAACGGACGCTGCAAGAAATAGTCACGATGCTGTTCGGCAATGGCATGGCCAAAGGCCAAGAAATTATTGTGATAATTAGGCATTGCGGCTAGCACTTGCGCGGCATACGTTTGTTCAGGATGTTCGACTTTGGCGATTTGGGCGCTAATGGACGCGCTATATAAGGTTGTTGCGTGTGCGTCATCAAGCACGCGAGCAACGTATTCCATTTCTGCTAATAAAGACAAAGCCGATTGTTTGAAGTCGGCGGCTGAACCATCAATCGTCAAATTTAACTGTGGTGCGCGGCCTTGTTCGACCATCCGTTCCTGGCGTTCACCGAGCTCAGCATATTCGCTGGCTTGAAAAAACGGACTATCACTCAACAAACTATGGAGCGCAAACACTTCAAGGAAGTGGGAGGTCGGGCTGTCGATACCTGTTGGCGTAAATGGATTCAAATCAACACAACGCATTTCAATATATTCAATACCGCGCCCTTTTAAGGCCTGAGTCGGTTTCTCACCACGTTGAATGGTTTGTTTAGGGCGAATCAAGCCGTAATATTCATTTTCGATTTGCAAGACATTGGTATTCATTTGCTGATAAACACCGTCTTTTTTTACCCCTAATTCCGCAAAAGGCGGGTAGGGTGTATGAATGGCATGACTTAAATCTTGAATATAATCAGGGAGATGGTTGTACGACACCTGCAAATCACGTTGTACGGTATTTTGATAACCGAGACGACTCATACGTAATGACGTTGCGTAGGGCTGATAGAGTGTACCCGCGCTTAGACTTTGTAATTGATGATCTCGCCCCATTAAGAAACACGCACACACTGCAGGGCTAGCGCCCAATAAATACAACAACACATAGCTGTGGCGCTGGAAGTTACGAATCAGGCCAAAGTATTTTTCATTAATAAAATCCTGCTGTTCGGCGGTGCTTTGTTCGGCACTTTGCCAGGCCTGCCAGAATTCGGTGGGAAACGACAAGTTATAGTGAATCCCGGCAATGGTCTGCATTTTGCGGCCATAACGAATCCCTAAACCATGACGATACAACGTTTTTAATTTGCCAATATTCGACTCACCAAAGTACGCCAGCGGAATACCAGCATCATCCAGACCAATCATACAGGGCATGGAGTTCAGCCATAACCGTTCTTCGCCCAAATGCTGATAAGTGAAGCTATGCAAGTCTTCGAGAAAGGTCAGTGTTTCATCAATGCTTTTGGTGGCGGGGGTAATCAGTTCAATTAAGGCTTCGGAATAGTCGGTGGTAATGTAGGGGTGAGTCAGCGTTGAACCGAGAGCATAGGGATGGCGACTTTGTGCCAATCGACCATCAAGCGTCATTCGGAGTGACTCTTTTTCCAATCCGCGACGCATGTTTTTTAATACGAGTGCTTGTGGACTTAACCAAGATAATTGTTGACTGAGTTGCGCATTCATGGAAAGTCCTCAAGGCCAAAATAAGGAGCAATGTCGTAAAAGTAATGTCGACTAATTTGCTGGGTTATAGCATGTAGACGCTTTATGGGGATAGATGTTGCAATTTGCAAATATATTGATGCACTGTGTCTAACGAGTGACAGTAGCAGGGGGCGTATTGGCGATCAAGAGCAATGTAATAATGTCGGATTTATGATCTTCGCTCTTAAAATCATGCGTAGAATCATTACTGCCGTCTCAGTCTGGCCGATTTCTTTCAGGTATATTTATTTGTAAAGTATCTGTAGGCTTGACTTAAAAGCGATTGGTCATATTCCGAAAGAGTCACTACCCTAATACATAAATAAAATAACCAGACTATATTAGCCGATGCCTGTAACTATCGAACACCTTTTAACGACCAAACTCGTTGTGCCAACTAGCTTGGCGCAGGTGGTTGTGCGTGAGCGTTTGCAACAACCCAAAGATAAAGCGCGCATCGTCTTGGTCTGTGCGCCAGCGGGTTATGGTAAAACAACCTTGATTGCGTCGTGGGCAAAATATGCAAAGTCACCCGTAGCGTGGTTGTCACTTGATCAAGGGGATGATTTTTCGAGTCAGTTTCTCATCCATTTAATTGGCGCTATCCGAGTGCAGTTTGGCGATTTTGGCACGGCATTATTAGAGATGCTGGAATCGACACTGCCGCCACCGATCTTGGTGTTGATGCGTTCTTTGGTCAATGAGTTACATGCGTTGGCACAACCACTGTGTATCATTCTCGATGATTTGCACGTCATTCACGATCCTGCCATTCACGAAGCATTGAATTTTTTTATAGACCATCAACCGGCGGGGGTACAGCTGATTTTAGCTAGCCGTAATGATCCTGCTTTTCCGTTGGCAAGAATTCGCGCACAGAGGCAACTGCTGGAGTATCGAACCGAAGATCTGCGTTTTACGCTCGAAGAAACGGAGCAGTTTTGCAATAACGTCATGGGTTTGGGCTTGCACAAAGAATTGATTGGCAAGCTTGATCAGCGTACGGAAGGCTGGGTCGCAGGGTTGCAATTGGCGGCGTTGTCACTGAGTCATCATCAGGATATGTCTCTGTTTATTGATAATTTGACTGGGGATAATCGCCATATTACTGATTTTCTTATGGAAGAAGTGCTACGGCGTTGTACGGCAGAGACGCAGCAGTTTTTGCTGAAAACCTCAATTCTGGAGCGTTTTTGCGCGCCCTTGTGTGATGTGTTGACGGAGAGTAATCACAGTCGACAATTGATTGATGACCTAGAACACAACAATATGTTTATTGTCGGTTTGGACAATAAACGCAGTTGGTATCGTTATCACCATTTGTTTGCCTCGTTATTGCAAAGTCGCTTACATGTGGCGCAGCCAGAACAAGTAACGCGTCTCCATCGTCGGGCTAGTCTGTGGTTTAGTGAAAATAGTTGTTTTCGTGAAGCGATTGATCATGCCCTCAAATCGAATGATTATGATTATGCCGCTGAACTTATGCAGCAACACAGTATCGAGATTTTCCTGCTAGGCCGTTTTGTCACGGCGCTGGATTGGGCGCAACAGTTGCCCGTCGAGCTCTTGGTTAAACATCCCAAACTGGCCATGATCTGTGCGTGGGGTGGTTTGATTATGGATAATCAGCCGGAGGTCGAATGGTACGTGCAGGCGGTAAAGCCGAGTCTAATGTCGTGTCGTGAATTGCCGCTGGGCAGTAAAGAGCGTGCGCTGTTTGGGCAGTTGGCGCTCATTCAGAGTTGCCAGAGTTGTTTGGCGGGTGATCTTGAGGGTGCCGAAGCCGCCGTTGCCGAGGCGCTCAACTCCTTGGTGCCGGGTCGGATTTTATATCGCGGCGCCGCCGTCTGTCTGGGTTTTTGCCACTATGTTCGCCGTGACCTTGAGCAGACGCAGGCTGTGCTAACCCAGTACATTAGTATTGCCAATGCTAAACGTAATCTTATTGTGCCAATGTTGGCGGTTTTTGGTTTGGCGCGCTCGTATCTGTTGCAAGGTCGGTTGTTGATGGCGCAACAAACCTATGATCAGGCGATGCAGGAATGTGTCAACTTGGGCTGGCAGGACCTGCCGATTTGCGGCACCTTGCATCTGGGTTTGGGGGAAATAGCGTATCAGCGTAATGATTTAACCGCCGCCGAACAGTATCTGAGTCGCGGTGTCGATATGACTGCCGTAGGCGGCGTGCAATACACCCATGCCTGGGGGCGGGTGATGTTAGCGCGCACCCGATTGGCACTAGGCACAACCGAGCCTGTGTTAGAGGCGACACATGAGGCCACATTGTTGCGCTATTCAGGACGTTTTGTCATTGATATTCCACCGCTGTCGGCCGATTTGGCGCGCTTATGGTTGAGTCAACGGCGCATGGATGCGGTATTGCAGTGGATGGACGCCGCACAATTGCCACTGATAGAGCCACTAGCTCTGGAGCGTGAGCCTGAGTATGTGATGCTGGCGCGTTGTTTTATCGCCCTAAAGCAGCCACTGAAAGCGACACATTTACTTGAGCGTTTATTAAAAAGTGCACAGCAGGGTGAACGCCTGTTTGTCGTGATAGAAATATTAATTTTACAGGCGTTAGCGTTACAGGCGCAGGATCAATTGTCACGGGCATTGGCAAAACTGCAACATGCGTTAGTGTTAGCTGAGCATCTAGGTGTCTGTCGATTATTTATTGATGAGGGCATGCCGTTACATTTTCTGTTGCAGAAACTGGCGATTGAAGTGGGCAGTCAAATGGGCTCCTTTGTCTATCATTTGTTAGACCAATTTTCGCTAGTGCAAGATGTCGCGGTCGCTGACAGTGACGGAGACATGCTGCTCAGTAAGAAGGAAAAGCAAATTGCCAGTTGTTTGATTAAAGGCATGACTAGTCAGGCGATGGCCGATGCGTTGTTTGTCTCTCGGAGCACTATCAACACTCATGTGCAAAGCATTTATGCCAAGCTAGGTGTCAACAAGCGTTTGCAGGCTATTCAGCAATTGCAGAAATTCGGTATTACTTAACCGTTGTTCTGATTAAAAATCACCCGCTCTTTCGCTATATGTGATGATTTTTTGTCTCGGTGCTTTGTTTGATGATAACAGCTCTAATTTCTCCCTAGTACGGTGGCGGAATTGGAGCTGCTCACAAAACAACCATAATCAAACGAGATAATAACTATGACTAAACTCCTTCACCTAGGGGCAATCGCCTTAGCCTGCTCTTCCTTGCTCGTCTCGGAGAACGCGTCTGCGACGACTGATTACACTAAAACTAAATACCCGATTGTTTTGGTACACGGCATTTTTGGTTTTAATAACTTTTTGGGTGCTGATTATTTTTATCAAATTCCGTCAACACTCACTAGTGAAGGTGCCAAAGTGTTGGTGACTACAGTTGCTGCTGCGAATAGCAATGAAGTGCGCGGTGAGCAATTACTCACGGAAGTGAAAAACTATCTGGCAGCGACAGGGGCAAAAAAAGTCAATTTGATTGGCCATAGCCAAGGCAGCCCAACGGCGCGTTATGTCGCAGCAGTTCGTCCTGATTTGATCGCCTCGGTGACCAGTGTGGACGGTGTTAATAAAGGCTCGAAAGTCGCGGATGTCATTCGCAAAGTAGCACCAGCAGGCTCTGTGACCGCCGATGTTGCCGCCTCGGTCGCAAATGCGTTTGCTTCTTTTCTTAGCTTTGCGACAGGTAGCAGCAACCTCAGCCAAAACACCCTTAATGCATTAGACAGCTTAACAACGCCGGGCTTGACCAAATTCAATGCCAAATACCCTGCGGGTGTGCCGAGTGCTTGCGGTGATGGCGCCGCCTCGGTCAATGGCGTCAATTATTATTCGTGGGGTGGTGGTAGCGTGTTGACCAATGTCTTGGATCCATTGGACGCTGGCATTAGTGCAATGTCGTTAGT
>CANBZV010000066.1 GCA_947373945.1 Moraxellaceae bacterium
TTTCCCGAAGACGACAATGGCATGTACCCAGCCGATAAAGTTAAACTCAACGAGCTGTTAAAAACAGCCAGAGACAAACTGAATTACGTTTATGACATGGGCGACAACTGGGAACACGTACTGGTACTAGAAAAGATATTGCCTACTGACAGCAAAACACCTGTTTGCACTCATGCCAATGGCGCATGCCCACCTGAAGACTGTGGCGGCATTAGTGGCTATTACCATATACGGCAGATATTGCAGAATCCGCAAGACCCAGATCATGTCCGAGTTAAAGCAGAGCTTGGTGGCAAGTTTGATCCCAACTTTGTCGATACCGCTGCGATTAATAAAAAACTAGCAAGCCTATAATGCGCTATGCCCTCATCCACCATTAGCGCAAAAATCGCTTTAAGCCCCCTCAAAGGAGCCTGTATGCCTTATCGCCTAACCGCCTTGCTGCCTTGTCTCTATGTTTCAGTGTGCTTGGCTGAGACCACCGAAAATACAGCCCCGACGGCCGAAGATAACGCGCCGGTATGGATCATGCCAGCGCAGGACACACCTCCAAACGCGCCACCGCGACAACCCGCGATGCTGGAACTGAGTGGTCGTGGCGATCAAAGTGATAATACCGAAAACACCCAGCTACGGCTGATGGTTGGTGTGCCTGTCAGTGACAACTGGCGGCTACAAGGCGAGTATGAGCAAGGCAAACTGGACACGACGACTCAGCCTGGCCCACCCGAAGGAGATACCAAACTGGCGCGACTAACAGCCCGCTATCGTTATCATCAACAGGAATGGCAGCTGGGGGTGCATCAGGGTAAAGGTTATGCCGACTTTCACGGAGCCATACTGGCGCTACGCTACAACGTCAACCCCGAACTGACGTTGGAATGGCAAGCTGCTTATCGCAACAGTGTGCGCGAAAACCCCGAACTGCAATTGTTTGGCATGAAAAACGCTTTGAGCACCATGCTGCGTTGGCAACATCAGCGTTATCAGTTACGCGCTGAAGCGTTTGGTGAGCGTTATTACCGACAGGATAATGCCGACCAACTAGGCAACGGCGATGGCATTCGTATGGAAGCCAGTTACAAGCTGTTTGCCACTAATCCTGAACATTGGCTGACACTGGTCGTGCGTTCATCGGATTATGATCAAGAGGTCGGTGCTTCGTTGCCTGCCGGTGCTTTGCCAACGCCGCCAGCTCCACCGCCACCTGGTCAACTGCCACCGCCCGGCTCAACACCGCCGGCCAAACCGCCTGCGCCACCAGCACCGTCGTTTGTGCCTAAAAACGCTAAGGAAATCGGTCTGGTTTGGTCATATGGCATGAATAATGAGCGCGAGATGCCCAAACAGTGGCATCCGATTGCTCGCGCGGGTATCAGCAGCGACCATGAGCACACAGGCTACCAATATTTGCTGGGACTGGAAGGCACGGTGATGGGCAAAGACCGGTTGCGTTTGGCATTTGGCGAAAATAAGAACAGCCAGAACGAGCAAAACAACCAACCAGTGAATAACCAGAATAATCAGCAGAAAGATGATATGCGTAAGCAGGTGGAACTGCGTTATCAAACGACGTTTTAACGACACGTTGGGGCGAATTTATTCGCCCTTTTCGACAGGAGCTAGGTGGATCAATCCGCCCCAACAGACTAGCGCACTGCCTATTGATGCGCTGTCGTTATCCACAGCGCCGCCGCAATAGCAGCTACCACAATCATAATTAATAACGACAACAACCAACGCGGCATCGCCAGTGCTTCATCATCACCCTCTAGATTCTGTTCTTGTAGCACTGATTTGGCTTTAGCCTTGGGGGCGGGATTCTTAGCCGAAAAATTCAGGTGAATATTTCGTTCACGCTGCTTTTCTTGAGCTGCACGGCAAATCTCTTGTTCGGAGGCATAACGGGAAGCTTGACGAATAACCGCAAAAGCCGGCTCTAATTGCTGCAACAGCGCAGGAATGGCCAACTGCTGTACTTTTTGAAATGCCGCCTCATTAATATCTAACCACAGCATAAAATGTTTGATCGGACGCGAACTAGCATCACGATGGACAGGATCCACAAACGCAACCGCCAACGCCTGCCCGCCATCGTAAGACACTTTGGCTGAACGTAACGTATCACCAGCCAGCTCAAACTTGGGAAAAGCCTGCTCCAGCAAATCCACCCATGGCGTACCCGTCGTGGGTGGAGCCAATAACAACTGATAGCCCGCATCAACGCCACAGGTCATCCATACTAGCTGTGTATCAATAAAAACCAGGCTCTCAGACCGCAGACTCATGGCGATTCACTCGTAACAAAGGGACATAAAAATATTTGCGATTTTCTGGTTTGCTTAATGCAATTTTGAGCGTGGCATCAGCAGCCTGTAAGGTATGCCCTTGTTTTTGCTGGGCCGTCATTTCTTTTTGCAAGTCTTCGGCTTGACCATTGAGCCACGTTTCTGCCTTGGCAAACAACAAGTCGCCTAATTCACGGGTGGAACGATCTGGCCATTTCGCCAAAAACTGACGCACGACTGTCATGACTGCCTGCAATGCACCTCTATCGGCACTGCCGGCAAAAATACGCTTTAAGATGGCTGACTTTTCGACATGCAATAATTCTTTTTCTAATAATGTCCGTAGCGCTAGCGGCGCAATTAAATCTAAACCGATCGTTTTATTGATATCTAGAATTTTCTGTCCCGTGCCTAGCACCGAGGAAAACAGCAAATAATTCATACCGAAGGACGGACAACCCGCTTCGCCCAAACGCTGACGCAAGGTATCCAGTTGATCACCGGCATAGCGATTCACGAAGTCGGCAAAATCAGCAGCGGTGAGATTCTGCTCTAACACATCGGCCTTGCTTAACGCCATTACCCATACCATGTCACGCAGTGAGTTATTGCGTTTTTTCTTACTCGCATGTTGGCGCAACAAATTGGCTATTTCGTTGGTCATATGCGCCAGATGCGCACGCAGATACTTTTCACCGTGCTTATGTAATTCGGCACCATCAACTACCAAAAAACACACTTGGCTTGTCACCATGCGCTTTAAGCACTCATCACGCATTTTGCGTTCTTTACTGTCGGCAGGTTCACGTTCCCACCACTCACCCGGATAGTCTAGCCATTGGATTTCTAACGGCACCCCTTCGCAGTCTTGAACGTGCATGTGAAAACGATAAGCAGAGGCGCGTTTAATGGTTGCTTCAGGAAAAAAACCGTCACACAAACCTTGAAACTGGCTATTCAGGCGCTTGGAGTCGGCAGAGTCTGGTGTACCCAGATAATACTGATGTTCTTTTTGCCAACGACTACTGGCCATATGACCCAAATAGCTGGCCAACAACGTAGTCTTGCCGCTGCCTCGCCCACCTAAAAAAGCAATTTTCAGGGTCTGTAGCGGTTTGTTATTTTTGGCCATCGTACTCAAGCCCAGATAATAAAAATAAAGTGGGCATCTATTCTCAAAGAGTCACCCATTCACAAAGAGCGAATACTGTGCCGAAATGCTCGCCGCTAGGCAAGCAAGAATTACAGACAATTAGCTAACAGAGTCTCTTTATGGGGGAAATTAGCCATGTAATAGTTTATTGATGAACTGGATTTGTGCCGGCAATATCACTGTTTTTAGATCATAGTGCCGAATAATGGTCTCACGAGCCGCAACCCCTAAATGCGCAAAACGCTCTGGCTCAGCCAGCACCGCCACTGCCAACGCCGTCAGTTTGGCGATATCGAAAAAATCAAACAACAGGCCATTTTCCTGATCTTTAACCACCTCAAGCACAGGCGGCGTCGCTGAGGCCAACAAGATACATCCTGCTGCCATCGCCTCTAACATTGACCACGACAACACAAAAGGATACGTCAAATAGGTATGCGCACGCGACACCTGCAATAAACGCAGATAATTACCATACGCCAGATTGCCGACAAAATGAACACGGCTTAAATCCAACTGGTCGCCCACTTCAGCCAGCATAGCTTCGCGCCAATTCTCAGCGTTTTGTGGCGCCGCGCCATAACCGACTTTATCGCTCCCGACAATCACGGTAATGGCATTCGGACGCTGACGCTGAATCTCAGGCAAAGCACGCATAAAGACATGAAAACCTCGATATGGCTCCAATGCTCGATTGACCAATGTCAGTACTTCATCCTGCCGAGTCAGAACCTGACCACTCGGCAACGTGAACTTGGCATGGGGATTAGGCATGATGTGCGTCGTATCAATGCCCTCATGAATCACCTTAATTTGCGGTTGATAAACGGCAGGAAACAAGCTTTTTTGCCACTGGGTTGGACTCCAGCCCGAATCAACATTGGTCCATGTCAATAAATGTGTAGCATTGCGGATACGTAATAAAAACTTGCGATCAAAGTCCGTTGGGAACTCAGGGTCAAAGCCCACATCCTTACCTTGAGCGTGATAATAAAATTCAAAATAGCCCAGAATTCGGGCATCAGGAAAAACATCTCGCAAAAATAATGCCTCGCCCCAACCCGCATGACTGACAATGAGCTGTGGATTAAAACCTTGCTGTTTCAACTGAAGGCACGTACGCACGACCGCCTGCCCCCGCAAAATATTCTCCTCTGGGCCATGCAAGTATTTATGCGTCAATGGCTGAGCGGTACGACTCAATTCATAGCCAACCAACTTCACGCCTGCGATTTGAGCATCTGGGCGGGCAATATTTTTCTTTTCACCCATCGCAATCACAACATGCTCGGGAGATGATGCTAAATGGGCCGCAATGTGACGAAACTGGCCGGGGAAATTTTGATGAATAAACAGCACATGCATGATTAAACTCTTATTTTTTTTAATGTTTGATTGAGTTCAGGATTAGCAAAATAACCCCAACATTGTGAACCAGACGACACTCTGCCGAAATGATGGCCACTAGGCAAGAAAACAAAAGCGGTTTATTTAACAAAAGCGAAAACAACTGCTGACTAAAATTGATCACGTAACTGTGACAAACTTGACACAAACATGCCGATTGTCCGACAGACTTGCTTTAGATCAACTGCTATTATTATTCTTAGTACAAGGAATATAGTGTTGTCATGAAGACAACTACCCGCATCTTGGAAGGAGTACCATATTATGGAAAGTGTCAATCAATCAACAAACTTACCACTCTCTGCTATTGGCGCACTAGCACTCGGTCAAAAAATTCAAGCTATCAAAATCGTACGTAGCGAACGCTCGCTGGGTTTAAAAGAAGCCAAAGAACTGGTTGAAGCATACGAAAAAGAACACCCTGATATTCGACCACAGGCGGCTATCGAAAAAAACAATGCCCCATCACTATGGTTGTGGCTGACATCTTTGTTTTTAGTGATGATGGCCATGTGCTGGCGTCTGTACTTTAGTCACTAAAAACAGCCAACAGGCCACACCGTGTTGGCCTTGTAGCACTGTTTAACTGGCTAGAATTGCAGCGACTGACGGCGAAGCATAAAACGACTCAAATTGACGACGCAGCATGGGTTCCAATAAATTCTTTGCTTTTAATACCTTAACGACAGGCGGCACAAACCGCATGGCATCGGCAATCAGCATATCGCGTCTAATCCCGACCTCTTCCAGCAACACATCAAATGTCGTATCGCCATAACGATTAAAAAAGGCATCAATTCCGGCATTAATCAGCACAGTAAAATAATCACTTTCTCTAAACTCACGCCAAAACTCATAACTGAGCACAAAAAACTCTTCGACATCCAAACTAGTCAAAAACTGCTGAGCAATACTCGCTTTATTGATCTTAATATCATCCCAAATGTCCAACAAGGCATAGCGTAATTTATCTTCATCAATCGTCAGTAAAAAACGCTCACTTTCGACCATAACGGCGCTAATACTTTTTTGGATATAGTGACGGAGATTAAATTCAAATGAAGCCTCTATGTCCGCTGGCACTTTACTCAACACCGTTTTGCCTAACTTCACTAATGACTTAGTAGCTTTACTATTACCTTGCGTGCTCTGCACTAAATAGCCGCGGATACCGTGATATAGAATATCGGACGTTAAGGCGCTATAGACGGGATTGGCGACCACTTCGCGCACCACATGCTCACGCAAACTTTTCATTTCCAGGACTTTATCCAGTAGAGCCATGAAATGGTGATCAGGGAGTAAATCATTCAATGTTGTGTGTTGGTGGACTTCATGACCATGAATAGTGCGCGCGACATCACCAATAATATCCAAGACCCCTGCCCCTAGCTCCAACTCTACCGCGTAACGGTGTACCGTCTCTTTAATCATCTCAGGAGTGACACACTCATTTAGTGTCAATAATGGTGCGTTCGCTAAAATCGCATCCACTTCTCGCACTAAAGACTCATGCAGCTGGTTGGCATCAAGCTGGGCAACCATAAACGCAACATGAGCATTTAATAAGGCTTCGGCTTTAGCAGACAATAGATGATCCATGACTAGTCGTTTCCACGCGCAAATAAGTGCTAATCATAGCGGTATTATGTTTAACTTTCATTTAGTTAAACGCAGTAATCACGAATAGCCCTATTATAGGCACTTAGCGCAGATTTTCTGGCTTGTCTCATCGTTGTCTCTTGCAAGCACCCGTAAAGCATAGTATTTTTACTCAACATACCCCTGTCTTTATCTTTCAGTGTTCAAGCAGCGTCCACCACCCTACGGACAGCTTGATACTGCAATCCTCGACTATTCGGATTGTCCCCTACAACGGGAAAGAATCATCGTTTTAGCGCAAGGCCACCGCAACGCGCACACTGTTAAGTCTTATGCACTTGCCATTTTACCTGCACGAAACCGTCATAAAACGATTCAAATGCGCGTAAATAAGCAATAATTGCCTAAGTCTTAAATGTTATATTCACACAACTTTTTAAGACTCGCGTTACTTAATCACTACGCGAGTTATTGTTTTTAGGATTTATGCGACTATCGCTTATTTATTCACCGCCATGTTCATCGTGGCGCGATGTGTAAGTCCTGATTTTTTGAATTTTGAGTATTTGTACTAGCGAGAACGACTATGGATGAGGCATTACGCAAAGCCGCTTTGGATTATCATGAATTTCCACATCCCGGCAAAATCTCGGTAACGCCGAGCAAACAACTAACGAATCAACGTGATTTAGCGCTCGCCTACTCTCCTGGCGTCGCTGCACCGTGTTTAGAAATCGAAAAAGACCCGAGCTGTGTCTCCAGATATACGTCACGTGGTAATTTGGTCGCCGTTATCAGTAATGGTACCGCCGTTTTAGGTTTGGGTGATATTGGCCCGTTGGCCTCTAAGCCGGTGATGGAAGGCAAAGGTGTACTGTTTAAGAAATTTGCCGGTGTTGACGTGTTCGACATCGAAATTGATGAGCGCGACCCAGATAAATTGGTCGACATCATTGCGTCCTTAGAGCCTACTTTTGGTGGCATTAACTTGGAAGATATTAAAGCACCCGAATGCTTTTATATCGAAAAGAAATTGCGCGAACGCATGAAAATCCCTGTATTTCATGACGACCAACATGGCACGTCGATTATTGTCGGCGCGGGCCTGTTAAATGCGCTGAAAATCGTCAAAAAAGAGATTGGCGACATCAAAATCGTTTGCTCCGGCGCAGGTGCTGCGGCACTGTCATGTTTGGACTTGTTGTGTGCCTTGGGCGCGAATCGTGACAACATCTTTGTTGCTGACTCCAAAGGTGTCTTGCATCACGGTCGGGCGATGGACGACAGCAAAACCAAATATGCGCAACACACTGAAGCGCGTACCTTAGCCGATGTTATGGTTAATGCGGATATGTTCTTGGGCTTGTCAACAGCGGGCATCGTTAAACCAGCGATGGTTGAGTCGATGGCCAGCAACCCGATTATTTTCGCGTTGTCGAACCCAACCCCCGAAATCATGCCGGAAGAAATTAAAGCTGTGCGTTCGGACGCCATTATTGCCACTGGTCGTTCGGACTATCCGAACCAAGTGAATAACGCATTGTGCTTCCCGTATATTTTCCGTGGTGCATTGGATGTTGGTGCAACGACTATTAACGAAGCAATGAAAATTGCCAGCGTTTACGCCATTGCTCGCATGGCGCATATTGAGCGTAACGAAGCGGCTGCTTACGGTGAACCAACCAGCTTTGGCGCGGAGTACATTATTCCTAAAGCCTTAGACCCACGCTTGATTATGGAAATCGCTCCAGCGGTTGCCAAAGCGGCGATGGACTCGGGTATTGCTACCCGTCCCATTCAAGACTTTCACGCGTATCGGCAAAAACTGTCTGAGTTTGTCTACAACTCAGCATTTATTATGAAGCCGGTATTTGCCCAAGCGAAAGCCGCGCCTAAACGAATCGTCTTTTGTGAAGGCGAAGATGAGCGTGTATTACGTGCAGTACAAATTGTTGTGGATGAAGGCTTGGCGCAACCGTTATTGGTTGGTCGCAGCGCCACGATCAATAGTCAAATTGAAAAACTGGGCTTACGCATTCGCGCTGGCCATGACTTTATTTTGGTCGACCAAGACAATCTACCCCGTTACAGCGAGTTCTGGAATTACTACCATGACTTGATGTGCCGTCGCGGTATGGGCGTTGAGTTGGCAATGCGTGAAGTACGCCGCCGGACGACACTAATTGGTGCCTTGCTTGTGCATTTTGGCGAAGCAGATGGCTTGATCTGCGGTACGTTTGCTCATTACGCGCTGCATTTGGGTTATATCTCGGACATTATCGGTTTGAGTGCTAACGCCAAAAACTTCTACGCCATGAATGTGTTGATGTTAGAAGACCGCAATTTGTTTATTGCGGATACTTACGTCAATCCTGAACCTACGGCGGAACAAGTTGCCGAAATGACGTTGTTGGCTGCTGAAGAAGTGCGTCGTTTTGGCCTGACACCTAAAGCTGCCTTATTGTCGCATTCGAACTTTGGTACTGAAAACACACCAAGCTCGGAAAAAATGCGTCATGCTTTTGCGTTGATTCGTGCTAACGCCCCTGAGCTGGAAGTGGATGGTGAAATGCACGGTGATGCCGCGTTAAACGAAGAAATTCGTCATGCTGCCTTCCCGAAATCGCGTTTAACCGGCAATGCCAACTTGCTGATTATGCCGACTCTCGATGCCGCGAATATCGCGTTTAATCTGTTAAAAACATCGTCAGGCAGTGGCGTGACTATTGGCCCTATTTTGTTGGGCGCAGCCAAACCAGTGCATATTCTGACGCCATCAGCGACGGTGCGTCGTATTGTTAATATGACCGCGTTGACTGTGGCCGAGATTATCGCCAAAGAACAGCAAAACTAGCATTTTGGACTTGAGCGTTTAGCTAATAAGCGCTCAAACCTTCAATTTAGCTAACCTAGAAAAGCGACTGCCTAAGTCGCTTTTTTATTATCCGTAGTATTTTTATACACACTTAATTACAATTCACCATCGAACAAGATGCTCGATAACCACCCCAAATGCTCTTTTAGGACTAGAAAACATGAAACATATTCGTTTAGCTCAGGCAGCCTTAATACTGTCTCTCTTAGCATCTGCGACAGTAGAAGCTAATGATCATGGCACCTATGTGGGTATGGCATTGGGACAAGGAACGGGCGAATTTGACGAGGCGGGTATTTACACTTTTTCTGGCCCTATTACTGACCGTGACGACAAACAAATCATGGCAAGCGTCTATGGCGGTGTCGACTTCGATGAAAACTTTGGTCTTGAAGTTGGCTATACCGACTTTGGCAGTTACAAAGCTACTGCTGCTGTAGACACTTATCAGTTTGATGTCACTGGCGTTACGTTTGATCTCGTGACTAAACTGCCTTTAAACCCAGAATTATCATTGCTCGCTAAGTTGGGCGTGATCGGATGGACATCAGACTTTACTTCATGCGCCACAGGGGTTGGCTGCCTCGAAGGTACAACAAGGGACTCTGACTTTCACCTTGGTGTAGGCATGTCTTATCAAGTATCCGAGCGCGCCACATTCCGTGTGATGTATGAAGACTATGATATTGACACCCAAAAATCTGGCTTGGGTAGCATTAAGGCTTTTAGTGCAAATGCCGAATATCACTTCTAATGCCTGAAAACACACTGGCTAACTCGCTATTGCGTATAGCGAAAAAGCCATGTTGCTATTATTTAAGAATAGCCGACATCAGTCGGCTTTTTTCTGCCTTTCTGTCGTCGCCACTGTGATTACCCGACTTATTTTTAGCCCACAATATCAAACCGCTGTCACAGAATAAGATTGCCAATCAAGGCTATTGAGGTATAGGCTAAAGATTACGAATATCAAAAAATCAGAAAAACTGACTCCTCCCTTGTGTAGGAAAATAGGAAATGGGAAAAAAAACCAATAGCCCTCCTGCATCATCTTCAGCCGCCGACTCATCAACTGATGCTGTTATTGAGAAGCTGAACGCCTATATCACTGAGTTAGAGTCAAAAAATGCCTCCCTGAGTAATACAGTCACGACACTGGAAACCGAAACATCGTTTCTACATGCTCTGATCGACAATATTCCTATCGCCATGTTTGCCAAAAATGCCCGCGACAACTTTCGTATCAGTGTCTGGAATAAAGCCGCCGAAGAAATTTTTGAAGTTCCTAAAGCAGTTGTCCTCGGCAAAACCACACACGACTTATGGCCCAAAGAACAAGCCGATCTTTTTTTAGCTGACGATCAACGTGTCGCCAATGAGCAGCGATTAATTGATATAGCAATAGAAGAGTCCGTCACCAAAAGCCGTGGCACTATGCTGCTACATACCAAAAAAGTCCCTATTATCAATCATAAAGACCAAAAAACCGATTTTTTGCTCGGCATTTGTGAAGACATTACGGCGCAACAACTCGCCAAATCGCGTGATGAATCGCGCAGTAAAGTCTTGTCGTTAATTTCGATGGGCGCCTCACTAGCGCATATACTGGAAACCATTGTTGAGGATGTCGAAAAAACACACCCCACCATTTTATGCTGCATTTTGCTGCTAAATACTGATGGCACACACTTACTAGTGGGGGCAGCACCCTCTTTACCAATTGCATATGTAAACGCGATTCATGGCGCGGCAATTGGCCCTAATGCAGCATCGTGCGGCACCGCTGTCGCGCTGAAAAAACGCATTATCGTTTCCGATACGCAAACAGACCCCTTGTGGCAAGAATATCGGCAACTCGCGGCCGATGCGCGTATTGGCTCGTGTTGGTCAGAACCTATTTTCAATAGCGCTGGCAATATCCTAGGCACATTCGCCATGTCTCATCAGGGTATTTACACGCCGACACAACATGATATTGAGACCATTGTCGCCTCTGCCCAGTTAGCCGCGATTGCGATAGAGCGGGCCCAAGCGGAAGAGCGACTTAGGGAAAGCGAGGAGCGCCACCGTTTATTATTTAGCAAAAGCAAAGACGCGCTTGTCACCAGCGACCCAGAAACACTGAGCTCCTTCTCTTCGGCTAATCAGGCGGCACTGGCATTATTTGGCGCTGAACAAGAGGCCGATTTTTTAGCCTTAAGCCCAATGGATGTCTCGCCCACCTATCAACCCGATGGCCGTTTATCCTCTGAAAAAGCGATGGCGATGGTGCACGAAGCCATGGCACACGGCTCTCATTTTTTTGAATGGACACATAAACGCCTGAGTGGCGAAGAGTTCCCGTGCAATATCCAACTGACCTTGCTGACTATTGCTGGTCGGCAGGTCATTCAGGCCACTATTCGCGATATTACCCGCGACAAACAAGCCGAACTGGCGCTACAACAACAAATTCGAC